>REDK01000175.1 GCA_007693535.1 Chromatiaceae bacterium
CAGTCGCCGGTGCGTGCCGGGGCCTTTTTGCGCGGTGCTGGACGTTTGGGCGGGGTTGGGGGCGGGGTCGGACCGCCGGTCGCCGCGGGGGCCAGGGTCGCGGCACTCGCCGCGCCACTCGCGGCCCCTTGGCCGGCCACTGTCTTGGCGACCGCGCTGCCGGGCGGCAGCGCATCCACCCGCCGCTTGATCTGATCGAGGTGATGGGCCAGCCGCTTGTTCTCGCGGCGGGTCTCCTGCAGGCGGCTCTGCAGGGTGCGCATCTCGCGCTGCGTGGGCATGTTCATTGCCCCCAGGGTCTCGTCCACCATCACCGATAGGGTCCGTTTGAGCCGCATTTGGGCGTTGATCAGTTCCCCGTGGACGCGGGCGTAATCCGGCGTGCTGACCTCTTCGGCATAGACCGCCTCGCAGCACGCGACCCAGTTATCATAGAGCGCGCGGGCGGAGTCGATGGTCTTACCGGCATCGGCCTGGCCCTGCACGAACTCGCGCATCCGCATCACCGCCTTGCCGCCGAGCTGGTTGAAGAAGCCGAGGTAGGCCTGCAGCGACCGCTGATATTCCAGGGTCACCCGCATCAGTTGCTGATACTGGGCCTGTTCCTCACGGGTATAGCCCAGACCCGGGGCCGAGAGCATCCGGTCGGCATTGGGCATATTGCGCAGCAGGTCACCGGGCATCATCGGCGACAGCGACGAGGCCATGCGCTGCCAATTGTCGAAAGGCATCTCCCACATGCTGAGCATGCGCCGCATGGAATCGTCGTTGGCGGTGCCGAAGTTGGTTCCGCCGAGCCCGCCGGTGAAGGCCTTCTGCATATCTTCTAGCGACTTGTTGAGGGCGTCCCAGCCGGACTTGGCGGCATCAGCATTGCCGAGGGCAGTCAAATACCCCTCAGCCATGCGGAAATAGGTCTTCCCCTGATCCATGAACCGTTGCATCAGGTCTTGCGCCGCTGGCGGCGCCGCTGGCGACATCGCCTTCCACCATTGATCAAGTGCCGCCTGCCAGGGATTCGTCATGGCCGGCGCGGATGGCAGCGTCGCCGTTCCCATCGCGGTACGCGCCATGTCCCCCAGGCGCTCCCAGTAATCGCGTTGCAGTTTGAGCCAGTCGTCGTTGAACAAGGTGTTGTTGCTCATCGTTGTTTCGCCGTTCAGGGGTCCTCGGGTGGTAGGGAAGGCACGCTAGCACGTAAGTTTGTGCGTCGCAACAAAAGGGCTTAGACTCTGCCACCGGATAGCGGCCGGCCCTCCCGCGCTGTCACTGTCGGCCAATGCCTTGCCCCTCTCGAGCGCCTGCCGGCAGCCCGCACCGGACCGTCAGTCCGTCCCGCCACGACCACCAAAGACTTCGGAGGAGAGTTCCATGAGCGAGAATATTGTGATCGTTGCCGCCGCCCGCACCGCGATCGGCGGCTTCAACGGCTCCCTGTCGTCGCTACCGGCCCACGACCTGGGCACGGTGGTGATCAAGGCGCTGCTGGAGCGGGCCAAACTGGACCCCGACCAGATCGACGAGGTGATCCTGGGCCAAATCCTGGCCGCCGGTGCTGGCCAGAACCCCGCTCGCCAGGCCGCACTGAATGCTGGTCTACCCTATAAGGTTCCGGCTATGACCATCAATCAGCTCTGCGGCAGTGGTCTGCGCGCGGTGCATTTGGCCATGCAGCAGGTCGCCTCCGGCGATGCCGAGATCGTCATCGCTGGTGGTCAGGAGAGCATGAGCCAAGCACCGCACCTGCTGATGGGCTCGCGTAACGGCGTCAAGATGGGTGACTGGAAGATGGCCGACAGCATGATCCTCGACGGCCTGACCGACGCCTTCAACAAGTACCACATGGGCGTCACCGCCGAGAACATCGCCAAAAAGTACGACCTCAGTCGCGAGCTGCAGGACGCCTTCGCTGCCGCCTCGCAACAGAAAACCGAGGCGGCGCAGAAGGCCGGCAAGTTCAAAGACGAGATCGTCCCGGTGATGATCCCGCAGCGCAAAGGCGACCCCATCGTGTTCGATCAGGACGAGTTCCCGCGCGCTGGCGTCACCGCCGAGGGCCTGGCCAAGATGCGCCCGGCCTTCGACAAGGCCGGCACCGTCACCGCCGGCAACGCCTCCGGTATCAATGACGGTGCCGCCGCAGTGGTGGTGATGACCGAGAGTAAGGCGAAGGCGCTAGGGCTGACCCCGCTGGCGCGGATCGTCGCCTTCGCCAGCGCCGGCGTCGACCCGGCCATCATGGGCACCGGCCCGATCCCGGCCTCGACCAAGTGCCTGGAGCGGGCCGGCTGGAAGATCTCCGACCTGGACCTGATCGAGGCCAATGAGGCCTTCGCCGCCCAGGCCCTGTCAGTCAACCAGGAACTGGGTTGGGATACCGAGAAGGTCAATGTCAACGGTGGTGCCATCTCCCTCGGCCATCCGGTCGGCGCCTCCGGGGCCCGCGTGCTGGTAACCCTGCTCCACGAGATGCAGCGCCGCGACGCCAAGAAGGGTGTCGCGACCCTCTGCGTCGGCGGCGGCCAGGGCGTCGCGATGGCAGTCGAGCGCGAGTAACCGCGGACGCCGGCGGCAGCACAGTCCCGCCGCCGGTGCCGCGAGCCACTCCGCCCCGGTAATCACCTGCGATCTCGCTGGAATTGCCCCTGCAGCAGCGCGCGGTAGACCCGGCGATCATGGCAGAGGAACCATGCCCACCCAGGATCGTGCGGGTCGGCGGGAACCCCGCGGCCCCTGCCAGCCCATGGTCGGCCAGACCCCGCCGCCCGCCGCCGTTCCGACCGTTCTACCCCGCCGCGACTCCCGCGGGCTACACTTCGAGTCACCAGCCAGCTAGGAGTCCTTGTCCATGGCCACCGAGCGGATCATCAAGAAGTACCCGAACCGGCGGCTCTACGATACTGAACTCAGCCGCTATATCACGCTCGCTGATGTCCGCGACCTGGTCATGGCCGGCGCACCTTTCCGCGTCCTCGACACTGCCAACGACGCCGACATCACCCGCTCCATCCTGCTGCAGATCATGCTGGAGGAAGAGGCTGCCGGTGGCGAGCCCCTGTTCACCGCCGGGATGCTGGCGCAGATCATCCGCTTCTACGGCGGCACGCTGCAGGGCCTGTTCACCCGCTATCTGGAGCACTCCCTCGATACCTTCGCCGAACAGCAGCGACAACTCACCGAAGCCTGGGGGAAAAACCCTTTTGAAGTCATGGGTCGGCTGACCCAGCGGAACATCGAGATCTGGCTGCGGGCGCAGAAGCAGTTTCTGCGCGCGACCGGCTTCGACCTCCCCGAGGACGAGGTCGTGGCGGCCAACGGCCCAGCCGCCACCGAATCCCCAGACAACCCCAAGAACGCGTCCACCGGCGAGGCTGCGGTCAGCTCCAACACCAACCCTGCGTCGCCCGACAGCGGCATCGCCGCAGTCGCGAGCACCCAATCCGCCTGCGCCAACCCGCCAACGGATGCGCTCGATACCCCAGCGGCCAACCCCGACGATAGCGCGACCTGGATCGGTGACCGCGCCGCTGCCGGTAAGCGCTGAGGCATCGGAACCGCGGGTCACCCGCTTGTCAACGGCCAATCCAAGCCCCCACCGTTCGACCAAGGACGCGCCGCCAGATCGGACCCGCATCACTGCGCGCCGACCGCTGCCCAGCAGTTGCGCCAGGGCAAAATCCCTGCCGAGCAGCCTTGACAAGGCACCGGGCCGCGACTATTGTGCACTGCAACAATTGCTGCACTGCAACAATCGACGCAGCACAACGAACTGGAGCAACCTCATGACCGGCAAGAACAACCTAAACGTCTTTAATGACTTGACCAATACCAGCGTCGAACGTATCACCGCCCTTGGCGAGCTGAACCTGAAGGTGGTCGAGAAGATCGCTGCACGTCAGATGGAGGTGATGAACCAATTCGTGGAGCAAGGTGCGCGCCTGATGACGATGGCCGCTGATGCCAAGGGCTACAGCGACTATTACAAGGGCCAAGTTGATCTCGCCAAGGAGATCACCGACCGGCTGATGTCCGAGTCCAAGGCCAACCTCCAGGTTGCTGCCGAGGCCCGCGATGACTACCGCAGTTGGTTCGACGCGATGATTGCCGACGTGCGCAACAGCAAGGATGTGGTACGCAATGCGGTAACGGCCTGAAGGGCCAATCCGGGTCGCGCGACCTCTGCCGCCGGGATGCCGGCAGGGATCGGCGCGATGCCGGTACTTACGGTTGCCGCTCCAGTAGTCCCGGCCGACCCTTCGGGTCGCCGCGGGGACGGCGCCAAAGCCACTAGCTTGCACCCCCAAGGTAATAAGACCATGAGCACTGCGACAAAAGTGGCGCTGGTGACCGGCGGCATCGGCGGCATTGGTACGGCGATCTGCAGACGCCTGAGCCAGGACGGGTTTCGTGTGGTCGCCAATCACCATCCGACGGAGAACGAGGCCGCCCTCGCCTGGAAGAACGACCAGAGCGCCGAAGGATATGACATCGACACCATCGCTGCGGATGTCTCCTCCTTCGAGGACTGCGCGCGGATGGCAGCGGAGATCAAAAACAGCCATGGGCCAGTATTGGTACTGGTCAACTGTGCTGGGATCACGCGAGACAAGACCTTCAAGAAAATGGAAGCGGCGCACTGGCGTGCAGTCATTGAAGTCAATCTCAGCAGTGTATTCAATGTCACGCGCAATGTCTGGGAAGACATGCTGGAGGCCAACTTCGGCCGCGTGATCAACATCGCTTCGGTCAATGGGCAACGTGGCCAGTTCGGCCAGGCCAACTATGCTGCCGCGAAGGCCGGCATGCACGGGGTAACCATGACCCTGGCGCAGGAAGGTGCGGCCAAGGGGATTACCGTGAATACGGTCTCTCCCGGCTATGTCGAGACGCCGATGACTCTGGCAATGCGCGACGATGTACGCGAGGCCATCGTTGCCGGCGTACCGATGCGGCGGATGGGACGGCCGGAAGAGATCGCCAGCATCATTGCCTTTCTCGCCAGCGCGGACAATGGCTACATCACCGGCGCCAACATCCCGATCAACGGCGGCCTGTTTATGCATTGATACCCTGGTCGCGGCTTCCCCGGCCTCCCGGAAGCAGCGGCGGCAAGCCGCCAACAGAATCGAAGATGCCTGGGCAGATCGCTGAAGCTGCCCTGGTACCTGTCAAGGTCCTCCTCGTCTCTCTCCAACGAGACGCCTTGAGCCCGGCTCCCCGCCGGGCTTTTTTTATGCAGACCTGCGTGGACAGCCGCGCGACCGCAAAGCGCTTAGCGCTGACCAGGTTGTCGGTCGCTGGCGCGACCGCGGTGGCCTTAGGCTGGCGGGTCGGCGGGCGCGTCCAGCTCAACCTCGGCGAGCACCAGCCCAGTGGCATTGGCGAGGTCGCTGGTGAAGCGTATGCAATGGTCGCGACCATCGACCAGGTAGAGGTTGAAGCCATCGGCGGTGCGCACCGGCGCGATACCGGTGCCGATGTCGTCGTCGTGGCAATAGGTGAAGTGCAGCGCAGGGAAGGCGTCGCGCAGCGCAGCGACGGACTCGGTACTGAGGCCGGCGCGCCCGATGATGGCGAGCACGCCATCGAGGAAGGCGGCGTCGATCATGCCTCGGGGGTCTCCCGTTCAAAGCGTACCCGCGCCTCGGTGGCCTGTCCCATGATCTTTGCCAGCCAGGGTGGCGGATGTTTGGCGAGGACCCGGCTCAGTTCGGCAACGCGCTCGCGGGCGCTGCCACCATCCGGAAACTTGACCGGATGGATATCGCGCTTGACCACCTTCGCGGCCGGCGGGCCACCGATGCTGGCGACATACAGGATCTGGCAGTCGGCGATCTGCTCGGCCCGGTAATCGTTGCGGTCGTCGGGAGCGGCACTGTCGTCGATGTCGCGACAATCGATCAGCCGAAATCCGGCCGCCGCGACCTGATAGATCAGAAAGCGCCGGCAGGAGCCGAAGTGGCCATCGAGCAGCTCACCACCGTTGGAGGCACAGGCAACCCGAATCGAGCCGGGCAGGTCGCCCTCCGCATAGGGCTCCACTGGCGGCGGCGGCTCGATCGTCGGTCCCTGCCCCTTGAGTAGAGCCAGCGCCTGCTTGAGGGCAGCCTGATCGATCTCCGCGAGTTCGCCGTCGGCAGCGGTCTTGAGCGCCTTGACCGTCAGCCCGTCGAGTTGGGCCGCGGTCGGCGGCAGACCCACCGCGGCATCCAGCACCCGCAACAACCGGGCCGGATCGGTATCCGGCAGGGCGCGGGCGGCCAGTCCGATGCGCAGGGCGAGTTCGTCGGGGAGGGTTGCATTGGCCATAAGGGCGATGCCTGTTGCTGTGGTCTGCGAAGCGGAATCAGGCCGGCACGATACAGTCATCCTGCAGGCAGGCATCCAGACATTGCGGCAGATCGAAGTCCCCTTCGCATTCGGTACAGGTGGCGGTGTCAATCCGATAGACCCCCTTTGCGGGCGCGATGGAACCGGTCGGGCAGAGCGGTTCGCAATCGCCACAGGCGGTACAGGCGTCACGCATGATTTGCAGGGCCATGGCAGAACTCCGGGTTTCGGCGGTGGCAGGAACAGCGGCTCAGTCGTCGGCACGCTTGAAACGCAGGGTGGTGGGAAAGCTCGGCGGTGGGCTGATGGGATCGATGTACCAGCGCGAGCCATCGGTCAATTCCACCGCCCCGCCCCAGGCCTCGGCGGTGTCGGTCTCAATGCTGGCAATGGTCTCTTCCATGTCCTTCTTGGCGACATAGAACAGCAATCCGCCGTCCTCCCGCTTGCGGATCATGACATTCGGCATGGATGGTTCCTCAGGATGACCTCGGGATGATGGTTGTTGTCTACGAGGCAGCCGTGCCAGCCCCCCGGTCAGGCCACCATGGCACACTGGTTGCCAGTGATTCGCATTGCCGCCGGGGCCAGATACAGCAGCGGCAGGCCGCCCCGCGGGGCGGCCTGCCGCTCAGCTTGGCATCAGCGCACTAGATCGTAGTTGAAGTCGGTGACGCCCATGTCACGCGTCTCTTCGTCTAGGCGCTCGAGCACCGCGTTGACCAGGGTAGTCAGCATGTACATCGCACCCTCGTAGCCCCAGGTGGTCATCCGATGCAGATGATGCCGGTCGAAGATCGGGAAGCCGATCCGGATCAGCGGCACCTCGTGCTCCTTGCCCTTGTGCAGGGTATCGCGCTGGATGAACTTACCGTAGCTGTTGCCGATCAGGAAGTCCGGCTTGTCGGTAAAGCACAGCGAGCGCAGATGCCACAGGTCATGGCCGGTCAGCACATTGCCATTGACGCCATAGGGCGAGCTGTCGAGGAGCTTTTGCACCTCCTTCTTCCAGCGCTTGTTGGCGTGGTTGCACAGGATGTGGGTCGGCTCCGCCCCCAGTTCCAGCAGGAACTTGACCATCCCGAGGACGAAGTCGGCATCCCCATAGAGGGCAAACTTCTTGCCATGCAGCCAGGAATGGCTGTCGGTCATCATATCGACCAGTCGCCCGCGCTCCTTGGCCAGCGACTCGGGAATCGCCTGGCCGGTCAGTTGCGACACCGTCATCAGGAACTCATCAGTCCATTCCAGACCCATCGGGACATTGACATGGGTCATCGGATGATGCCAGGTCAGCTCCGAGAACTTCTTGGTCTTGGGCAACTGCCAGGGCTGCAACAGCAGGGTGTCGATGGCGTTGGGGGCATCCTTGATCTCGGCGATGCTGGTGCCGCCAGCATACATCCGGTATTCACCATCGGCCGGGGTATCGAGCACCTCGGTCGGGTCCGACAGCAGGCTGTAGCCCACCCCCATCTCCTGCATCATCCGATGCATGACGCGGAAGTTGCCGAGATAGGTCTCGAAGCCTGGCACCAGGTTGACCTTGCCGTTGCTGCCGACTTGCTTGTCGGCCATCGTATTCAGCGTGAAATAGCGCTGAATCCCCTCGAACATGTTGTCCCAGCCGGTGGTATGGCTGCCGACGAAGCTCGGGGTATGGGCGAATGGCGTCGGGAATTCTGCCGGGATATGCCCTTCTTTCTTCGAGTTGCCGATGAAGGCATTGAGGTCGTCGCCGATGACCTCGGCCATACAGGTGGTGGAGACCGCGATCATCTCCGGCTTATACAGCGCCAGCGCATTCTCGAGCCCGTCGAACATGTTCTTCTGGCCGCCGAATACCGCTGCATCCTCAGTCATCGAGTCGGAGACGCAAGCGATCGGCTCCTTGAAGTGGCGGTTGAAATAGGTGCGGAAATAGGCCACACAACCCTGGGAACCGTGCACATAGGGCAGCGTCTTCTCGAAGCCGAGGGCGCAGAGCACCGCCCCGAGTGGCTGGCAGGCTTTGGCCGGATTGATGGTCAGGGCCTCGCGCTTGAAGTTGAGTTCCTGATACTCGGCGGTGGTGGTCCACTGGAACACCTCCTCGAGTTTGGCCGGATCAGCCACCTCCTCGACGCGATCACGCTTGGCCTGGAGGTTGGCCTGATACTCGGGCTCACGGAACAGCGGATAGCTGGGTTTGATCTGGTCGACGGTCTGGCTCATGAAGGTCTCCTGCCGCGCCGCTCATCTGCGGACAACGGCCTTAGGGAAAGCGCCCCCGCCCCGACCGGTGCAGGCACCGGGTGGCGGCGGGGACGGGATGCATGCAGATCCCGCCCGCCAGCGGCGGACGTGCCGGCGGGGCCTCAGCCGGCCGCAGCCTGCGGCTGGTCGGCGGCTACGGCGTCCTGCATCCAGGGCGCCTGCATCTTCTTCCAGCACGGGTTGTTGATGGTCATGTCCATGTCCCGCGCGAAAATGGCAAAGCCGTCGTAGCCATGATACGGACCGGAATAGTCCCAGGAATGCATCTGGCGGAACGGCACCCCCATCTTCTGGAAGATGTACTTCTCCTTGATGCCGGAGCCGATCAGATCGGGCTTGACCCGCTTGACGAACTCCTCGAACTCGTAGCCGGTGACATCGTCATACAGCAGGGTGCCGTTGCCGAGTTCCTTCATGGTCCGGTCGTAGTCGTCGTTGTGGGCAAACTCGTAGCCAGTGCCGACCACCTCCATGCCCAGATCCTCGTAGGCGCCGACGATGTGGCGCGGGCGCAGTCCGCCAACATAGAGCATCACCTTTTTGCCTTCCAGGCGCGGCCGGTACTTGGCGACGATCGCCTCGTGCTGGGCCTGGTATTTGGCGATGACCTGCTCCGCATTGGCCTGGATAGTCTCGTCGAAGCGCGCGGCGATGGCACGCAGCGATTCGGCGATCTTGGTCGGGCCGAAGAAGTTGTACTCCATCCACGGGATACCATACTTCTCTTCCATGAAGCGGCTGATATAGTTCACGGAGCGGTAGCAGTGGATGAGATTGAGCTTGACCTTGGGGGTCAACTCCATCTCCGACAGGGTGCCGTCACCGGACCATTGCGCCACGACGCGCAGGCCGATCTCCTCGAGCAGGATGCGCGAGGACCAGGCATCGCCGCCGATGTTGTAGTCACCGATGACCGCCACGTCGTACGGCGTGGTGGCGAAGCTCTCGTCGCCATCGCGGTTCTGGATGACCCAGTCGCGAATGGCATCGTTGGCGATGTGATGGCCAAGCGACTGCGAGACGCCGCGGAAGCCCTCACAACGCACCGGCACGACCGGCTTATCGAGTTCCTTTGCCTTCTTCTTGGCCACCGATTCGATATCATCGCCGATCAAACCGATCGGACATTCCGACTGCACCGAGATCCCCTTGGCCAGCGGGAAGAGGGTCTCGATCTCGGTGACCAGCTTATCGAGCTTCTTGTCGCCGCCGAAGACGATGTCCTTCTCCTGGAAGTCGGAGGTGAAGTTCATCGTGCCGAAGGTATTCACCCCGGTCATACCGACATAGTAGTTGCGGCGCCCGGCGCGGGAGTACTGACCACAGCCGACCGGCCCGTGCGAGACATGCACCATGTCCTTGATCGGCCCCCACACCACGCCCTTGGAACCGGCGTAGGCACAGCCGCGGATGGTCATCACACCGGGCTGGGACTTACGGTTGGAGGTGATGCACTTCTTGGATTGTTCGACGGCGGGATCGCTCACCGCCAGATGCTTGGCGCGATCCTTCTTCGCCTTGTCGGGATAGACCTCGAGCACCTCTTGAATGAGGGCCTGGGTCTCTTCACGGGTCATCGCTGCCATGACGGCGTTTCCTCATGCTCGGCGCCGCTGCTCATCTGCAGACGGGCGCTCGGTTGGGAATGGGCTGGGGGTTGCCCGCCCCGGGGAGAATGGCCGCAGATGCGGCCCGGCCAGGGGCACGGGGGGCGGGTCTATCGCAAACCGAATCAGGCGGGAACCGGATCAGGCCGCCACCGCCTCTTCGGCTGCGCTCTTGCCGATGATGCTCTCGTCCTCTTCCTCGAGGATGCCGAATTTCATCAGCAGCTCTTCGAGCTGATCCATGGTGATCGGGGTCGGGATCACGAAGTTGGTGTTGTCGATGATCTTGCGCGCGAGCTGGCGGTATTCGTCGGCCTGCTTGGCCTTGGGGTCGTACTCGATCACCGTCATGCGGCGGATCTCGGCGCGCTGGACGACATTGTCGCGCGGCACGAAATGGATCATCGTGGTACCGAGCTGACGGGCCAGTTCGTTGATGAGATCGTCCTCGCGGGCAGTGTTGCGGCTGTTGCAGATCAGCCCGGCCAGGCGCACGCCACCCGAACTGGCGTATTTGACGATACCCTTGGAGATGTTATTGGCCGCGTACATGGCCATCATCTCACCGGAGACGACAATGTAGATCTCCTGCGCCTTGTTCTCGCGGATGGGCATCGCGAAACCGCCGCACACCACGTCGCCGAGCACGTCGTAGAAGACGAAGTCGAGGTCTTCCTCGTAAGCGCCTTCCTCTTCCAGGAAGTTGATCGCGGTAATGACGCCGCGGCCGGCACAGCCGACGCCGGGCTCGGGACCGCCGGACTCGACGCAGCGGATGCCGGCATAACCGGTGCGCAGCACGTCCTCGAGTTCTAGGTCTTCCACTGAGCCGGCATCGGCGGCCAGGTGCATGATGGTTTCCTGCGCCTTGGCGTGCAGGATCAGACGGGTGGAGTCGGCCTTCGGATCGCAGCCGACGATCATGACCTTCTTGCCCAGCTCGGCCAGCCCGGCGACCAGGTTCTGGGTCGTGGTGGATTTACCGATGCCGCCTTTACCGTAGATGGCGCACTGACGCATTGCCATGGGGTTCTCCCGGTTGGTCGCCCTGTCGGGCAGTGGATAGATTTGCTGTCATCGGGAGTGAAGCAACGCCTGTGCCAGATCGCCAGAACCTGCTTAAGCCAATGATGAGATGCGACTTTTATCACTGCATCCGGGGCGCGCGCCTTGGTAGGATACGTGACAATGCCGCGCGGGCTGTGGGTATACCGACAGCCCCCGGGTGGCCCGGGTGTGCCTGGCAACGCTGGCCACGCCGGCCACGCGGGCCGCGGCGCAGGTTGGTCCGGTGCGCACCCGCTGTCGGCAATGCACCAGGCGCCAAACCCTGCTGCCGACGCCCGCATCCCGGCGCCAGCCTTCAGCCCCCAGCCCCGCCCGAGCACCAGCCAAGCCGCATGCCCAGCCCCGCCCCGTCGCCCCCGTCGCTGCCCCAGTCCGCCCGCTTATCCATCAATCGTTGTAACCTGCCGGCCGTGATCCTCGGCGGCCTGACCTATCAGTTTCATCCGGTGCCGCTGGAGATCGATGGCATCCGCGACTTCCATCGCCGGCTGTTCGAACTGCTGGCACCACTGACCGACCGGCTGGAGCGCGCGGCCCTGTTCGCCGACTACATGGCTGCCCACTTCTGTCTGGACGATCTGGAGCAGGCCGGGCTGGCGCCGGGGCGGGTCAAGAAGGCGCGGCGCAACGCCAACTATCTGCGCATGGTGCGCGGCTGGTCGTTCGATTCGGACGGGCGCGAGGGGGCGGTGCTCAAGCACTGGGTGGAGACCCGCTTCGGGCTGCTGGCCAGACATCATGGCGGCCGCCTGAACGGGCGCGACACCGAGGCCTACGACCGCTACCTGTCCGAGGGGGCCAAGGGGCTGTATGCCACCAATGCCCTGGAGGCGCAGCTCGACCTGCTCTACACCTTCTGCCAGTACGAACTGGCCCGACAGCATCGGGCGGCCAGCCATCTGTCGCTCTACCGCGGCATCAACCGCATCGACGAGCACGAACTCCTGGGACGCAGCAGCGATGGCTGCTATCGAGTGCTACTGAACAATCTCAACAGCTTTACCAGCGAGCGCGAGCGTGCCGACGAGTTCGGCGACTACATCCTCGAAGCACGGGTGCCGCTGCCCAAGATCTTCTGCTTCAACCGCCTGCTGCCGGGCCTGCTCAAGGGCGAGGACGAGTTCGTCGTCATCGGCGGCGTGTACGAGGTCGAGATCAGTACCCTCTGACCCGCAACCGGCCGGATCTAGCGGGTGCCATCCCGCACCGGCGCCGGTTGCACCTGCCCGCGAGTCCGCCCATGAACCCGGAAAAGGTCGTCTTCGGTTTCTTCATCCTGCTGGCGCTGACACTCAATGTCGGCTTCGTGCTCGGGGAGATCGACAACCACGACCATCACCACGTGCTGGAATTCACCGCAGTGTTCGTGGCCAACGCGATCGCCACGGTGCTCAAACTGGGCGACCGCTCTCAACTCGGTGGTCTGCTGCTCGCCACCAGCCTGGTGGCCATGGTGCAACTGCTCGCGGCAGCGGCCCTGTGGACCATCGCCGTGCATGTGCTGGCCAGCGGCCTGACCCCGGCCCTACTGGCCAGCGTGGTCTCCCTGGCCAGCGGGGCGTTGGTCGCCAACCTGGTCTCGGTGCTGTTGCTGATCGTGGAGACGGCCACGCTGCGCCGCTGAGACCGACCTGCCAATGCGGCGGGGACGGCGCCCGGTTCAGGCGCCCACTTCAGGCGTGCGGATCGACCGGCCCGCGGTGCTGCTTGGTGCGCGCCCGTTGTCGCTTCTCCTCCACGCGCCGCGCCTTAGCGGCCCGGGTCGGGCGGGTTGGTTGGCGCGGCTTGGGCGCATGCAGGGCGCGACGGATCAGCGCGAGGAGGCGTTCCTGGGCATCGGCGCGATTGCGCTCGCGGGTCCGGTAGCGATGGGCATCGATGGTGACCACGCCGGCCTTGTCGGCGCGCCGCCCGGCCAGGCGCAGCAGCCGTGCCTTCACCGGCTCGGTCAGGCTGGGCGATCCGCGCACATCGAAGCTGAGCTGCACCGCGGTCTCTAGCTTGTTGACGTTCTGACCGCCGGGGCCGGGGGCGCGGGTGAAGCGTTCCGTCAGTTCGCGCTCATCGATCCGCAGGTCGGGGGTGATCTCGATCATGCGATGCTGCCAGGCCAGATGTTAGCGGACCGGATCTAGATGGTACCGGATCGGACCAGCCGGGTTTTCCGCCGCGCTCAGGCGCCGATCCGCCCGGCCCGTAACAGGTCGTCCAGAAACCGGGCGACGGCCTCCTCGCGGTTGCTGCCGATCATCTCCAGGTGCGGCAGGTCTGCCTGCAGGCAGGGATCGGCATTGGCCATCAGCAGGCCACGCCCGGCCATGGCCAGCATCTCGCGATCGTTCAGGCCATCGCCGAAGCAGAGGGCGACCGCGGGGTCGCGGCCGAGCGCCGCGAGCACCTGCCGCAGGGCGCTGCCCTTGTCGACGCCGGCAGCCATGACCTCCAGCGTCTGCGGGAGCGAGAAAGTGGTCGCGATCGCGCCAGCCGCCTGCGCCAGCAACCAAGCCTCCAGAGTCACCAGCGCATGGTGCTCGCCGTAGTAATAGACCTTGAGGACCGGCCGGTCGCCCAGCGCTTGCCCCAGCGCACCGACGCCCGCGACCCGATAGCCGAAGCCGGAGGCCTGGTAGCGGCACAGCAGATGCGGCTGTGGCGCTTCCACCAGCCAGGCATCATCCAGATAGACGTGGGTCTGCACCGGATTCTGCGCCGGATTCATGACCGACGCGTGGCGCGCCGCCCCCAGCAACAGCCCCAGCACGGCCGCTGGCAGCGGGCGCTGCTGCACCGCCCGCGCGGCGCGATCGTACACCGCGGCCCCGTTGCAGGAGATCAGATAATCGGCCCCGCCCAGTGGTGCCGCCAGCGGCCCCATATCCAGGACATGCCGGCCGGAGGCCAGCACTAGGGCGGCGCCGCTCGCACGCAGGCGGGCGAGCACCGCACGAGTATACTCACCAACCCGGTGCGCAGGGTCGAGTAGGGTGCCATCGAGATCACAGACCACGACGTGGTACATGGCGGTTGCCTCCGGCCTTGGCTGACTCCTGTTGATGCCGGCACGATAGCCGGGCCGGCTGCGGAATCGGAGCGGGGGTTGATCCGGTCCTGACTGGTTGCGAGCTAGCCTGGCATTGACGACCATTGTCCCGGGCGCCCGCGTCCCTGACCAGCGCACGGGTCGCGCCAGCACTTCGGCGCCAGCCATCACCAGGACCGACGGCCAGGTAGCACGCCACAGGGCAGCCCCGGGATGCGCAGCTGCCACGCCCACCTCGCCCCGGTCTGTCGGGTGCCTGCGAAGACTGCAACCGAGCCCAGCCTATGCCGAGCCCCGTCGTCATCCCCTGCCCCGCTCCCGACACCTGGTGGCGCCCGTCCTGGTGGCGACCCTGGCCGGCTGCGATCCTGCCGCTGGCGCTGCTGCTGCTGACGTCCGCTGGCTGCGATCGTTCGCCGGCGACGCCGGTACTGGCCTTCGGTGGCCACAGCATGGGCACCAGCTACAGCGTGCAGATCGTCACCCCGCCACCGGCGCTAGATGCCGCCAAGCTGCAACGGCAGGTAAACGATCTGCTTGAGCAGATCAATGCCAGCATGTCCACCTGGCGGCCGGACTCGGAACTGTCCCGCTTCAATGCGAACCCCAGCACCGACTGGGTCGCGGTCTCGCCGGACCTGGCAGCGGTGGTTGCCAGCGCCCAATCGGTGAGCGTCGCCAGCGACGGCGCCTTCGACATCACCGTCGGGCCGCTGGTCGCGCTCTGGGGGTTCGGCCCGTCAGCCGACCCGGGTCAGACGCCAGAGACGGTGCCGGCGCCGGCCGCGATCGCCGCCGCCCGTGCCCGCACCGGCTTTCGCCAGCTCGCGGTGCGCACCGATCCCCCAGCCCTGCGCAAGGCACGCCCCGATCTTTACCTGGACCTGTCGGGGATCGCCAAGGGCCACGGGGTCGATCGGGTGGCTGCGCTGCTGGCCTCGCTGGGGCTCGGGGATTTCCTGGTAGAGATCGGCGGCGAATTGGTGGGCCGCGGCGTCAACGCTCGGGGCGAACCCTGGCGGATCGCGATCGAGCGACCCGACCCGGGGCCGACCCGCCGCCCGCTGCAGGTGCTACCCCTGAACGGACGCGGGCTGGCTACCTCCGGCGATTACCGCAACTTCTTCGAGCACGACGGCGTGCGCTACACCCATAGCATCGATCCCGCCAGCGGCCGGCCAGTGGCCCATCAGCTGGCCTCGGTCACGGTCGTGGCTAATTCGGCCGAGCTGGCCGATGCCTGGGCGACCGCACTACTGGTGCTGGGACCGGAGCGCGGTCCCGAGATGGCGCGCGCACAAGATTTGGCGGCGTTGTTCCTGATCCGTACCGAGGGGGCCGACTATCGCGTCGAGAGCACCATCGATCTGGCCCCCTGAAGCCGGTTCCCGACTGCGGGATTTCCCGATCGGCGACGCATCGTACCTCCACCTGCCACCAGACTGCCCGCCTCCAACCAGCATTCGACCATGGAACGCTCCTACCGTCTCGTCATCTCCTGTCCAGACCAGGTCGGTATCGTTGCCGCGGTCAGCCAGTTCATCGCCTCCCATCAGGGCTGGATCACCGAGGCTCATCATTACACCGATCCCGCCAGCCAATGGTTTTTCATGCGCTATGTGGTGCGCGCCGCCTCCCTCCCCTTCGATAGCGACCGGTTACGCGCGCTGTTCGCACCGATCGCCACCCGGTTCGGCATGCAGTGGCGGATCTCCGACACCGGGGTCAACCCTCGCGTAGTCCTGCTCGCCAGCCGTCAGGCCCATTGCCTGGCCGACCTTCTATACCGCTGGCGCAGCGGCGATCTACACTTCGATATTCCCTGCGTGCTCTCCAATCACGATGACCTGCGCAGCTATGTACAATGGCACGGCCTGCGTTATTGCCATATCCCGGTGGACCCGGCCGACCGGGCGGTCCATTTCGCCGCTGTCGGCGCGGCCATCGATGCTGCCGCAGCCGATGTCATCGTGCTCGCCCGCTATATGCAGATCCTGCCGGCGGCGATCTGCGAGCGCTACCCTGCGCGTATCATCAATATCCATCACAGCTTCCTGCCCTCCTTCATCGGTGCCCGCCCCTATCATCAGGCCTCGGCACGGGGGGTGAAGCTGATCGGTGCCACCTGTCACTATGTGACCAGTGAGCTGGACGCCGGCCCGATTATCGAACAGGACGTAGTTCGGGTCGGCCATCACAATAGCGTCGAGGACATGGTACGGCTGGGCAAGGATGTAGAACGTACGGTGCTCGCCCGCGGCCTGCGTTATCACTTGGAGGACCGGGTACTGGTGCACGGCAACAAGACCATCGTGTTTTCCTGAGCGCGGCCTTGCCGGGACCGGATCAGGACCTGATCGGGCCTGATCAGGTGCGGAGGGGCTCGGCGGGATGCCACCAGCACCGGTCACGGTTAAGCGGCGCTGGCCGTCAGCGATCCGCCCCGGGGTCCATGGCGCCCGCCGTGAACTCCGGCAGGTCCAGCCAGATCCCTTGCGCGAGGTCCAGATAATTCGGCAGATTCATCCCCACGCCGAGCGCGGGCCAAGGCGGTGGCGGCTGGCGCAGGGTGCCGTCGGCCGCGCGCATGTGACTGCGATCACTGGCAAAGTCGCGCTGAAACTCCGACGCCGGTACGAGTCGGAATCGGGGTCGCAGCGGGCGTTCTAGCTGGCGGATGAAGGGAAAGCTGGCGGCCAGCCAGTCGCCGAGCGGCAGCGGCAGCGGCAGGCGGCTGTCGAGGTCCCAGATGCGCCCCACACCATCCAGCACCACGCAATGATAGTCCCACCAGAGCAACGCGCCGGGTGCGGCCGCGCGCTGCTGCTCGAATGGGCAATGGCCGAACTCGTTGCGCACGAAAATCACCTGCCGGGGACCCGGCCCCAACGCCGGCTCGGCACAGAGCCACCAGGCGTTTTCTTCGCAGTAATAGGGCTGATAGCGGAATTGGTTACGATCCATAGCGAGGATGTCGAGACTGCATGATCAAGAGCGGGCGCGGCCGACGCGGGCGACTGGTCTTTGTCACTGCTATCGCTTTCTGTTCTACTTAGGGTTCTTCGTGATCTTCGTGTTGAAAAGCATTTCCTGCCCGTCGGTTGCGAATACTTTCACCGTCTCGGGGCGCGGGGGCACGGCCGCATCGGGGCCATATCCCAGGCCCCCCGGGGCTGCACCGGGGCTGCACCGGGCTGGCCTCGGCTTGAGCCACCGGCTACCGGGGCGCATGATCGACCCTGAACCGGGGGATGGCCGGCATCCCGGCATCCTCACGATCGTCTCACCCGAGCCCTGCAGGAGGTCAATACGATGAAGGCGATGCTGATGCGTCAACCAGGCCCCCCCGATGCGCTGGTGGCGGCCGATCTGCCGCCGCCGTCCATCACCAACCCCAGCGATGTCCTGGTCCGACTGCACGCGGCGGGGGTCAATCCGGTGGATACCAAGATCCGTGCCCGCGGACCTTTCCTGCCTGACACCTTGACCGCGGTCCTGGGCTGTGACGGGGCCGGCGTGGTCGAGGCCGTCGGCACCGCGGTCAGCCGCTTCCAAGCCGGTGATGCGGTGTGGTTCTGCCATGGTGGGCTCGGCGGCCCACACGGCAACTATGCCGAATATATCGTCGTCGACGAGGTCGTCGCCCAGCCCAAGCCACGCTCGCTGGACTTCGTACACGCCGCCGCTGGGCCGCTGGTGCTGCTCACCGCCTGGGAGGCCCTGTACGATCGCGCCCGGCTGCGCGAAGGACAGACGGTACTGATTCATGGCGGTGCTGGCGGCGTCGGCCATGTCGCGATCCAGCTGGCACGCCTGGCCGGGGCGCGGGTCGCGACGACCGTCAGCAGCCCCGACAAGGCCGAATATGTCCATCAGTTGGGCGCCGAATGCGCGATCAACTATCGCGAGGAGGACCTGGTGGGAGCCATCGCCGACTGGACCGGTGGCCATGGCGTGGAGGTCGCCTTCGATACCGTCGGCCCCGAGGTGTTCAAGCGCACCATCCCGGCCATGGCCATGTACGGTGATCTGGTCAGCATCCTCGACCCGGGGCCAGGCCTGGATCTGAGCGAGGCGCGGGTGCGCAACCTCCGCCTGAGCCTGGAGCTGATGCTGACCCCGCAATTGCGCAACCTGTCCGAGGCACTGGCCTATCAGGGATCGATCCTGCGCCGCTGCGGCGACCTGATCGACCAGGGCAAGCTCAGTGTCTATCTGGGCGAGACGTTTCCGCTGGAGGCCGCCGCCGATGCCCACCGGCGGCTGGAGGCCGGGGGCATGAAGGGCAAGCTGGCCCTGGCCATCGCCTAGGCAACGGCATGGCCGGTCCCGGTCCGAACCCTGATCCCAACCGGGCTAACCCCGGTCCGGCCAGGGCGGCCCGCGCAGCCGCCGGCGGGCTTGCTAGCCTGCCCATGCCGGCATGCCGATGATCCGCGTCGCCCTGGTCGCCGATACCCATGGCCACCTGGATTCGCGTATCGCCGCGCTGGTGGAGGACTGCGACATCGCCGTCCATGGCGGCGACATCGGCAATGCAGCAGTGCTGGCAGCCCTGCAACCGCGCTCCGGGCGAGTCTACGCGGTGACCGGCAACAATGATGTCTGTCGCAAATGGCCATCAGCCGACTGGCCGCTGCTGGCCCGCATCCCGCCCCGGGTCGATCTGGCCCTGCCCGGGGGCGACTTGGTCCTGCTGCACGGCCATCGCCTACCGGCTGCTACGCGCCATCAGCGGCTGCGTGCACGCAATCCGCATGCGCGCGCGGTCATCTACGGCCACAGTCATCTGCTGGTAGCCGATTGCGAGGTCCTGCCCTGGGTCCTGAATCCGGGGGCCGCCGGGCGCACCCGTACCTGCGGTGGCCCCTCCTGCATGATTCTCACCGCCAGCAGCGCCGACTGGTCCGTCGCCATCCATCGCTTCGAGCCATGCCAGCGCGGCAAGGGCGATGGCGCCCGCGGCCCTGCCCGGTCGCGCCCGCCACCGATGCGCACTGGCAATCCCTGAGCCGCCCTGAGCCAACCCCGGGCGCCGCGGCGACCATGACCGCCAATCTCGGTGTCGCTCGCCGCGCGCGCTAGACTACTGCTGTTCCGGGGTCAGCGTCTGACCCTGCTCGGTCCAGAAGCGCTGTGCCCCCCCGTGCAGCGGGGTGACAATGCCATTGAGGGCGCTGTCCAACGTCATCTCGGTCGCCGCCTGCGATACGCTGTGCATAAACTTCAGCCCGTCGTTGGAATAGACCGTACTCAGGGCAGTTGCGATCAAATCATCACCGACATGGCGTCCAGCCACCCACAGCGCGCCATCGGAGATGGTCTGGACATCATAATCGACCCCGGGATAGGTACCGGCCGGGATGGTGACCTTGACATAATAGGGATGCTCCTCGGCCAGCGTGCCGTCAGCCGCCGCCGCCCAGACCTGCAAGAGTCGGATGCGATTACTGGTGGCAGCCTGGATCACCGAGGCATTCGGAAACCCGGCGAACACCCACAGGGCATCGATCTGACGGTCACCAAGGGCCGCAGCGCCTTGATTGTAGCCGATGAATTGGGGCCGGATCTGATCCCAGAGCCCGAGGCTCTCGAAGAAACGCTGGGCGGATGCCGCGGCGCCTGAACCGGCTGGTCCGACGGCGACGCGCTTGCCGGCAAGGCCACCGATATTGCTAATACCCGAGCCCTCCAGCACCAGTAGATGGGCCGGCGCACCATACAGGAACGACAGCGCCCGGGTATTGCGATAGCGGGTGGTATCATTGGTCAGTCGGCCATGCAGACCCAGATAAAGATCACCAGCATAGACGATGCCAAAATCCGCATCCCGGGAGTTGACCCGGCGCAGATTCTCCACCGAACCTGCCGAGGCCATGTTGGAGACATCGAGGTTGGGGATATTGCGCGACAGCAGCGTTGCAATGCCGTTGGAAAAGAACTGGAAGGTCCCGCCGTCGGGACCACCGGAAAAGGCCAGCCGCTGGACCTGCGCCTGCACCAGCGGGGCACCTGCCGCGACCGTGATCAGCAACAGGGTCAGGGCCAGAACGCGGCCGGGAGGATAGCGAGTCGGTTGTTGCATGCTGATGCTCCTCAGGGATATCGCTGCCACTTTGGCCGGATTGTCGCTAATGCTTGCACCGAATCACGTTCGCACCGCATCGGGTTTGCATCCGGCCGGGTTCGGACCCGCTACCGACCGCCGCACGGCGTCCGGTAGCGGCTCTCCTTCACTCCCTCACCGTCAGGACCGGCACCGACGAGCTACGCACCACCTTCTCGGCGGTGGAGCCCATCAGCATCTTGTGAATGCCGGCGCGACCATGAGTACCCATCACGACGAGATCGGCCCCGCACTTGTCGGCCTCGCGCAGGATCTCCTCATGGGGATCACCTATCGCAATCTCCTTCTGCACGGTCAGATCCTGGAAATAGCGCGAGCAAAAGGCATCCATGTCGGCGATGGCCTGACGTTCGAGTTCCCCCGCCAGGCTCTCGTAGGCCTCGGCCGAGAGCATGCGCACCTGATGATCCGACAGCGCATGGATCACATGCAGGACGGTCAGCGAGGCCTGGAAGGCGTCCACCAAAGCATGGGCGAGTTCACAGGCGCGCGCCGATCCGTTGGAGAAATCGGTCGCAAAGAGCAGGCGATTGATCTGGGCCATAGGGGCCGCCTCCATTGATGGTTGAGAGGTCTGGTAAGGAAAACGCCGAGGTATCAAGCGATTCCCGCGGTACCCGACGACCGCGTCGCCGGATACCGTGCTCATTTTGGCCGGGACGGCCAAAAATCAGCGTCTCCTGAGCGGAAAATTAGGGGGGCCACCAGCGGTCCCAGTCGTTAGTCGGCAGGCAACACTGAACCACGATTGCCCTGCTCCCGCTGTAGCCACCAGATCAGGGCCACCAGCAGCAGACCGCCGGCATCGCTGAGCAGGTTTGGCCAGTACAGCAGGATGGTGGCGAACGCGAGCAGCAGCCATTCATACCAGCAGGTGCGCCGGCGCAGATAGCCCATGGCGAAGGCACCGAACGCGATGGTCCCCAGGAACGCCGAGAAGAAGGCGGTGGCGATCTCCGTTGGCGTGCCCTGGAACAGGATCGCCGGCACATAGGCGAACAGCAGCGGCATCACGTAGAGCATCTTGGCAAAGCGGAACGCGGTCCAGCCGGTCTTCCAGGGATCGGCGCCGGCGATGGCGGCCCCGGCGTAGGCCGCGACGCAGACCGGCGGGGTGATATTGGAGTCCTGCGAAAGCCAGTAGACGATCATATGGGCGGCGATGGCGGCGACCCCGAAGTTGCCGAGGGCCGGCACCGCCAGCACCGCGACGATCAGGTAGGCGGCCGTCACCGGCACCCCCATTCCCAGCACCAGCGAGGCGATGGCAATCAGGACCAGGGCAAGGAACAGGCTGTCACCGGCCATCGAGATGATCAGATCGGAGAACTTCAGCCCCATCCCGGTCAGCGAGATCACCCCGACGATGATACCGATGACGCCCAGCGTCGCCCCGATCACCAGGGTATTGCGGGCGCCGACCTGGATCGCCTCCCAGATCCCACGCGGTCCCATCCGCGTCTGTGGCCGCACCCAGCTCACCAGGATACAGGACAGGGTGGCCCAGAAGGCGGCATTGCCGGGGGAGCGTCCAAGCAGCATCAGGGCGGTGATGATCACCAGCGGCAACGCATAGAACCAGCCCCCGGCAAGCACCTCCCGCCAATGGGGTAGAGCCTCGCTGCCGCTGCCGACCAAGCCCTCCCGCTTGGCCTCGAAATGCACCATCATGAACACCGATAGGAAGTACAGCAGCGCTGGCCCAACCG
This sequence comes from Chromatiaceae bacterium, assembly GCA_007693535.1. GTDB lineage: Bacteria > Pseudomonadota > Gammaproteobacteria > Chromatiales > Chromatiaceae > Lamprobacter. The sequence continues at coordinate 22,138 of REDK01000175.1, forward strand.
ACAGCAGCATGATCTCGGCATAGGGGATGCCGGTGAGTTCGGCCATCAGGAACCCGCCGGCCCCCATGATGGGCGGCAGAAACATACCGCCGATCGATGCTGCCGGCTCGATCGCCCCGGCCACATGGGGCTTGAAGCCGGCGCGCTTCATCATCGGGATGGTGAAGGCACCGGAGGAGACGGTATTGGCGATGGCACTACCAGAGACCGAGCCGAACAGGGCCGAGGACATCACCGCCACCTTGGCGGGGCCACCCACCGAGCGCCCGGTCAGGGCCAGCGGGAGATCGATGAAGAAGCGCCCGGCCCCCGAGCGTTGCAGAAAGGCGCCGAAGAAGATGAACAGGATCACATAGGTGGCCAGCACGCTGGCCATCACCCCGAACACGCCATTGGTGGTCAGGAACAGCGCGGTGGCTAGACGCTCGAAGCGAAAGCCACGGTGGGCGAACAAGTCCGGAAGGTAGGGTCCGAATAGGGCGAAGGCGATCATCCCGACGCCAATCAGGGTAATGGACCAGCCGAGCACGCGCCGGCACACCTCCAGCGCGATCAGCAACCCGACGATGCTGACCAGCATATCGGTCTGGTTCTCGGCCCCGGCGCGATAGTTGAGGGCCTCGAACTGGCTGATCCAGTAGATCACGGTGGTCGCCGCCGCCAACGCCATCAGCACATCGCTCGGGGTGGGGCTGGCGGGAAAGCGCCGCGCCAGCCATTGATCCAGCGGCATCAGCAGGGCCGCCCCCGGGACGACCAGCAGCAGGACCCAGGGCAGCGCACCGGCATCCTCGGTCCAGGCCTGGCGGAGCCCATCGTATTCCCAGGTCTCCAGGAACAGCTGCACCTGGGTATAGAGGGCGCCGGGCGCATCGAACAGCAGGAAACTGCCGGCCAGCAGGGCCAGCAGCACCCCCGCCAGCAGTGACATGCTGGCAACGGCCAGACGCCCGCCGGCGGGATAGCGCAGAAAGATCAACACGAAGGTAATCAGCACATAGACGCCCAGGTGATACTGGGTGTCCAGAGACTGCACCCCGGCGCCGTAGAGATAGATCAACACCATGGCCGCGCCCAGCATGGCGGTCACCCAGTACCAGGGACCGCGCAACGTCCGTTCGGATTTGGCGTCCTGTGCGACCACCGCGTCCAGTCGGCGTTGCTCGTCGGCACCGATTCGCGCCAGAGGCTGTTGCTGATCAGCCACTTCCGCCTCCGCCCCCGGCTGGGGGGTCGCTGCTGAACGTCGCCCGGACGACCGGGCCAGGACCGGACCATCCGCCCCGCACCGACGGCGAATATAAGCGGTGACCGGCAATGGCTGACGATTGCGCCGGACAGGCCACAATCCCCTATCGCTATCCTGGGTATGGATGACCGCCGCAGCCTGCACCAAGCTAGGGCCGCAGTCAACGCCGAACTGCTACCTCATGCACCTGCAACCAACGCGCTTCAACCGCCATGCCGGGGCGGAGGTTTCCGTCCGGCCAGAAGCCGGTCGCGCGCGCTGTGGTCATGGGCGACCAGACGGTCGTTCGGGCATGCCACAGCATGGTGCAGCCCTCCGGCCGAAGTACAGGGGGAAGGACAGGGGAAGAACAGGATCAGAATAGCCGCGGCGAGTCGGAGTCAGATTGGCCGGGGCAAGGCCGCGAAGACGCTGTGCAGCAGCTTCGGAAAGGCAGGTATCGAGAGAGGGGGGGTGCATGTCCTTATGCCAGTACTGCTCCCTATGAAACGGGGCAAGAGGCCGACCAACAGTCGCTGGCCGCGGCGCAGGCCACAGCCAGACCGCTGGGTCGCGCGCGCATTGATTAAGGGTGCGGCGCGATCAAGATCAGCAGTGTCGGACCGGAGCCCTCGACGGCCGGGCTCCCTGCCCGGCCGTCAACGCTGCATCCTTCAGCGTTTCAGACGGATGCCTCCAAGCAAGCCTTATTTCGCTTCGGGCTGAGCTGGGGCGGCCGGGGCCATCGGAGCGGCGTAAGGCATGCCGTAAGGGGCCGCATATGGGGCGGCCCCGTAGGGGGCGCCATAGCCGTAGGCCGGGTAGCCGTAGCCATAGTACGGGTAACCGTAACCATGGCCACGACCGTAGCCGTAGCCGCGACCACGGCCGTAACCACGGCCGCCGCCCGACATGTTCATATTGAAGTCGCCGTAGCCGTCACCGAACATGTCGCTGAAGATGTCGCCAAGACCGTCGCCGTAGCCGTGGCCGGGACCACCCCAACCCGGGCCCCACCAGGCACTGGCGGAGGCGGACACACCAAGAAGAGCGGCAACGGCAGCAGCGATAGCAAGCTTTTTCATCTGTTTTCTCCGATCAGGAATGTTTCTGGGTTAGCAAGCGTTGACCCTGTGCAGCGCCAACGGTGCTTATAATATTAGCATTTCATTAAATTCACAATCTTTATTTTCACATAAAAAATCGCTCTTCGATCGGCAGAACCTATCGATGCCGATCGCGGCTGTCGGTTCGGCCCAGCGGTGCCAACCCACCGCAACCGCCTCAGGCTGGTACCGAGACCAGCCGCATCGAGAGGTCAGCCGGCTCCACCCCTTTGGTCAGGTCGCCGATGGAGATCGCATCCACCCCGGTCTCGGCGATCGCCCGCAGCCGCCCCAGGGTCACCCCGCCGGAGGCCTCGAGTTCCGCCCGGCCGCCGGTGATTGCCACCGCCGTGGCCATGTCTTCCAACGCGAAGTTGTCGATCAAGATGCGCTCGGCCCCGGCAGCCAGCGCCTGTTCCAGCTCGGCGAGTGACTCGACCTCCACCGTGATCTGCACCCCCTGCCCCAGCGCCCGGGCGGCACCCACCGCGGCCGCCACCGAGCCTGCTGCCAGGATGTGGTTCTCTTTGATCAGGATGGCGTCGTACAGCCCCATCCGATGGTTGCAGCAGCCACCGCAGCGCACCGCGTACTTCTGCTGTCGGCGCAGACCGGGCAGCGTCTTGCGGGTATCCAGCAGCCGCACCGGTAGACCTGCCACGGCATCGGCATAGCGGCGCGCCCGCGTCGCGGTGCCGGTGAGGGTCTGCAGATAGTTCAGCGCCGTGCGCTCACCGGTCAGCAAGACCCGCAGGTTCCCGGACAGGGTGCAGAGGACCTGACCAGGGGCGACCGCCTCGCCATCGCCGACCACCCACTGGATCTGCACGACAGGGTCGAGTTGCTGAAACACCGCGTCGAACCAAGACGTACCGCACAGCACCGCGGCCACGCGGGTGATGACCTGGGCCTGCGCCTGCTGTGCTGCTGGCAGCAGGGCAGCGGTGAGATCGCCGGAACCAACGTCTTCCGCCAAGGCCGCCTGGACCTGGGTAGCGATCAGTTCGGCCGACGGCATGGCAGCACGCAGCGACGAAGCAGCAGGATCGGTGGACATCGGCGAACTCCAGTGGACGGCAGGACCTATGGCGCAGGATTCGGGTCAGGGGCCGGTTGTCAGGCGTGGCCGGCTGCCTCGCCGACCTTGGTCCCCGGGCGGGTGTTGCGGTCACCCGCGTGCAACCACGAGTAAAATCGCGGCGCCGGCCCTGTGACCGGCTGCCGCGCTGTACCTGAACCACTGCCGGGACGACCGCCGACGCGGCCAACACCCGGCCCTCAGCCCCGGACCCTGAACACCAATGAGTATCAAAGAGTATCGCACCGCCTGCGAGGCCCGTGGCGGATTGCTGCGGGTCGCCGATACACCCAATGTCGCCTTCAGCGACCGCGTGCGCATCAGCGACAGTCGCGGCGCCACCCGCGATGGGCAGGTGATCCGCGCGGCTGCGGACGAGGTCTTGATCCTGGTGTTCGAGGGCACTGACGACCTAGATCTCGACGATCTTTGGATCCGGTTCATGGACGAACCCGTGGAGATCGCCCTATCGCCCGAGATCCTCGGACGGGAATTCAACGGCCTCGGCGAACCCCGGGACGGCCGTCCGCCAGTGCTGTCGAACGTCCGCCGCCCGGTGGGAGGAGCGGCGATCAATCCGGCCGCGCGGACCTATCCGCGCGAGTTCATCCAGACCGGCATCTCTACCATCGACGGGCTCAACTCGCTGGTCCGCGGGCAGAAGCTGCCGATCTTCAGCGGCTCTGGCCTGCCCCACAACCGCCTGGCGGCACAGATCGTGCGCCAGGCCAAGCTCATCGACGAGGAGTCGGGCTTTTCGGTGGTCTTCGCTGCCATGGGCGTCTCCTATGCCGACGCTAGGTTCTTCCGCGATGAGTTCGCCTCCTCGGGGGTACTGCGCAACGTGGTGATGTTCGTCAACCTCGCCGATGATCCTCCGGTGGAGCGCCTGACCCTGCCGCGCACCGCGCTCACTGCAGCCGAATATCTGGCCTATGATCTGGACCGTCATGTGCTGGTGGTGATGACCGACATGACCTACTACGCTGAGGCCCTGCGCGAGGTCGCCACAGCCAAGGGCGACGTGCCCGCCCGCAAGGGCTATCCAGGTTATCTGTATTCCGACCTGGCCGAGATCTACGAGCGCTGCGGACGCATCCAGCAACGCCATGGCTCAATCACCATGATGCCGGTGGTTTCGATGCCCTCCGACGATATTACCCATCCCATCCCGGACCTCACAGGCTACATCACCGAAGGACAGATCGTGCTGTCACGGGAACTACACAATCAGGGCATCTATCCCCCGGTCCACATCTCCCCTAGCCTGTCGCGGCTGATGAAAGACGGCATCGGCAAGGACTTCACCCGCGCCGACCATCCGCGGGTTGCGGCACAGCTCTATGCCCTCTATGCCCGTGCGCTGGAGACACGCAACCTGGCAAGCATCATCGGCGCCGATGAACTATCCGAACGCGATCGGCGCTACCTAGCGTTCGCCGATGCCTTCGATCAGCGCTTCGTCGGTCAGGGCGAAGTGGAGGACCGCTCCATCGACGCGACGTTGAACCTGGCCTGGGAGCTGATGGCAAGCTTCCCCCGCGATATCCTTACACGGGTCTCGGAAACAGACTTGGCCAAGTATTACCTGGGCAACGACTGATGGTCGGGCAGGCGGCCGGATCAATCAATCAACGTCTGCTCAGTCGGCCACCACCACGCGATCGCCCACCCGCATACGCTCGTAGACGAAGCGGGCATCCTCGTAGCGCAGCCGCACACAGCCGCGGGAGGCGGGCGCGCCGGTCACATAGCCTTCGTGGACATAATAGGGCCCGCGAAACTGCAGGGAAAAGGGCATCGGCGTCGGCCGGTCGAAGGAATTCGTGTAGGAACCGGAACGCTTATGGCGTTGCTTGCTCTGCACCCGGTAATCCCCTTTGGGGGTGGGATGGGCCGGTAGGCCGGACGAGATCGGACCGGACCAGATCAGTCGATTGTCCTCGAAGTAATTGAAGGTCTGATTGGCCAGGCGAATATCGAGTTGACGCTGTTGCGCGTCCGACAAGGTGGCCGGGTCCGGCGGCGGCACCGCGACACGCTGCGACAGCGGCAATGGCCAGCCATCACTGTTAACCTTAGCGGGCTCCCGTGCTGACGCAACGGCTGCATCGGCGCCCTCAGCGAAGTGCTCATCACGGACATCGGCATAATCGTCAGCAGGCAACGGTGGATAGGGCTGATGGGCACAACCGCCTGCAATCAGCGCAATGGCAAGCCCGATGCCAACAGGATAGGATACGATACTGATGGTTTTCATGGTATCAGTGGCGCTCGCCACAGCGGCCGTGGTCAAGCGCTGGCTCTGGTAAGTGATGAGATGCATTGGCATGACCAGCATCGCGTGTCGCCGACAGGGCGGCACCGCGAACTGGTCTGCGATCGGCGACAGCCCTGCCGCGGCGGGACGGGTCGATGCGCGTGAGTGGCAGGAACAGCCATCGTTATTCATAGGATAGCAGATGGTTCCATGCCGACAGCGATAAAGACCTCAGATTGGAACCGCGTGACGGCTGGGGTTGTGAACCGCGCCCGCGGACAGATCACGCGGCCAGATGATCGGTTGCGTTGTGCTCTAGCCAGAGCTAACGGTTGCGAGATATCGTAATCTCGCCATATCGATAGGCAATTCAGCTAAGAGATTGCTTTAGGTACAGAGAAACGCTGAAGCAGTCAGGGTTTTCCGCCGGGCAGCACTGCCGATCGATCCACATCTCCGAGGCCGGGGCCGGATTGCAGACTGAATCCACCCGCGAAACCTAATCCAAAATCGGGTTGCCCGGGTACGGCCGACCAGCCGGCACCGGACGGGCTCCGACCGGCGCTGTGCCGGGCTGAGCCGGTGGACTGCGGGGAGGGAATCGCCGGCAACTGCCAAACTCGGCTGGATTGACGATCGTCAATCCGATGGGCGCGCCGGAGAGCATAATGCCGTGCATGCACAGTAAGACCGAACACCGATCCGGGCCGGCTGGGACGACACCCGGGGCTGCCAGCGCCCAGGCCGCCAACCCGTCCACCGGCATGGCGACATCGCCGACGCCGGCGGTTCAGGAACCTGCGCGCCGGCCAGAGGCCGGCACCACCGCCAGCAAGTCGCGCCTACGACCCGCCAACAAGGGTCCGCGCATCCGCCGCGAGCGGCGCCTGTTGGCGGCGATGATTGGTATCTGGTGCCAGGATCAGCACACGCGGGCCGCGCCCGGGAGCGGGGCCGGACGGAAATCGGCGATCCTCTGCAACGATTGCACCAGCCTGCTGCGCTATGGCCAGCAACGCCTGGACCACTGCGCACTCGGGGAGTGCAAACGCCCCTGCGCAGACTGCACCAGCGACTGCTACAGCGAGGCGATGCGGCCGCGGATGCTGGAGATCACCCGCTATGCTGAACCCCGTCTACTATCCCGTCATCCCTTGCTCGGTCTGCGTCATCGGCTCGACCAGCTGTTCAATCGGCTGCGCAGCGGAACGGGCCGTCGCTGAGCCGAAGCCGCTGCACGCTCCGCTGTTCGCTCCCCGCACGGCGATCGCCCCGACCATGACCCGACAGGCAGCCTCCGAGCTATCCACAAGCTCCACTGCACGCATGATCCGGACTTTCGTCCGCAGACATCTCAGCCGATGGGTGCAACCCCCATCAGCCAGCGATGCAGCACCAGCAGGAACGCCACGTAGAGGCCGAGGCCGAGCGCGACGGCAATGAGGTCGTTGTAGCGACCCGGCGGAGCACCGGACACCGGCAGTGGGGTTCGGTATTTCAGCGAGATGCGATCGGCCACCGCCCAGGCGAGAAACCCGCCGAACAGCAGCAGATCCCACAGCATGCCATTTGCCAGCAGATGGGCGACTGCCCAGAGCTTGACGGCGAGCAACATAGGATGGCGGGTCACCGCTTGGATGCGCCCGGGCATGTAGGCTGCAAACAGCAGCGGAAATACCGGCAGCATCAGCAGCAGAGACAGGTGCCGCAGCCACGTGGGCGGGTCATACAGCATGAGCGGCGTGGCTGAGCCGCGCGCCGCGCCATAGCCGTAGATGATCATTACCAGACCGGCCAGTGCCAGAAGCCCGAATCCGGCCTGATAGGGGGTTTCGCCGACCCGGGCGATCGCCACCTCGCGCCAGCGGCTGTTGATGATCGAGAGTGAATGGAGACCAAGAAACAGAAGCAGGCCAGCCAGTAGCAACAACATCGGGTAAGTTTCGCTCGGAGTCTTCTGTGATGAGGATGCGGACGGGTGGGCAGGTTACCTAGCATCTAAGGTTCTCGCCGCGATGCGCGCCGCCCGGACCCGCGCGATGCGCCCCCGTCCGCGACGGACTTTCCACGCCGTACTGAACGGCCGGCTAGGCGGCGGCGTATAGATGGCCGTGGACAGAAAGGTCGGCATATCTGAGGATGCGCAGGTCGGTATCGAGATTGGCCAATCAGCGTCCGGATGGCTCGCCGGCAGGGGGCTCGACGGGCGTTGACGCGACGCCACCTGCGGCCCCGATGGTCGCACCGGGGCGGGTAGCCGCTGCGGCCCCAAGCAGCCCGCCACTAGAGGCTAGATGTCCGTCGTCACCCACTCGCGGCCAGGCGCGCAGGACCGCCTGTACCACCGTCGCCAGTGGAATCGCAAAAAATACCCCCCAGAAGCCCCAGATGCCGCCAAACACTAGGATTGCAACGATGATCGCCACCGGGTGCAGGTCCACTACCTCCGAAAACAGCAGCGGTACCAATACATTTCCATCCAGGATCTGGATGATCGCATAGGCAATGATGAGCCAGATGAAGGTAGGGCCCCAACCCCACTGGAACCAGGCGATCAGAATCACCGGAATCGACACCACCATCGCGCCGATATAGGGAATGATCACCGACAGCCCTACCAGCAGCGCCAGCAGCATGGCATAGCTCAAGCCAAACGCCGAGAAGGTGGCGAACGAGACCGCCCAGACGATGAGAATCTCCCACGCCTTACCGCGGACATAGTTGGCGATCTGCCGGTCAACGTTCTCCCAAACCGCACTGGCGATGCCACGATGGTGGGGCAGATAACGCCGGAACCAGGCCATGATCAGATCCTTATCCTTCAGAAAGAAGAACACCAGCAACGGCATCAGGAAAACATAGACCACCAACGTGATGATGCCGACCAGCGAGGCCAGCGATAACGACAACAACTGCTGAGCGAGTTTTGCGATCTCGCGGCGGATCGCATCGATGATTTCGGCGATCTGTGCCGGGGTGATGAGTTCCGGATAGCTCTCCGGCAGCCCCATCAGGGCCAGTTGCCCGCGCGCGACCATGCTAGGCAATTGCTGGACCAGATCGGTAATCTGGCGCGACAACAGCGGTAACACCCCGAGCAACAGCGACAGCACGAACAGCATGAAGATCAAGAACACGATCAATACGCTGGCCAGGCGCGGTAATCCACGCCGCTCCAGCACATTGACCAGCCCCTCCAGCAGATAGGCAATGACGATGCTGGCCAGCACTGGGGTCAGCATACGCCCAAAGGCGAGCAGCACTGCCAGCAGAATCAGCAGAAAGACCGCGAGAAAGACGATCTGCGGGTTGGAGAAGTAGCGCTGGAACCACTGCGTCAGCAATTGCATCGGAGCAACCGGGGCGACTCTTAGGATGGGCGGGCGGCGGCGGGCCGGCGGGTGGCCCCCGGACGCCGTGGGTGGCTTTGATCAAATTCTAGCGCGCCGAGGAAGGTGTTGCCGGGCCACTCGAGCGGCGATTTGGCCGCGGAATCCCTCCGCGGGGGCATGCGTCGTCATGGCACCCTCATGGTCTCGCCAGCGGCCGCGACCAAGGTCTGGTAGCGCGCCGTAAACAGGGCTTCCAACTCATCGATGACCACCTCGGCGGCCCGCCCCTGCAGCACATGGCCGCCCATCAGTGCGGAGGTCTCGGTGAGCATTTCGGTACTGTCAAGCATCGGATAAACCCGGCGCAAGCGTTTAATGGCGGAGACGACGGTTTCCCGCTCTGGCCGTGGCTCGGGGCGAGGCGCAGGCAGGGGCGACGGCGCTGCTGATCGGCCGACCGCCGCAGCCGTCTCCAGACCGCCAGCGCGGGCGACCATGAACTCAGCAAAAGCCAGCACGGCCGCGCGCGCACCGGCATCGAGTTGGCGATAACAGCGCAGTAGGCGGCGCGCGTCGGCGGGGCCGGGATCAGCAATCAGCATCGGCGATCTCCACGATAGCGGATCGGTTCACTCCCGTTGTCCTTTACAGTAGGCGCGGGCAAACTCCAGCAGTTCCTGCATCACTCGCAGTTTGAATTTCTGTTTCTGATGCACGAAGGAAAACGGCCGCAGCAGGGGCGGGTCTAGCGTGCGCGTCACCAGCGTACCCAGGCGCAGTTCCTTCTGTACCGTGGCCTTGGACACCACCGAGACCCCCATCCCGGCCTCCACCGCACCTTTCAACGCCTCCGGACTGCCCAACTCCATCGCCACCTTGAGGCAGCCGGCACCGCCCTGCTGCCGCTCCAGATAATCGTTGATGACCTCACGGGTGCCAGAACCCTCCTCGCGACAGATAAAGGGATATTCTATTACCCGCTCAAAGGTGAGGCTGCCGGTCCCGGCCAGAGGGTGGCCGGGCGGCACGATGACCACCAGTTCATCCTGCTTGCAGGTCTCCACCACCAGGTTCTTGTTACCTACCGGCGACTCGACCACTCCAAGGTCGATGCTATTGTTCTCCACCATCGAGACGATGCCCTCGCTGTTGGAGACCTTGAGATGAATGGTGACTTCCGGATAGCGCGCATTGAAATCGCCGAGCAGGGTCGGGAGCATGTATTCGGCAATAGTCGTACTGGCGCCGATGGTCAGCGCGCCGCTGATCTCGCCAGTCAGTTCGCGCACCGCGTTCTCCATCTCGCTATAAAGCTCAAAAATGCGGTCGGCGTATTCGAACACGCGCTGGCCGGCGTCGGTAAGACTGATCCGGTTGTGGGTGCGATCGAACAGCCTGGTGTTGAATTGCTCCTCGAGTTGGCGCACCTGAAACGTCACCGCCGGTTGGGTCATGTGCAGCGCCTCCGCCGCCTTGGTGAAGCTCAGCAGTCGCGCCACGGTGTGGAACACCTGAAGTCTGCGGTCTGCCATTGGCAAGCCTCGGGGTGATCGGACAAGTTGCCTTCAGGTTATAGCACAACGCTTCGGCCTACTCCGGCTGTCACCATTGTTTTTATTTTTTTCAAATAGTTATCGCAGCTGCCTGCAGGCCCCCTGCGGGACTGGGCGACAGTCTCGCGGTCCATGGCCGGACTCATCCGTTGCCAAAAGACAACAACAACCTGGTTGCTACACAACAACCCTAGCAAGAAGCAACAGTTTGCTGTATGTTTGCCAACGCTTGCGGAATATTGGCCATCTGGCTGCAGCATCAGCCATTGAGTGGGGCAATACGTTGCGATTTAACAACATCAACCGAGGTGGGCTCGCGGCGGCCGTCCTGGTGACGATCGGAACCGATGCCGCCCACGCCTCAGGCTTCGCGCTCCCCGAGTATTCGGCCTTCGGGATCGGCACCACCAATGCCGCGGTGGCCAACCCGCGGGAACCAGGGGCCTTCCCCTACAACCCGGCAGCGATGTCCTTCCACGACCGCAGCTCCGTCGCTCTCGGCGCTCTGTTCATCAATCCTCACTTCTCGGTGCGCAACCAGACCGGCCGTCGCGACAGCAACGGTGCGGACTGGTTTGCCGCCCCGATGGTTCAGGCGGCATTGCGTTTCGACCAGCGCTGGTCGGCCGGCCTGGCGGTCACCGCCCCGTTCGGGCTGGAAACACGCTGGAAGGTGGGCACCTTCCCGGCCCTGACCGGCCCGTTCTCGCCGCACCCGACGCAAAGCAAACTGGAAGTGGTCAATATCACGCCCACGGTCAGCTACCGGCTGGTCGAGAACCTGGCAATTTCCGCCGGCGTCGATTACTACCGGGCACGGTCGGCACGACTGAAATCATCGTTGACCGATCTGGAAGGCAGCGGCGATGCCTGGGGCTTCAATCTTAGTGCCTTGTACCGCCAAGGCGCACTCAGTCTCGGCGTCAACTTCCGCTCGGCAGTCCAGATCGGGCTGAGCGGCCAGCTTCGCGCGCTGAGCCCGGTGTTGGTGCAACGCGAACTGCTGCCGCCCGCTCAGCCAGTGGGATTGGACCTCGACCTGCCCTGGCGCCTACAGCTCGGGGCGCGCTACCAGATCGATCCCCGGCTGGCTGTGGAATTCAACTGGAGCCACACCGGCTGGAGCAAATTCGACGAACTCAAGGCCATCGGTCAGAGCACGGGCCAGATCCTGGTGCAGGACGAAAATCGATGGGACGATGCGAACGCCTACCGGCTGGCAGTGACCTACGACCTGCGCCCGCGCACTCAGTTGCGTCTGGGCTACACCTATGATCAGACCGGGCAGCGCGACCGCTACTTCAGCGCCCGTGTGCCCGACAGCGACCGCCATCTGTTTGCGATCGGGCTGGGCCAACAACTTGATGGTGGCTGGCGCGTCGATGCCGGTTACATGTTGGTGCGCTTCGAAGACCGAACCGTTCGTGGCCACCCCTACCGCGGCGGCGGCGATATCAACGGCACCAGCACCCTGGATGGCCGCTACGAGGCCCACGCCCACCTATTCGGCATCGAGATCAGTAAGGCCTTCGATCTGTTCTGAGGCACCTGGCTTGGGGCACCTGGCGGCGACCCGCCGCACTACGCCCGGTCGAGCCTGCCACGGCACAGATCGTCGGGTTCGACATACGCAACGCTTCCCCCATGGCGCGGCACCCCGTCGCGCATCGTTGAAGGCCGTCCTGGAAGGGACGGCCTCTTTTTTTGTCCGGTCGCTGCCGGCAGCTGGTGAGGACGACACCGCAAGGCCCCAGGACCTACCCGTGGGAGTCGATGCGGGGGGCCGCGGATCCATTTCGACCCGGGATGCTGGCGCCGGCCTCGGTGCTGGTGTGCAGTCTGGGATCGACGACCAGGATCAACAACCGGGATCGGCGATCGTCATCAGATGTAGAGACAGATGTCGCTCTCGCCAGCAAACTCGAAGAAGGCCGCAGCGCCAGCGTACTCGATACCATCGATGAACTGGGTGGGGTCCATGTCGAACAGATCCACGGTCATCTGACAAGCAATCAGCTTGACCTCAGCCTCCTGACAGAGATCGCGCAGCTCCTCGACGCTGGCCACGCCCTTGGACTTCATCTTCTGCTTCATCATGCTGGTCATCAGGCCCTGCATGCCCGGCAAGGCCATCCCGAGGACCGGAAACCACTTGTCCATACCCATCGGCATCGGCATCCCAGGATTACCCAGCGGGGTGACCTCCAGGGCCAGTTTCTTTTTCAGCAGTTGCAGGCCGTAGAAGGTGAAAAAGATCTGCGTCTCGTAGCCCAGCGCCGAGGCAGTCGAGGCGAGAATGAAGGGGGGATAGGCCCAATCGAGGGAGCCCTTGGTCGCGATGATCGCGAGCTTCTTATCCATCAGTTCCTCCGCAGGAGCCCGGATGCGGGTTCCCGGTGTCGATTTTGAAGGTGGGACGACGCCTGCGACCCGCTGGGCGGCAGCGACGCACCGGCGCGCCCGCCCGGCCGCCAGGGCGGCTTCGCAAGCAACACAATCGGTCGCGGCGCGACCCGAATAACAGCGGCAGTCGGGCGTGGAAGGCCGATCAGGCCTTGCGGATCATGAAGTGGAACTTGCCGGCGTCCTCCTTAGACTCCAGCAGCTCGTTGCCGGTCTGTTTGGCAAAGGCGTCGAAGTCCTTGACCGAACCGGGATCGGTGGCAATCACGTGGAGAAGCTGGCCGGCATCCATGCTGTTCAGGGTCTTCTTGGCACGCAGGATCGGCAGGGGACAGTTCAAACCGCTGGCGTCGAGTTCCTGGTCGAATTCTGCCATCTCGGGAAACCTCCGGGAAAAAGGGAAAAAGCTCGGTCGTGCTTAAGTATTTCAGCACAAGCGAAGGTGCTGATTTATAGGCGAAGCCGCCGCAAAAGGCAAGGTGCCTGGCACCGACGGCAGGCTAACTGGGGCCGAGGCTGCACACACGCGGCGTCGACGTGACAGGCTGCTCCCGGGGGGCGGTCGGTGCAGCCGCGCCACCTTAGCCGCGCTGCAGGCTGCCGATCTCGAAACCGTGCCGGACCCAGGCGATGATGCCCCCGCGCAGGTTGATCATGTTGTCCAGGCCCTGCTGTGCCAGGTACTGGCAGGCATGATAGGAGCGCGCCCCGCTGCGGCAATAGAGCACCACCTCGCGGTCCCGAGGCAACTCGTGCAAGCGCAGCGGCAGCAGGTGCATGGGGATATGGGTTGCCAACGGGATGGCGCCCTGGGCCACCTCCTCCGGGGTGCGAATATCCACCAGCAGCGGCCCCAACTCGCTATCGCCGAGGCGTGCACGCAGGGTTTCCGAATCGATCTCTCTTACCACGTCGATAAGCCCTATCCAAAGCCCAAGTAAATCAGTATATTCAGGTTTTCTGACGCGTTAGCCGGCGAAAACCGTGAGGATTCCCCACCTGTCGACCGGCCGTCGGCTGACCGACCGCTGTCCTATCATGGGATTCGCCGGGGCCTGATTCCAGCCTCGTGCGCCTGGCAAGCGCCGTGGCGGCGCCGGCGCCGTCCGGTCCGGCGCCGGATTGGACAAAACCCGGACCAAGCCCAACCGATCCAGCCCTGCGCCTAATCCTGCGCCCAGCCCAAGAGCCAGACTCGCGATGGAACACCTGCCGATCTTCCTCGACATCAAGAATCAGCCCTGTCTCGTCGTCGGCGGCGGCCCGATCGCCCTGCGCAAGCTGGACAACCTCTACCGAGCTGGCGCCCGCATCCATCTGGTGGCCCCAACCCTGGTGGACGAACTCGCTGCCCGCGCCGATGATCCGCGGATCCACTATGCGCCGCGCCGGTTCACCGATAGTGACCTCGACGGCATGCGCCTGGCCATTGCCGCCACCGATGACCGCGCCGTCAACCGCTCCATCGGCGCACTCGCCCGCGCCCGCGGCATCCCAGTCAACGTCGCTGACCAGCCCGAGGATTGCAGCTTCATCATGCCCTCCATCATCGACCGCTCGCCGGTGGTAGTGGCGGTCTCCACCGGCAGCGCCTCGCCGGTACTGGCGCGTATGATCCGGGCGCGGCTGGAATCGCTGGTCCCGGCCGGCTACGGGCGTCTGGCCGATCTATGCGCCCGCTATCGCGATCGCGTCAAGGGGCGCTTCGCCCAGCAGCGCGACCGCCGCCGTTTCTGGGACCGGGTGCTGCAGGGCGGCGTGGCCGAGCGGATCTTCTCCGGCCACCTGGACGAGGCCGATGCGGCGATGGAGCGGGAACTGGCCACCGAAGGCCAGCCCACCGCGCGAGGCGAGGTCTATCTGGTCGGGGCCGGTCCCGGCGACCCGGACCTGCTCACCTTCCGGGCGCTGCGCCTGATGCAGCAGGCCGACGTCGTCGTCTACGACCGCCTGGTCGCCAAGCCCATCATCGACATGGTGCGCCGCGATGCCCGCCACGTCTACGTGGGCAAGGAGCGCAACCGCCACAGCATGCGCCAGGAGGAGATCAACGCACTGCTCGCCCGGCTGGCCCGGGAGGGCCATCGGGTGCTGCGGCTCAAGGGCGGCGATCCCTTTATCTTCGGGCGTGGCGGGGAAGAGATCGACACCCTGGCCGCCGAAGGTATCCCGTTCCAGGTAGTCCCCGGCATCACTGCCGCCAACGGCTGCGCCTGCTATAGCGGCATCCCGCTGACCCATCGCGACTGCGCCCAGTCGGTCACCTTCGTCACCGGCCATCTTAAAGACGGCAGCGTCAATCTGAACTGGTCCCAACTCGCTCAGCCGCACCAGACCCTGGTGTTCTACATGGGCCTGGTCGGGCTGCCGGTGATCGTCGAGCAGTTGACCGCCCACGGGGTTTCGCCGCAGATGCCGGTGGCCCTGGTCCAGCAGGGCACCACCCACATGCAGAAGGTCTATGTCGGCACGCTGGGCAGCATTCAGGACGCGGTGGCTGCCGACCCGCCGCAGCCGCCGACGCTGATCATCGTCGGCGAGGTGGTACGCCTGCGCGAGAAGCTGGACTGGTTCAGCACCGTGCCCGACCCAGAGCAGGGCGCCACCACGCCGATCCTGCCAGGGGACTGACGAGCTAGTTAAAAAAACCGCTGACCGTGCGGCGGACCAGTCGGCTGTCAACGACACCGGCCACCGCGGGACTGGCTCCCAACTGGCTCCCAAAGGGCGCGGCTCAGGCGATGAACATCCCCGCCACCGCCGCGGTGGTCAGGGTCGCCAGGGTGCCCGCCAGGATGGACTTGAACCCCAGGCCCACCACCTCGGCGCGTCGCGCTGGGGCCATTGTGCCCAGGCCACCGATTAGGATACCGAGGCTGCCCAGATTGGCGAAGCCACACAAGGCATAAGTCATGATCAGGCGGCTGCGATCGCTCAAGACCTCAGCCGGCAAACTGGCCAGTTCGAGATAGGCGAGCAACTCGTTGAGCACGGTCTTAATGCCCATCAGCGCACCCGCCGTCGGCGCCTCGGCCCAGGGGATGCCGATGAGCCAGACGACCGGCGCAAACAGCCAGCCGAGTAGCCGCTGCAGGGTCAAGGGGGCATCGGCCACCGGCGGCAGCCAGCCGAACAAGCCGTTGGCCAGGCTCACCAACGCGATCATCACGATCAGCATGGCCATGATGTTGAGCATCAGCGGGATCGCATCGAGCGCTCCGCGGGTGACCGCATCCATGGCGCTGGCGGCCGGATGATCGATGCGCAAACGGTCGCTGGGGCCGATTGGCACGCCGCCGCGCTGCGCCCTAGTCGCCACCCCAGTCCCCACCCCGGCCCCCGCCGGGACCAGGATGCCGGCGATCACCAGGGCCGCCGGGGCGTTGATCAGCGAGGCCGTGAGGATGTGCCCCATGGCATTGGGGATCGCCGCACCCAGCAGCGCCGCGTAGAGCACCATGACGGTGCCGGCGATGGTCGCCATCCCAGTGGTCATCAGCGCGAACAATTCGCTGCGGGTCATCGCCTGCAGATAGGGCCGGATCAGCAGCGGTGCTTCCACCATACCGATGAAGACATTGGCCGCCGCTCCCAGCCCCAGCGCCCCGCCCACCCCGAGGGTCCGCCGTAGGACCCAGGCCATGCCCTGCACCAACAGCGGCAGGATGCGCCAATAAAACAGCAGCCCCGACAGGGCACCGATCACCAGCACCAGCGGCAGGGCCTGGAAGAAGAGCACAAAGCCGTGTTCCGGATAGATCAGCTCGAAGGGCGCCGCGCCGCCGCCCAGATGCCCGAAGACAAAGCTGGTACCGGCCTTGGTGGCCTCTTGCAAGGCCAGCACCAGCCGGTTGATCGCCACGAATAGCCCCTGTGCCGCAGGCAGGGTCAGCAGCAGCAGGGCCAGCACCAACTGCAGGCCCAGTCCGCCCAGGATCAGACGCCAGGGCAGCGCCCGCCGCTGCTCGCTGAGCAGCCAGGCGATGGCCAGCAACACGCCGATACCCAGGGCACCGCGGAAGATTTGGAACAGGCTGAAGGACATGGGCATAGGCGGGACGACAGCGGTAACAGCAACGGGTCCGGCGTGCTGGACCAGCCCCAGGACCAGCCGCAGAGGTCAGCCCTGGACCGGGGCCGGCAGTCTAGCATCGCCGAGCCGTTCGGCTCAGGACCGGCACCTGGCCGGCTCCGAAACCGGCTCCGAAACCGGCCCTGAACCAGCGCTGGAACGGCTCGTCAGCGGCGCAGCGATCGGCGACACTGGTACGGCAACACTGGCGTCGCCATCGCCACGGATGGCGACGCCAGGGTCTGACCAGGATGACCGCATCCCGAACTCGCCCACCGTCGAGGAGGCAGTATGAACCAGCCGCAGGTCCCAACAGCGCCGGCCAACACCGATCCGGAACGGGTCTCCACCGGGCTGGCCGGGTTGGACAGCGTCCTCGACGGCTTGCGTATCGGCGATAACGTGGTCTGGCGGGTCGATGACATCGCCGATTATCGTGCGGTGGTGACCCCCTTCGTGACCCAGGCGCGGGCGCGGGCGCGGGCCATCATCTATTTGCGCTTCGGTCAGCATCCGCCCCTGGTCAGCCCCAGCCCCGGTGTCACCCTGGTCACCATCGATGCCTTGCGCGGCTTCGAGGCCTTCACCCGTCATGTCTATCAGTTGATCACAGACTACGGGCGCGGCGCCTTCTATGTCTTCGATTGTCTGTCCGACCTGCTTGCGGCCTGGGCCACCGACCTGATGGTGGGCAACCTGTTTCAGGTGGTCTGCCCCTACCTCTATCAGTTGGATACGGTGGCCTATTTCGCGCTGCTGCCAGGCAGCCATTCGCATGGCACCATGGCCCGCATCCGCGCCACCACCCAGGTGCTGATCGATATGCGCCGCGCCGGCAACGACCGCTATGTGCAGCCAGTGAAGGTCTGGAACCGGCAGTCGCCGACCATGTTCCTCCCCCATCGCCGCGACGGCGAGCGCTTCGTACCGGTAGTGGACAGCAGCGACGCCACCCGCCTGCATACCGATCTTGCCCGCCGCCGGGGTGAGACCGCCCAGCGCCAACTCGACTATTGGGATCGCCTGTTTCTGGATGCCAGCCTGCTGCTGCAGGCAAGGGCTACCGACTTCGCCGCATCGACAACAGTCCCCGACACGGGCCCAGTCGCCGGCCCGCAAGCCGATTCCGATACCAATGCGGCTACCGACCCCAGCCCCGATGCTGGTGCCGAGCATGCCCCGGCCGCCGCCAGCGACCTGCTGGAGCGACTCTACCAGGTGATGATCAGCCGCGATCCGCGCATCATCGCGTTGGCCCGGCACTACCTCGGGTTGCGGGACCTCATGGAGATCCGCGCGCGCATGATCGGCAGCGGCTATATTGGCGGCAAGGCGGTCGGCATGCTGCTCGCGCGGCAGATCCTCAAGCGAGAGGACCCGGCCGGCTGGGAGCGCCATCTGGAGCCCCATGATTCCTTTTTCGTCGGCTCCGATGTCTATTATTCCTGGCTAGTCCACAACGGCTGGTGGCCGCGCATCATGCGCCAGCGCACCGCCGCCGGCTATTACCAGGAGGCGGCGCTGCTGTATCAGGACATGCTGACCGGCGAATTGCCCGAGGAGGTACGCCTGGAGTTGGCCCGGATGCTGGACTATTTCGGGCAGTATCCGATCCTGGTGCGCTCCAGCAGCCTGCTAGAGGATGGCTTCGGTAATGCCTTTGCAGGCAAATACGAAAGCATCTTCCTGGTCAATCAGGGGGCACCGGAGGAACGCCTGGCACATCTTGAGCAGGCGATCTGTCGGGTGTTTGCCAGCACCATGAGCGAGGATGCCCTGACCTATCGTCAGCAGCGCGGACTAGCCGACCTCGAGGAGCCGATGGCGCTGCTGCTGCAGCGCGTCTGCGGGCGCTATCACGGGCGCTGGTACTTCCCTGATGCGGCCGGAGTCGGGGTCTCGCGCAACACCTTCGTCTGGGAGGAGAGCATGGACCCGGCGGCCGGCATGGTGCGCCTGGTCATGGGGCTCGGCACCCGCGCGGTGGATCGTATCGAGGGCGATCATGCCTGCGTGATCGCCCTCGACCAGCCGCACAAGCGACCCTTCCGCGATCGCGAGGATGCCGCCCGCTTCGCGCAACACGACGTCGATGTGCTGGACATCGCCGAGAACCGGCTGCGCACCCTGCCGTTGCGGGAACTGGCCCGCGCCGAGACGGCCCTGCCAGCCGATCAGTCCCAGCACCTGCCGCTGCGGTGGTGCGGCGAACTCGACCGCGAGGCGAGTGCGCGCGCCCGCGGGCGCGGCGGCGCGCCGGTATGGCAGCTGAGCTTCGCGCCACTCCTGCGCGACACCCCCTTCGTCGCCTTGCTGCAGCGCATGCTCCAGACCCTGGAGCGCGCCTACGACTATCCGGTGGACATCGAGTTCACCCTGCATTTGGGCGGCGACGGCACCCCCTCCTTCAGCCTCGTGCAATGCCGGCCGTTGCAGACCCTGGGTCTATCGGCACGCGTGGAGGTGCCGGCTGAGGTTCCCGAGCGGCGGCTCTTCTTCGCCACCAGCGGGCACTTCATGGGCGGCAACATCGACCAGCCTATCGACCGCGTCATCGCCGTGGACGGTGCCCGCTACAGCCGCCTGAGCAATCCGCAGAAGTTCGCTGTGGCGCGGGTGGTCGGCCGGCTCAACCGCAGCATCGACGATCGCGCCGCGCAACCGACCTTGCTGCTTGGCCCCGGCCGCTGGGGCAGCAGCACACCGGAACTGGGAGTCCCGATCCGCTTTGCCGATATCAGCCGGGTAGTGGTGCTGGTGGAAGTGGCCCAGCTCGGCGGCAACGGTCAGGATGGGCATCCCGGCGGCGCCCTCTATGGCACCGGTCCCGGCAGCGCCGAAGGCATGGTGCCGGACCTGTCCTTCGGATCACACTTCTTTCAGGACCTGGTGGAATCCCAGATTGCCTATGTGGCCTTGTTCCCGCGCCAGTCCGGCAGCCGCTACCGAACGCAATGGCTGGCCGCGCTGCCAGCCAGCCAACGCCTGCCGCTGGCCCTGGAGGAACCGGTCGAGGAGGCAGTCGCCGCCGCAGTCCAGGTCTACGACGTGCGCCCGCAGGGCCTGCGCCTGCTGGCCGATGTGCTGAGTCAGCGCCTGGTCTGCTATGCGACGGCGCCTGCACCGGTCTGAGCACGGCGCGGCGCCCGGCCGCGCCCTTTTATGGACCCGCGCCGGCGCCGCTACCCAGCGCCGACGGCGATCCGGCCGGCCGTCCCACCGGGAGCGCCAGTGCCGCTGATCCCAGCAGCAGCGTGGTCCCGAGCACGAACAGATGCAGGTTCACGGCGCCGATCAGGGCAGCCTCGGGGCCAACGCCCAGCGGCACCAGCGCTGCCAACGTGGCCAGCTCGTAGGAGCCGGTGCCAGCGATCCCATGTACCGGCAGGATGCTGGAGAGTTCCGCCCCCATGACCCCGACCAGTTCGCGCCAGAAGTCCAGCGCCACGAAGTGATGCAGGATCACCGCGAAGGCGATGAACTTGAGGGTCCAGGTCAGCGCCGTCCACAGATAGAGCCGCGCGATGCGCGCCGGCCCGCGGGGGGCAGCGGCGAGGATGAACCCGGCCAACGCCCGCAGCCGGCCCAGGCCCCCGTGCGACACGCCAGCAGCCTCCGCTGAGCGCATCGGCAGCCGCTCCCGCAGCCAGTCGCTCGCCGGCACCAGCGCGACCCAGCCCAGGGCGACCCAGCCCAGGGCCAGCAACGGCCAGGACCAGGCCGGCTCCCGCAGCCACAGGATCAGCAGTGCGGTGAGGGCAAAGAAGTGAAGGTCCAGGAGCCGGATCCAGCCGAGCGAGGTCCCGGCGGCCAAAAACCCATGGCCGAAGTAGCGGCGCATCAGCCAGGGAAACAGCAGCTCGCCGATCCGCATCGGCAGCAGGTTGTTGGCGGTCGTATGTAAGACCGACAGGCGCAACACGGCGCGGAAACGCCCCGCGGTCAATGCCCCGAAGTAGTCATGGACCCGCACCGCCCGCGCCAGATAGCTGGCCGCGGTCAGCCCAACAGCGGCGGCCAGCAGCCGCGGCGACAGGCTGGCCCACGGGGAAAGCAGCTCGCCCCAACCCACGCCGAGGGCCACTGCCAGGATCAGCCCCGCGAGGAGTGCAGCCCCCAGCAGCCAGTCGCGACCGCGCCCCAACCGGAGGCGGGCAGCGCCGCTGGCGGCCTCGGGCCCAGACGCTCGACCAGCACCCGGACCAGCCTCAGGCCAACCGGCCGGATCTCCAGCCAGCGCTCCAGTCGGGTCCCCGGGCGGACCACCCAGTGGCGGCGGCACCCTCTGCCTCATCGCCGTCTCCGGCGCCGCCGTGGGGGATAGATCGGCGCGGCCCCGGGCGGGCGCGTCTTGAAGCGGCGGTGCACCCAGAAATACTGCGCCGGCATCGTCGCCAGGCGCGCCTCGATGACGGCGTTCATACGCGCGGTATCGGCGGCTGGATCGCCGCTTGGGAAATCCGTCAGTGGCGGATCGAAGCAGAGTTCCAACCCGGCCCCGCCCGGCAGAAAACGAGCAAAGGTGGGAATCACCACGGCCTCGGCAAGACGGGCGATGCGCCCGAGGGTCGGCACGGTGGCCGCCGGCGTGCCGCAGAAAGGGACGAAGATGCCACGGTGGCGCCCGGCATCCTGGTCCGGCAAATAGAAGAAAGGCGTGCCCCGGCGTAACCCGCGCAGCAGCCCACGCAGATCGTCCTGGCGCTCGACCGGGATGCTGCCGAAGCGGGTCCGCCCCGCCTGCACCTGGGCATCGATGACCGGGTTGCGGATGCGCTGATACATGTACATGCCCGGGTGGACCAGCGCGGTGAACGCAGTCCCGCCCAGTTCCAGGCCAACGAAATGGGGCACCAGCACGATCACCGGCCGGCCGGCCTGGAGTAGCCCATCGATGACCTCCCGATTGCGGATGCGCACGATGCGCGCCAGGCGGCGAGGCGACGCGGCCCAAGAGAGACCCTGACAGACCGCCGCCTGCCCGAGCCAGCCAAAATGTTCCCGCAGCAGGGTCTCGCGCTCAGCGGCACTGTGCCCGGGCAGGCAGTGGGCCAGATTGGTACGCGCCACCTGCCGGCGCTCGGCGGCCAGCAGATAGCCGAGCCGGCCGAGGGCCTGACCCAGGGCCGCCTGCCAGCGGAATGGCAGTCGCGCCAGCAACCGCACCAGACCGACCAGGACCCAGGTCGGCCAATGGCGTGGTGCCGTTAGCCCCATGCGCACGACGGCCGGTAACGGCACCGGCATAGACCTACTCGAAGTCGGCCCGCTGAATCCGTTGGACATAGGACAGTTGGGCCAGTCGTTGCAGGACCAGGCGGAATCCGGGTTGATGGGTGCTGCCAATCACCAGCAGCTGTTCGGCGCCGCAGCCGCTGCGCCCCGGCGACCGGGGATAGAAGTCGGCGCTGGGATCGATGGCCGCGACCTCGGCCCGCGCCGCGGCATCGCCTGGGATGCAAAATTCGTAATGCAGCGCGCGCTTGCCATCCGGCGGCCCAAGCAGACCGTTCTGATCCAGGGCCTGCAGGTCGAGGCCAACCAGCCGGGCCGGCCTCCCGGCCGCCGCCGCGCCCTCTCCACCCGCATCCGGGCCGATCTCGGGGCCAATCTCCGGCCCAGTAGCGGCCGCCAGCGTCACCACGGCGAACAATAATGCACAACAGCATGCGGGCAGCGTCGTTTTCATCTGAATGATAGCGTGTTGCAGAGCGGCCGCCTGCGACCGTCCGGGCGGGACGCCGGAGGACGGTTTGACATCGACAGGCACCGGCAGGGGGTCGCTGTCCTCAACGCTCGAACCGGAAAAAGATCATTCCCCCCTGCCCGGCCGCGCTGCTCTCGGTCTGCAACTCGATACGCCGGGTCAGCTCATAGCGCATCCGTACCTGATTGGGGGCGGACTGGCTGCCGAGACCGGCATCGTATTCCATGAACAGCCGCGGGGCGATATAGGTCCCCACCGACAGATTGCGCTCACCGCCACCACCCCCGCCGGGTGGAATACCGGTGACCAGATAGGTGGTGATCTCGGCCTGGGTCAGATTGGGATCGCTGTCGGAGAAGAAGGTCAGCCGAGGTTGGCGCAGGGTGCCCAGCACCCGCACGCCGGCGGTGATGTCGCCACCCTCGCGCACCGCATTGAGCACCAGCCCGGGATTGTCGATCGGGGTCCCGGCGAAGACCACGATGCCCTGCTCGATACGCAGAGCCGGTCCCACCGCCGCGACCAGCCCGAGCCCGCCCGGCAGCCGGACGCGAAAGCTGCCATCGACGATCTCCAGATTGCCATCGCCAACGATCGGACGCCCCGGCTCGCGCTGTACTCGCAGGTTGCCGCGCAGGCGTCCCTGCAAACCGAAGGCATCGATCTGCACGCGCTCGCCGAGGCGTACCAGCACATCCAGATGAAACGGCAGCGGTTCGGGCTGCACCTCGGCCAAGGTGACGATGTCCGGCGACGGCATCACCACCTCGGGCGGGATCTCCCGCGGCGCGATACGGGCCTCGTGCAGCAACAGCTCGCCGCGCAGCGCGCCACCGCCCGGCCCCAGGCCGGCCTGCAGGTCGAGCGAGACTAGAGCCGAGTATTCATTGGTATCGGCCACCTGCAAGCGCCGGCCACTCAGATCCAGGCGCAGACTGGGGAGGTCGGTGAGTCCGGCGAGGGTCCCGTCGAGGGTGAAGCGACCGTCGCCGACGCGACCGCTGCCCGCGATGGCGAAGGCATCGGCACCCTGGCTGGTCAGGCTGAGGTCGGTCTCGCGCAGATGCAATCCGAGCATCGGCACCCGCAGACCAAACCCGCGCACTGCCGCCGCACCGCTCAGGGCCGGCGCCGCCAGGCTACCGCCGAGACCCAGATCGGCCTCGACCCGCCCGCTGACGTCGGCCAGGTCCGGCACCAACCGGGGCAACCGTTGCAGTTGTTCCAGCCGCACCTGCAGCCGCCCCCGCAGCGGTTGCCCGGGACCCGCATCCAGGCGCAGACCAGGCAGGCCGAGGCTGGCATCGATGCGCCCAAACTCGACCATCGGAAGGGCCAGCGCCGCCTCGAGCCCGCCGGCATCGGCGTTCACCGTTAGCCGCGTCCCGGCCAGGCTCAGACGGTCCTCGCCCTGCGGCAGGCTGATCCGCAGTTCCGCCGCGGGCAGGTCCAGCCGGGCATTGCCGGTGAGCAGATCGCCGGCCAGGGTGAAACGCGCCGCGGCAACCAACTGGCCGCTGACTTCAAGATCCTCGGGCAACACAACCCCCAACAGATCGAGTTCAATGCGCTCGGCATCCAGGGTGAACTCGAACCGCTCGGCATCCGGCTGGGTGATCCCGAGGCAGGCCGCGGACTGGCGGCCGTCGCCGAGGCACAGTGGGCCGAGCGCGAGGCGCCCGGCCGTGAGCGCCAGTGGCGCCGGCCGTACCAGCCCAAGTTCAGCCAGCCCGGGCAACCTGAGGTCCAGTTGCTGCAGGGTGCCGCGATAGTCGCCGTCATCGGCGAGACCGCCGCTGCTGGCGACGACCAGGGTCGGGCCCTCGTCAGCGGCCGTCGCGGCGAGGCGCAGCCGGTGCTCGGCCAGGCTGCCGTCGCCGCGAACCTCCAGGGTATCGATTACCTGCCCGCCTGCGCTGAGGCCGGCCGCATCGAGCTGCAGGCGCAGCGGGGCAGCGGCCGGCAGACCGACCTCCAGCTCGCCGCTAACCCGCGCCAGTGCGAGCGCAGCTGCTGGGTCGGCGTCAGGGTCTGCCAGGCGCAGTCCGCTGCCATCCAGGGTCAGCCCCAAGCGCGGGGCGGCCGTGGTTCCGGTGAGCCGCCCATCCAAGTCCAACCGCCCTGCCGCCCCCGGCAGCAGCGCGGCCAGGTCCGGCGCGCGGAGTTCGAAGCGCAGGTCGAGTGCCGAGGTCGCTGGCTCCGTGCCCAGACCGAGACTGCCGCTAGCGGCGATGCGGGTGGTGCCGGAGCTGGCCGTGAGGCGGTCAAGCGTCAGGTTCTCGCCGCGCAGATTCAGGTCCGCTGCCAACTGGACCGGCAGGTCACGCAGGCGCCCGCCCAGGTCGATGATGCGCAGGTCGAGGTCCAGCCCGTCGGCAGCGATGCCGCCACTGGTCTCGATGCGACCGCCGAGGCGGCCGGGCCAGTCGGCAGCGAGCTGACCCGGATCGATCGCGGCAACCATCAGGGCCGCCTCCCAAGTCAGGTCCGGATCCCAGGCGACCCGGGCGCTGCCATCGATGCGGCCATCCAGCAGCTCGATGCGCAGGGTCTCCAACCAGGTGACAGCGGCATCGCCCTGACCGGCCAGGGTCAGCGCGGCAGGCGGCAGATCCACGAGGTTGGCACGGGCGTCGGCCTGGTAGGTATAGCCATCGGTCAAGCCGCCACTGCTGGCCAGGCTGAAGTCAACCGCCCCAGCCAGGCCCGCATCAAGCTGGCCTGGATCGAGCCCGGTCGCGTTCAGGTCCAGTTCCCAATGCAGGTCCGGCACCCAACCCACCTGGCCAGTGCCGGTGATCTGCCCGTTGAGGATCGCCATGCTGAGCGCGGTCAGTTCCACCGCCTTGGCGTCGCCGCGACCGGTGACACGCAACCGCAGAGGTGGCAGCGCGCTGAAGTCGGCGTCGGCGTCGAGAGCATAGGTGAAGCCCTCGGTCAAACCGCCGCTACTGCTCAGGCGCAGGCCGAGTTCGCCGGCCAGGCTGGGCTGCAGATCTAGATCGAGTTGGCCCGGATCAAGTCCGGTCGCCGCCAGATTCAGCGCCCAACTCAGGCCTGGCACCCAAGTGACCCCACCGCTACCGGCAATCTCCCCGCCCAGCGCCTCGGCCTCCAATGCCGCCAGCCGCACCCCCCGGCCATCACCGCTGCCGCCGGCGGTGACCAGCACCGGTCCCAACCCGGCCAGATCGGCGTCGAGGCGAAGGCGGTAGTCGAAACCGGCCGCGAGGTCGCCGCGGCTCTTAGCTTGCAGCGCGATGCGACCGCTGAGCCCCTCCCAGTGCTGCCCAGGATCGAGATCGGCGGCGCTCAGGGTGAGATCCCAGCCCAGGACGGGATCGAAGCCGATCCGGCCACTGCCCTCGATGCGCCCGCCCAGGGTGACCAGGGTCAGGGTCTCGATCTGCACCTGCCTGCGGTCACCCTCACCTTGCAGGGTCAGCGTCAGGGGCGGCAGGTCCTGCCCGCTGGCCGCGGTCTCCAGCGCAAACCGGAAGCCGTCCAGATCGCCAGTCACGCTGAGCGACCCAGCCGGGACAGCGACGCTCGGCGGCCCCACCAGCGGCCAGCGCAGCCCGGTCCAGTCGCCGGCGATCTCAAAGGCGGGGACCGCGCGATCGAGTCCTACCCACCCGTCCAGATCGAAGCGGGCCAGGTCGGCGGCACCGGCCGCGGCATCAGGGTCGGTATTGGGCGGGGTCCCGGGCGGTGTCTCGGTCAGGCGCAGGGTCTGGATATGCAGCACCTGATCTTGCCAGTCGAGCGCGATGGCCGCGTGCAACTGCCCCAGTTCCGGCAGATCCGCGGGGGCAGCGGCGCTCAGCTGCCCGCGCAGGGTCGCCGCATCGAGATCACCGCTGCTGATCAGCTCCGCAGTCAGGACCATGGGCGGCGCCTCCGGCACCAGGGCCGGCAGATCGGCGGCCAACAGGTTGATGCTGGCCGTCCAGGCGGGCCGCGTCAGCAGGTCGTTCAGGGTGGCCGTCAGTTGTCCCGTCAGTGCGCCCTCGATGCGGTGCGCGATCTGCAACTGGCGCAGGTCGCCGCTGGCCTGACCGCTGCCGTGCAACTCCAGGGCCGGGTCCTGCTGGAACTGCCAGTCCAGATCCAGTTGTAGAGGGTAATCGCCGGTCAGCCGAGCCTCGCCACTGGCGCTGAGCCGCGCCGCGGGCTGAGCCAGCACGGCCTCCAGCCGACGCAGTTCTAGCCGGTCGGCCAGCAGGGTTGCCGCCAGTTCGGCGCGCTCCAGCACCAGCGCCGTCTCCGGCGGGGCGTTGCGCTCGTGGAAACGCAGCTGCTCGATCCGGGCCTGTTCCAGCTCAATGCCCAGCGGCAGCCGGATCTGCGGCAGCGCGAAGGGCTCGGGGTCGGACGGGGCCTCGCCACTAGCCAGGAGATCGATCCCGCTGCCGGTTAGCTCGCGCACCGCCAGACGACCGCGCAGCAGGGCTGCCGGCTCCCAGTCGAGGTAGGCTGCACCGACCGCAATCTCCAAGTCCGGCAGGCGCAGATGTAGATCAGCGATCCTCAGCGGGCCGAGCACGCGCCCCTCTACCTCCCCAAGACTGAAGGTCTCCGGTGCAAGCGTCTGCGCCAGCCCCACCGCCGTGCGCAGTCCGCGCTCGGTGCTCAGCACCAGGGCCAGCACCAGCAGCAACACCGCCAGCAGCCCCAACCCGGACCACAGCAGCGACCACAGCAGCCTGGCCAGCAACCGGCGTGCCGGCTGCCTGCCACCACTGGTCGCGGCCTCCCCACTCGGTGGCAGCGCGGCGGTGGGCGGTGCGACGGCCTCGGCGTCACTCACAGGTCCGGCCCTAACGCGAAATGCAGCCGGAACCCGGCGGGATCGCGGGTCATCGCATAGGCTAGATCGATCCGGACTGGACCGATCGGGGTCGCATAGCGCAGGCCCAACCCGGCGCTCTGCTCCCAACTGCTGTCGAAATCCGGATCGTAGACGCTGCCAAAATCACTGAACAGGGCGGCGCTCCAATTGCCATGGATGCGCTGTTCGAGTTCTAGGCTGCCGACCGCCAGATAGCGCCCACCAATAATCCGGCCCGTCTCCGGGTCCACCGGGCCGACCCCCTCGTAGGACCAACCCCGCAGGCTGTTATCGCCGCCGGCATAGAAGCGCTCGCTGGACGGCACCCGGTTGATGGAATCGGCGAGGATAGCGCCGAGATCGGCGCGGCTGATCAACCGGTGCTGCTCGCCCCAGCTATGGATTAGCTTATAGCTGGCGCGGCCGCTGAGCCAGGTGGTCTCCGACAGGCTGTTCTCGGTGGTGCCCTGGATCAGATAGCGCACGCGCAGACCGCGGCGGGTATTGATCGGATCATCCGAGCGGGTCCGCGACCAGGAAACGAAGGGCACCAGCCCGTTGAAGGAGCCATCGTCGCCGGCGCGCGCGGTCGCGTCCTCATACCGATAGCTGACCCCGATATTGCGGCGCCAGCCGCCCGGGGTGACCACCGACTGGGCAGCGCTCAGTGTGAACAGGTCTCCCTCGCGGGCCGAGGTATCCACCGACTGATATTCGGTTTGGATCTGGATGTAATCCTGGGTTGGATCGCGAAACGGGATGCGGTAATCGACCATGACGCTCTGGCGCTGCTCGGCCAGGGTCAGATCGCTACGCAGCCAGTGGCCACGGCGACCGATATAACGCCGGCGATAATCGAGGCTGAAGCGGGCACCATCGTCGGTCGCGTAACCGAGGCCGACGCGAAAGCGGTTGGCCTTGTTCGGGGTAGCGACGACATCGATGGGAATGATTCGGTCCTCGCCGGCCAGTTCCTTGCGCGGCACGATCTCCACCTGATCGAAATACTCGGTGCCCAGCAACCGGCCCTGAAGGGTCAGCAGGCGAGTGGGATCGTAAGGCGTACCGGGCTCGAAATCGACGAACCCGGCCAAGAAGCTGTCAGCGAGCAGATCCTGCTGAAACCGGACCGCACCCAGAAAGAAGCGGGGGCCGGTCGCGAGGTGAAAGTCGACCTGCGCGTTATAGGCATCGAGATCGATCAGGATCTGATGCCGGACCAACTGGTGATCGAGATAGCCCTCGGCTGCGGCCACCGCCACGATATCGGCCTTGGTCTGCTCGTAGACCTGATGCAGCACCACATCGCCAACCGCCATCGGGAAGCGGGGCGGAAAGCCGGGGTGATCAGCGCCCGCGCCACTGATCAGGTAATCGACCCCGGCGATCCGCACCGGTGGCCCGGGGCTGACCCGATAGGTGGCGACCCAGGAGTCACCGGCGCGCGCCGGGGCAACCAGGCTGTCCTCGACCTCGACCTGATAGAGCCCGAACGGCGACAGGGCAAAGCGAATCTGCTCGGGCGCGCGCCGGTGCAGCGCTTCGATGCGATCCTCGCTCAGGTTCGGATCCCGGCGCTCCTGATAGATCGCGAGCAGGGCGAGCACATTCTGCTCCTGTTCGCCGCCGAGGCCCTCCACCTGTACCTCGAGGCCCGCCGCCTGGGCCAGGGCGGACCAGATGCCGGTCAGCAGGGTCAGCAGCAGGGTTGGCAACCGGGCCGGACCGCGGCCAGGTGCGCCCGGGCGCATGACCGCAAGCGCGGGGGCAGTCGGGCCAGGCTTGCAGCGCGTCGGGGTCATGGCCTCGCATATTACCGCAACCCGGATCGGCCGTGCCCTACCCGCGGCCAGCTAGGTCGCGCCTGCTGCAGGGACGGCGGCAGCTGGACCCGCGCCGCGCACCACCAGGTCGCCTGCAACCGCTACCTATGCCAAATACGCTGGCTGATCCATCGCGGTCGCGCAGGCCAGCGTGCCGCGGACCCGGCCAGAGGACACCCGCGCGCGGGCCGAGGGGCCGCTCCATCCAGGCCGCCGCGGGCATGACCGGATGGGGGGTGCAGTCCGTGCGGGATCGCCGGCTCGGAGCCGCGGGCCCGGATCCCCGCCTCAGTTGTCATCACCTGATCGCTGCGGCACCCGGGATGGACGCGTGCCGAGAGTTAGGCGGGCCGGCGTAGGTCCGGGAGCAGCGTGCGCGGCGCGAACCGGCCGCGCGGACTATTGCGCGAGCCAGCCGCCATCCACCGGCAGGCCGGCACCGCGGAAGTTGGCAGCCGCATCGGAGCACAGGAACACGGCCAGGGCGCCGAGCTGCTCTGGGGTGGTGAAGGCGAGCGAGGGCTGTTTCTCCCCCAGCAGGTGGACCCGCGCCGCATCCGCCGACAGGCCCTCGCGAGCGGCCAGGTCGTCGATCTGCTTCTGTACCAGCGGGGTCAGCACCCAGCCTGGGCAGATCGCATTGCAGGTGACCCCGGTGGTCGCGGTCTCCAGCGCCACCGCCTTGGTCAATCCCATGACGCCGTGTTTGGAGGCAACGTAGGCGCATTTGTCAACCGACGCCACCCAGCCGTGGGTGCTGGCGATATTGATGATGCGGCCCCAGTTGCGCTCGAGCATCTGTGGCAGCACCGCCCGGGTCATCAGGAACGGCGCGGTGAGGTTGATCGCGATGACCGCATCCCAGCGCTCCACCGGAAACGCATGCACCGGGGCAACATGCTGAATGCCGGCGTTGTTGACCAAGATATCGATGCGACCGAATTCATGGTTGGCGGTCTCGATCATGTCCGCGATCTGTGCCGGCTGGCTCATATCGGCACCGTGATAGATGACACGTACCCCATGCTCGTCGGCGATCTGCCCGCGCAGGCGCTCGATCTCGTCGGCGTCACCGAAGCCATTCAGCAGGATATCCGCACCATCTGCGGCCAAGCCGCGCGCGATACCGAGACCAATACCGCTGGTAGAACCGGTAATTAGCGCTGTCTTGCCATTCAACATCTGGATCACCTCTGTAGCGATCAGCCTGGGTTCGAAAGGCGGGCCGATCGATTGCTGGAGTCCGGCTTCGCACGACCAGCGCGGCGGGCGATAACCGATGACCGGGCGATGACAGGGCGCGGTCGGCCAG
Organism: Chromatiaceae bacterium; assembly: GCA_007693535.1. GTDB lineage: Bacteria > Pseudomonadota > Gammaproteobacteria > Chromatiales > Chromatiaceae > Lamprobacter. Next base: position 52,843 of record REDK01000175.1, read on the forward strand.
TAGCAAGGCACCCGTGGAAAACCGCAGCACACTTCATGCTAGCGAGCGCCCGGCGCACCGCTTCATACTATCCCACAGCAAACGCACCACACGCCACTCCAGCGATTGCCCGGATGCTGCGATGCAGCAATTGGCCGGCACTGGCGGCTGCGCCTGCTCTGCCGGTCGGACTGATCGGCTTGTATCTGGCGACCGCGACCCCTTATATTGCGCGCCGATTGCAATCACGAAGCGTCCCAGGGACTCGCCCCATGACCCTCATCGACCTGCTTGGACTGCTTGGGATCATCATCGCAGTCGGGCTGCTGATCCTGCTCGCCTTCCACGGCTTCAGCCTGTTGCTGGCAGCCCCCGCGGTGGCCCTGCTGGCAGCTGCCTTCAGCGGCCAGCCATTGCTCGCTAATCTGACTCAGGCCTACATGCCGGGCGTGGGCCGCTTCATCGTGCAATTCTTTCCGATCTTTCTGTGCGGGGCCTTGTTCGGTAAGCTCATGGATGACAGCGGCGCGGCGCGCGCGATTGCCCAGGGATTCACCAACCGCCTCGGCAGTGGACGCGCGATCCTGGCGGTGGTGCTGGCCTGTGCGCTGCTGACCTACGGCGGCGTCAGCCTGTTCGTCGTGTCGTTCGCAGTCTATCCGATCGCCGCGGCCCTGTTCCGACAGGCCGATATCCCGCATCGACTAATCCCGGCGGCCATCACCCTTGGCGCCTTCACCTTCACCATGACGGCACTGCCGGGCACGCCGGCCATCCAGAACGCGATCCCGATGCCGCATTTCGGCACCACCCTGTTTGCCGCCCCAGGGATCGGACTCATCGCCGCACTGGTGATGCTCGGCTGCGGGATGTGGTGGCTCGAGCGCGCGGCGCGGTTGGCCCGCCAGGCCGGTCAGGGCTACGGTCGCGCCGACGCGAGCGACCTGGCCCCTCACTATTCGGATGCCGACCTCTCGCGCGAGCGCGCCGTCAATGCCAGCGCCTTCGATCCGGCGGAGCTGGCCCACGGCCAGCGGGCAGCACACAACCCATCGTTCGCGCTGGCGCTGTTGCCGATCCTAGTGGTCATGGCCGTGAACCTGCTGATGACCTGGGTCGTCCTGCCGCACATCGATACCGGATTCCTGTCCGAGCCGCGCTGGGGCAACGTCTCGCTGGCCGCGGTCAGCGGCATCTGGTCAGTGGTCACGGCGCTGGTCGCGGCGACGCTGGTGCTGATCCTGACCAATCGCGCCCGGCTGCCGGCGCTGCGCCAGAGCCTGGATGCCGGCGCCAATGCCGCGGTGCTGCCGGTGTTCAATACCGCGAGCCTGGCCGGGTTCGGCGCGGTGGTGGCAGCGCTGCCGGTCTTTGCCAGCGTGAGCGATGCGCTGCTGGCGGTCCCCGGCGGACCGCTGGTCTCGCTGTCGGTGGCGGCCAGCACCATGGGCATCATCACCGGCTCAGCCTCAGCGGCGTTGACGATCACCCTGGATGCCTTCGGCCCGGCCCTGGCACAGACGGCCGCCCTGGCCGGCATCGATCCGGCCCTGATGCACCGGATCGCATCGCTCGCCTGCGGACCGCTGTCGATGCTCCCGCACAGCGGGGCCATCATCACGCTGCTGGGCATCTGCGGCGCGACGCAAAAGCAGAGCTTCGGTCACATCGGGATCGTCACCGTCATCGGCCCCCTGCTCGGACTGATCGTCGCTATCCTGCTCGGCAGTCTGTTCGGGGCCTTCTGACCTGCACGGGTGGCCCGGGGGCCCGGGTCAGCGATGGCAGCGCTCCGGCAGGTCGGCGCCGGATGTAGAGGATGCAGACCGGCTCAGCCGGGATCCAACGCGGGCGCCACTGGCCGTTGCCGCTCGGCGCGCGCGCAGATCGCCCGCGCGGTGCCGGTGAAGATGACTCGGTGCACGGGCTCGAAGGCATACCAGTAGAGCAGACCCCAGACCCCGGCCGGGTGCCAGTAGGCGGTGATGCACAGGCGGGTACCGCCGTCAGCACGGGGCTCCAGATCGAACTCCAGCATGCCAGCGCCGGGGGCACGCATACCGAAGGCGAGGCTCAGGCGCCGCTCGGGCTCCAGACCCAACACCTTCCAGGAGTCGATGCGATCGCCCACCCGCAGCTCGGTAGGGTGCCGACGGCCATGGCCACGCCCAGGCCCGCCGGCGATCCAGTCCAGCAGCTCACGCAATTGCCACAGGCCATTCAGGTAATAGTAGCCGTCGTCGCCGCCGATCGCGGCAACCACCGCCCAGACCGCGGCCAGCGGGGCCTTGGTCTCGGCGCTGCCGCCAGCTCGCTTGGCGTAATAGGCATAGTCGATCCGTTGCTGGCGCACGGCAAAGGCCCCCTCGATCCAACGGGCGACGACCGGGGCACTGGCGCGCTCGGCCGCAAAGACGGCCGCGACCGACTCGCGAAAACCGAGCAGCGGCTGCGGCACCAGGCGCTTGAGCGCGGCGTCGTCGGCAGTGAAGTCATGGCGCAACCCTTCAATCAGGGCGCGGGCGATGTTGGTCGGCACGGCCGTGATCAGCCGCAGCCAGTAGGATGACAGCCGCGGCGAGAGCAGCGGAACCGGGATGATCAACGGCGGCCGCCGGTCACCTTCCGTAGCCAAGATACGCATCATCTCGGCATAGGTCAGGGTTTCAGGGCCAGCCGCGTCGTACACCTGACCGGCCGTCTCGGCGAGCTGCGGTAGGGCCACCAGATAGGTCAGCAGGTTGTCCAGGGCTACCGGGGTCGATCTGGCTTGCACCCAGCGGGGCGTGATCATCACCGGCAGGTGATAGACCAGATCGCGCATCACCTCGAAAGCGGCCGAACCTGGGCCAACGATGATCCCGGCGCGCAGTTCCGTCACCGGCACCTGGCCGCGACGTAGCAAGATCCCGGTATCGCGGCGCGAGACGATGTGTTCGCTGGCCGCGTCCGCCGGCACCAAGCCCCCGAGGTAAACGATCCGTCCGACACCCTGGCGCTCGGCGGCAGCGGCAAAGTTGGCTGCCGCGATCAGGTCGATGCGCCCGAAGTCCTTACCCGACCCCATTGAATGGACCAGGTACCAGGCGGTGTCCACGCCGGCCAGGGCAACATCCAGACTCGCCGGATCGAGCGCATCGGCGGCCACCAGTTCCGCCCCGTCCCAGCCGCGCGCGGCCAGCACGGCGCGGTCACGGCTGCTGGCGCGTACCCTGAGTCCCGCGGACAGCAGGCGCGGGACCAGATGGCTACCGATATAGCCGCTGGCGCCGAAGACCAGGCAGCGACCGGGGTCCCTGGGGGTGCCAGCAACGGTCACGTCCGCTGTCGCCGATGCATCGGTTGCTTGCCCGCGTCGATCAGCCATCGTGCCAGCTCGGCGTGTCATCCTCAACGGCCGAAGCAGTCGCTGGCGACCCAGGCCCGCGGCGCGTGGCCCAGACCTCAGACAACTCCCAGGCCAACGCCGATTCCCGCGCCGGTTGCAGTCGGCGACCAGCGGGCCGCGGCGATCCCGCCGGACCGCAACCTGCTGGTACGAGTAGACTGCGGGCATGGCAACCACCCGCAGCCGGTGCAACGCCGGTTGCGGGTGCCGCTCCCGCCGCCGCGGTGCCGTCCCCTTGGGGTCGGCGCACGCCTGCTGCCGTTGCCAGCATCGAGCCGGCCCCAGTCGCCAATCTCACCCGCCAACTACATAACTGCTTTGTCATGACCACCCAGCTCTCCGACGCCGAACAGGCCTTGCGCGATGCCGCGCTGGAATACCACTGCCACCTCAGTCCCGGCAAGGTCTCTGTCACCCCCACCAAGCCGCTGTCCAACCAGCGCGATCTGTCGCTCGCCTATTCGCCCGGCGTCGCCTATCCCTGCCTGGCGATCGAGGCCGACCCGACTCTGGCGGCCCGCTACACCGCCCGCGGCAATCTGGTGGGTGTGATCACCAACGGCACCGCGGTGCTCGGCCTGGGGGATATCGGGCCGCTCGCCGGCAAGCCGGTCATGGAGGGCAAGGGCTGCCTGTTCAAGAAGTTTGCCGGGGTCGACGTGTTCGATATCGAACTCGCCGAGCGTGACCCGCACAAGCTAGTAGAGATCATTGCCGCGTTGGAACCCACTCTGGGTGGCATCAATCTGGAAGATATCAAGGCACCAGAATGCTTCCTGATCGAACGCGAACTGACCCAGCGCATGAATATCCCGGTGTTCCATGACGACCAGCATGGCACCGCAATCATTTCCGCGGCAGCCCTCATCAACGGCCTGGAACTGGTCGGCAAGGATATCACCGAGGTCAAGTTGGCGGTCTCCGGGGCCGGCGCGGCAGCCATCGCCTGCGTGGATCTGATGATCGCGCTGGGACTGCGGCGCGAGCAGGTCTTCATGGTGGACTCCAAGGGCCTGATCTATGTCGGCCGCCCCGGCGGTCTGGATGAGACCAAGGCCCGCTATGCCCAGGAGACCACCGCCCGCATCCTGGCGGACGTCGTCGCCGACGCCGATGTCTTTCTCGGCTGTTCCGCCCCCGGCGTACTCACACCGGAGATGGTCAAGACCATGGCCGCGCGGCCGGTCATCCTGGCCCTGGCCAATCCCGAGCCCGAGATCCGTCCGGAATTGGCCAAGGCGGTGCGCCCGGACTGTATCATCGCGACCGGCCGTTCAGACTATCCTAATCAGGTCAATAATGTCCTGTGCTTTCCCTACATCTTTCGCGGCGCCCTCGACTGCGGTGCCACCAAGATCACCGAAGCGATGAAACGCGCCTGTGTGCAGCAGATCGCCGATTTGGCCAAGAGCGAGAGCAGTAGCGAGATCGCCGCCGCCTATGCCGGCGAGGAACTGTCATTCGGGCCGGATTACCTGATCCCCAAACCGTTCGACCGCCGCCTGATCCTGAAGATCGCCCCGGCGGTGGCCCAGGCTGCGGCTGAATCCGGCGTCGCCACTCGCCCGATCGCCGATCTCGACGCCTATCGCGAGGGCCTGCTGCGCTTCGTCTATCAGACCGGCATCATGATGCGCCCGGTCTTCTCGATGGCCAAGGCGATGGCGCCGGAACAGAAACGGGTCGCCTTCGCCGACGGCGAGGACGAGCGCACCCTGCGCGCGGCGCAGATGGCCATCGACGAACAAGTGGCCAGCCCCATCCTGATCGGGCGGCCGGCAGTGATCGCGGCGCGCATCGCCGCCGCCGGGCTGCGGCTGCGTCCGGGGGTGGACCTGGAACTGGTGGACCCGGAGGATGATCCCCGCTTCCGCCAGTATTGGGAGCATTATTTCCGCCGCTTGCGCCGCCGCGGAGTGACGCCGGAGATGGCTCGCACCGAGGTGCGCCGCTGCACCAGCACCATCGCCGCGCTGATGGTCGCGCTCGGCGACGCCGATGCAATGGTCTGCGGGCTGCACGGGGCCTATCAGCAGCATCTGGCACCGATCCGCGCCATCATCGGCCTGCAGGACGGGGTGCGCGATTTTGCCGCCCTCAATGCCCTGATGACCGAGCGCGGACCGCTGTTCATCGCCGATACCTATGTCAATGAAGACCCCAGCGCCGAGCAATTACGCGAGATCGCCTGCATGGCGGTCCAAGAGGTGCGCCGCTTCGGTCTGCCGCCCAAGGTGGCGTTTCTGTCCCATTCCATCTTTGGCTCCTCCGCGCTGGCCTCGGCGGAGAAGATGCGTCGGGCGCGCGACCTGTTCGTCGCCTGCTATCCCGACATCGAATGCGATGGCGAGATGCACGGGGATGCCGCGCTGGAGGAGGACATCCGGCGCCGCTATCTGGATGACTCGACGCTGAGCGGGGCCGCCAATCTGCTGATCTGCCCGAACCTGGACGCGGCCAACATCCTTTATCACGTGCTCAAGACCATCGCCAGCGGCGGGGTGACGGTCGGGCCAGTCCTGCTGGGGGCAGCCGCCACCGCCTGCATCCTGACCCCAGCCGCCACCGTGCGCCGGGTGCTGAACATGACCGCGCTAGCAGTGGCCAGCGTCGCCGCGGCGCGGCGTGCACCTTGCGCCATGCCCAGCACGACCGCTCCGGCGGACTGAGGCGGGACCGCGGCGGCAGGCCGCGGTCGAGTCCGGGCGGAGGTTCACCTGACCCCGCCCCAATCCCTGTCTCATCCATGTTCAGGCCCCACAGTCCTGGCCAGCTCGCGGCGGGCGGTGCCCGCGGAGCGCCGCTCGACTGCGCGCGGTTGGCTCGATTACAGCACCCAGGTTACTGCATCGCATCTACCCAGGTCGGCTGCAACACCCGCTCCAGGTCGCGCACGGCCAGCGCGATGATGTAGCCGCGCTTGCCACCATTGATGTAGATCTGCTCCAGCCCGGCGAGGTCGCGCTGCGCATAGATCGGCAGCGGGCGACGGATGCCGAAGGGCGAGGTGCCACCCACCCGGTAGCCGGTGTGGCGCTCGGCCACCGCCGGGTCACAGGAGACGACCCGCTTGACACCCAGCGCCCGCGCCAGGCATCCGGTGGCCACCGCGCGATCGCCGTGCATGAGCATGATCAGCGCCTCCCGCCGCTCGTCTTCCATGACCAGGGTCTTGATCACCAGGTGCTCATCCACCCCCGCCTGCCGGGCGAATTCACCGGTTCCCCCGGCCTGGTAGAGATAAGGATGATGCGCGAAACTGACCCCGGCGGCGCGCAACACGCGCACCGCCGGGGTCACGGGTGGTTTGTGCACGGGTTGAACTCCTGACCGGTGAATCACCGGTCTCAGATCGGTCATCGCAGCGCATGATGTCGAGACGCAGATACCGGGGCTGGCTGTTCGGCCTAGTCGCCGCCAGCACCCTGGATACAGCCCGGGCCGCGCCCGCACCCCTAACAGTCGACGCGCCGGCAGCGCGGAGCGCGGCCACCCGCGATGCCGAACTGACGGTCGCCCTGCCCCCATTGGTAGTCACTGCCACCCGCGCCGGACGCGACCCCTTTGCCCTGCCCCTGGCCATCGACGCTCTGCCGGGCGCGATGATCCAGCAGCAGCAGCCGCGGGTGCGGGTCTCCGAGGTGCTGCCGCGCGTCCCAGGCACGGTGGTCACCAATCGCGGCAGCCTGGCGCAAGAGGAGCAGATCCAACTGCGCGGCTTTGGGGGGCGCGCCCAGTTCGGAACCCGCGGGGTACGCCTGTTCGCCGACGGCATCCCCGCCAGCACTCCGGACGGCCAGGGTGGCCCGGGGCTATTCGCGCTCGGTTCGGCCGGCCGCATCGAGGTGATGCGCGGGGCCTTCTCGGCCCTTTACGGCAACCATTCCGGCGGCGTGGTGCAGGTCTTCACAGAGGCGCCGCCGCCGCGGCCGACACTGTCGACCCGCCTGCTGGGCGGGGACCATGACACGCTGATCCAGGGGATGAAGATTGGCGGCGAGGCGGTGCGTGAACGGCTGACCCTGGGCTATCTGCTGGACAGCCAGCGCGCCGATAGCGCTGGCTATCGGGACTGGAGCCGCGCGCGCAAGGAGCAGCTCAATGCCCTGCTGACCCTCACCTGGCCCGACGGCGGCAGCCTGCGTCTGGTGATCAATCTACTCGATCAGCCGGACAACCGCGACCCGCTCACCCTAACCGCGGCCCAGGTGGCCGCGGACCGACGCCAGGCACAGCCGGCGGCGCTAGCCTTTCGCGCCCGCCGCAGCCTGGACAACCAGCAACTGGGGGTCACCCTGGCGCAGCCGCTCGGCGCGCACGATGCAATCGAGTTCGCCGCCTGGGCTGGGCGCCGACGTAACGAGCAGTATCTGGCCATCCCACTGGCCGCCCAGGACCAGATCACCGCCGCCGGTGGGGTCAGCGCCTTTGCCCGAGACTTCGCCGGCAGCCGTCTCTGGTGGCAGCACCAGACCAATCTGGGCGGCCGCCCGCTAGACCTGACCCTGGGCGCCGAGTGGGAGCAGACCGACGAGGCGCGCCGCGGTGATCTGAACGAACTCGGCCGTCGCGGCGCCCGCAAGCGCGACGAGACCAACCAGGTCACCGGCTGGGGCGCCTTCCTTCAGGGCCAATGGGAACTGGCCGCAGCCTGGCAACTGGACGCCGGACTGCGGCTGAGCGCGGTCGATTTCGTCTCCCGCGATCACTTCATCTGCACCCCGGAGCGGGTCACCGCACCAGGCCTGCCGGCCGGCGACGGCCGCCCACGCTGCAGTGGCACAAGCGCCCCGATCAGCGCCAGCAATCAGAACCCCGACGACAGCGGCAGCCGCGGCGATCGTGCCTGGACCCCGGTGCTGGGCCTGACTTATGCGCTGACGCCCCGCACCAACCTCTATGCCAACCTGGGGCGCGGCTTCGAGACCCCGACCCTGGGGGAACTGGCGTATCGCCCGGATGGGGGCAGTGGGCTCAACCTGGCCCTGCGGCCAGCCCGCAGTTGGCAATGGGAGATCGGCACTAAGCAGACGCTCGGGACCGACGGGCAACTTGAGCTGGCCCTGTTCCAGATCGACACCAAGGACGAACTGACCGTCGCCAGCAGCGCCGGCGGCCGCTCCAGCTATCGCAATATCGCCGGCTCGCGCCGGCGCGGGGCAGAACTGCTGGTCACGGGCCCGCTCGGACCGGGCCTGGATCTCTATCTGGCCGCCACCTGGTTGGACGCGCGCTGGACCCGGGACTTCCTTGCCTGCACCGGCGTGCCCTGCCGGACCCTGCCACCGCTGCAGAATACCGCACCGGTGCGAGCCGGCCGGCGCATCCCCGGGGTGCCGGACTATCACCTGTTCGCGGAACTGGCCTGGGTCAATCCGGAGACCGATCCGGGCCTTGGCCTCAGCGGCGCGCTTGACATCTATGCCCAGGGCCCAGTGGCAGTGGACGATCGCAACAGCGCCCATGCCCCGGCCTACTGGCGGACTGGGCTGCGCGGCGGCTGGGACGGCGACTGGCGCGGACTGCGCCTGGGGCTGTTCGCCCGCCTGGACAACCTGTTCGATCGCGACCACATCGGCGCCGTCAGCGTCAATGATGCCAATGGCCGCTTCTACGCCCCGGCCCCCGGCCGGACCTGGCTGCTCGGCCTGGAGGCAAGCTACACCTTTTAAACCCGACCGGCCTGCATCGCGCAGCGCTATTTGGTCAGCGCGGCCTCCAGCGCCGGGATGTCGATCGCCTGCAGATAGGCCTCCAGGATATCCTTGTCGGCCCCGCCGCTGCCCTTGAGCTGCAACAGCAGGTTGCTGCCGACCATCAACGATAGCTCGCTGCTGTCCGCCTCCTGCTTGAGGATGCCGCGATGGCCGCCAAAGCTGTAGAGGCTGGTACTGGGGTCGGCCTGTAGCAGCATCGGCATCTGCATCAGGCTGCTCATGACGCCGAGAAAGGGTGAATTGGCACTGATCGTGATCTGCACCTCGGCCCCGGTGGCCCCGTAGCGATAGGTGCGGCGCAGCACCTTTCCAGTCAGCATCGCCGCCAGCCCGGCCATCTCCGCCTGGGCCGTATCGGCAGACCAACCCGGCAGCGGGTCCGGGAACAGCGCGAGCTGCGCCTCGGTCTGCTGCGCCTCGATGGCGGCAACGGCGAAGTTCAGGGCCTGGATCGCCACCGCATTGTCGCCGGCCTGATAGGCGCGGCGGGCGGCCTCGATCTGATCGATGATCGGATCGGCCGCCACCGGGCCGACCAATAGGTTCAGGGTTGCCAGCCAAAGGATACCGGTCTGTCGGCGGCGGGGCCGGCGAGTCCCGCGGCGCCGCGGTAAGGGCTCGGTTTGCATCCGTCTACTCTCCTAGTTGGGGCGGCGCCGGTCGCGGACCTTGTAGCCCCAGCAACCAGCGCGGCGGTATCAAGCATAGCGCAAGGTCGGCACCGGCTTTGTGCATAAGCCCGGCCAAGTCCGAGTCCAGGACTTGGTGACGGATGTGCGGGGATTTGGCAGGGCTCTCGAAAGTTCCTAGCCTTTGGAAGTGCAAACTGACCGAGGGTTCGGAAAGCTGT
>REDK01000171.1 GCA_007693535.1 Chromatiaceae bacterium
GCCGAGGCCGAGGCTCAGGCGCGGCTGGAGGCGACCGCCCGAGCCGAGGCCGAGGTCCAGGCGCGGCTGGAGGCGACCGCCCGAGCCGAGGCCGAGGTCCAGGCGCGGCTGGAGGCGACCGCCCGAGCCGAGGCCGAGGTCCAGGCGCGGCTGGAGGCGACCGCCCGAGCCGAGGCCGAGGTCCAGGCGCGGCTGGAGGCGACCGCCCGAGCCGAGGCCGAGGTCCAGGCGCGGCTGGAGGCGACCGCCCGAGCCGAGGCCGAGGTCCAGGCGCGGCTGGAGGCGACCGCCCGAGCCGAGGCCGAGGTCCAGGCGCGGCTGGAGGCGACCGCCCGAGCCGAGGCCGAGGTCCAGGCGCGGCTGGAGGCGACCGCCCGAGCCGAGGCCGAGGTCCAGGCGCGGCTGGAGGCGACCGCTCGGGCCGAGGCCGAGGCCCTTGCGCGACTGGAGGCGACCGCCCGAGCCGAGGCTGAGGCGCGCCGAGCCGATGCAGAGGTGGTGGCGCGCCGGGCCGCCGAACAGGAACTCGCCGCACTGCAGGCGCAGCTAAAGCCAGACGCCTGAGCCGCCCCGCAACGGCGGCGTCGCCTGCCGCAGTGCCGGCAACATGCGGCACAGCCGCAGCCGCGCTGCGACCAGGCCTGCCAGCCCCCTACCCAAGAACCCCTGCGCGTCCCTGCCCAGGGGTTTGAGCATCGCCGGCTTGCTTGCCCCTGCTGCGCATCCCGACAGCGATTTGTCCCGGGGCGTCCCTATTGTCCTGTGGCGAAGCCTTCAGTCCGGGCCAAATGCTGCGTCTGCTGCGACCGTGTCGTGGCCAACCATCCCTGTCGCTCGTTAGGAATTGCCCGGTCGCTGGCGGTGTGCCGAGGGCTCCGGGCCGATGGCCGCCCGGCGGTCCGACACCCTGCCATCCCGCGCCGCCCTTGGCGGGGTCTTCGCCGCATCAGCCAGGGCGCGCCGCCGCGATGGCGGTCGTGAGGCGGTTGCCGGTCGGCCGGTGGCGCAGATCGAACCAGAGGCATTGCAGGCTGCCGCGCAGCATCCAGCGGGTCAGCCGCCACTGCAGCCGCGCCAGCAGCGGCGGCGGCGTCGCAACCGGTGCCGGGAGCTGCGGCGGCCGTGACCAGTGCCAGCCGGCCGGGGGCGCGGGGGCGCCGGCCAGCGGTCGCTGACGTGCGTCCGGCCAGCGTCGCAACCCCCCTCTCCGAACCGGTATCGGACCCTGTGCCAGGCCCTTTGTCAGCCGATGCATCAGTCGTTGCGACCAAGCGCGCAGCCCGGTGCGACTGGCGGGCAGAGCCGGCAGGGCGGCGAGGGGTGCACCGCGGGCCAGGCAGCCGAGCCAGTCGAGGATGCGCGGCGGATCGACTGTCGCGGAGCGATAGTGGACGATGAGGCTGGCGCAGGCGGGATTGGTGCGCACCGCGAGGATGCCCGGCTGACGGGCCAGGGCGGTGGCCAGACCGGCGCCGCGGGCGGGATCGGTGCGCAGCGCCGCGACCCGCAGCCGCAGACGCCCGGGGACCTGATGACAGACCTGAATCATGCTGACGGACCGGGACGGGTGGGTGACCGCGCGCCCGACCTGAAGCCGGAGGCACGGAAAGACGACAGATTACCTATAATAATAGGAGTGATTCGTATTTGCAATACTGCGGCCACCGTTCGGGTCGAGATGCTCAGCACTCAGCCGGCTGCTGCCTGACTTGGCGTGGCGCGGCAAAGGCTACGGCGCTGGAAACGGGAAAGGAAACTGCTACCGCATGCCTTCATCCTTGGCAGAGGCTGCCGCCCCAATCCGGCAAAGGATGTGCTGCAGATAGCCAGAGTCCTCGTTTACCAATCGCCCGCGCTCGGTCTGTTACTAGCGCGGCATGGTGGGCCACCGGATCCGCTGCCGCGGTCCACGTATTCGACCACTAGGCTCTGCAGTCCGGCGCTGACAGGTGCCACGGAGCTGGCACTGCTCAGCCCATGCACCGCACAAGCTGGTGCATTGGCTGGATCTCGCTCCCCCATAATCCGCGCCCCAAGCGCTCCCCGCTTGCCCGGTGTCGAGCCTCCGGCAAGCAGTCTGCTGGGCCGATCCGGTGGCAGCACGGCGAGGTCGGTGCGGTGAGCACCGTGAACGTCTTTGTGCCGCAGTCTTCGATCCGATTGTTGATGGCGGCTTCCCGTCAGCGGCGGATGCCGTTATGCGCTGTGCCGGGCGCGCTGACGGATCAAGACGGATGATCGCTGCGATGGCTCCGCAATGAAAAGGACCCTGCCATAACCTGCCGAATGATGCTTCGGCAGCACCCGCCTATCAGCCCTCTGTGCCGAAGCCCGCTTCGCCGCTTCCCTATATCTGATCCTCGTTAATTTGAAAGATCAGTTGTTTGCGATCTGGCAAGCAATCTGCACCGCTAGCGGACAGGGAGCACCGCGGCTCCCACCCCCGCAACCCTCAACAGCGAGAGCCAGGTCATGAATGAGCAAGATGCCTTTGCCGATATCACCCCGGAGTTCGAGAGTTTCGAGTTTGAAGCGGCAGACTGGGATGACGGGTCCGAGGTCTTCGGCCAGGCTGATGTCTTCGATGAGGCGGAGTTGATGGAGCTGGCCGGGGAGCTGCTCACGGTTGGCTCCGAGGCCGATCTGGATCAGTTCATCGGCAGGGTGGTGCGCCGCGCCGGCAGACGGGTCAGACGCGCCGTGCGCTCGCCGGTCGGACGCGCTATTGGTGGCCATCTAAAGGGGGCTGCCAGGCGCGCATTGCCGATCGCTGGCGCGGCCCTGGGTGCGAAGTTCGGCGGCCCGGTGGGCGCGCGGATCGGCCGCGGGCTGGCCACCGCTGCCGGCAGTGCGCTGGGGCTGGAGGCCGAGTTGCTGTCGCCGGAGGACCAGGAGTTCGAGGGTGCCAAACAGTTCGTGCGCATCGGCGGGCAGGCCGTGCGCGAGGCACTGCAGGCGCCGGCCGATGCCGACCCCACGGCAGCGGCCCAGCAGGCGGTGACGAACGCCGTCATGGAACTCGCCCCGGGTCTGCTGCAGGGGCGCGCGCCGCGCCTCCCCCAAGCAACCTCCAGCAATTCCGGGCGCTGGGTCCGCCAGGGCCGCAACGTGTTGTTGATCAACGTGTAGGCGCGGCGCCGACCAGAGGAGTACCGAAATGCACGATCTCGATCGGGTGCGCCTGGAGTCCGATGCGGACACCGCGGCCTGGGCACCGCCGACCCCCGGCGCTAGCGACCTGGTTCCCCTCGCGGCCGAGGCCTTCGAGTTCGGGGACGCCAATGCCAGCCGCGCCGACAGCGCGGTGCTGGTGTTCGACGAGGAGCAGGAGCTGGAACTGGCCAGCGACCTGCTCGCGGTCGGCTCCGAGGCCGATCTCGACCAGTTCCTCGGCCGTCTCATCGGCCGCGCTGGGCAGGCGGTTCGCTCGCCCACTGCTCGGGCGGTTGGCGGCTATCTGAAGGGCGCTGCCCGCCAGGCCCTGCCCGCTATCGGTGGTTGGGTCGGCGATCAGGCCGGTACCGCCATAGGTGGCAGGGTCGGCGGTGCGCTCGATCGCCGCCTCGGCGGCACGGCCGGGCGTGACGTCGGCCGCGCCGCGGGTGGTGCCGCCGGGCGCCGGCTTGGCGCCCAGGCCGGGGCCGCGGCCGGGCAGCTGTTCGGGCTCGAACTCGAAGGCCTCAGCGGCGAGGATCAGGAGTTCGAGGTGGCACGTCACTTCGTGCGCTTCGCCGGTGCCACGGTGCGCAATGCCGCGACGGCGCCTGCCACTAGCGATCCGGCCGCCGCCGCGCGGGCGGCGGCGATCGCCGCCGCCGAACGTCACGCGCCCGGGCTGCTGCGACCACTGGCGCCAGCGGCCCGCGACCAGGAGGTCTCGGACCAGGGGCGCGGCACCGGTGCCTTGGCCCCCGGGCGTGCCCGCAGCGGCCGCTGGATGCGCCGTGGCAACCGGGTCGTGGTGCTCGGGCTGTAGCAGCGATGGACAGCGCGCGCGCCGCCCATCGGCTGCTGGACCAGGAGGCCCGCGCGCTGCTGACGCGGGTCGCCCGGATCAGGCCGTTCGTACTCAACGAGCCGATGCTGCCAGCGGCGGCCCTGCTGCCGCCGGCGCAGATCGCCATCGAGCGGCTACTGGCCCAGGGGCGTTATGAACTGAAGGCCGGCATCGGCGCCTTCCTGCGCTGGCTGCATGGGCCAGCGGGCCGCGCCGCGAGCCCGGCCCTGGCCCAGCGACGCTTCATCGGGCTGCGGCTGCGATTCAACGCGGTGCTGACCCAGCTCGATCTGTTCAGCGACGTGATCACCCAGCGCAGCGAGAGCGACAACGGGGTCTGGATGTCCGGGCTCGATGTGGTCTCGGCCGATGGGCTGGCGGTGCCGGGTTACTTGGTCCCGCCGCCGGTGATCTGCTACCTGGACCGCGGCATCGGCGCGGCCATTCGCCGCGCCCGCACCCGGCTGCCGGGCGGCGGCAAGAACCCGGTCGCGATCATCCGGATACCGCGCGAACGGATGATCGGCAGCGGCATCGCCTCATCCCTGTTCCACGAGGTCGGCCACCAGGCCGCGGCACTGCTGGACCTGGTGCCCTCGTTGATGGCAGTGCTGAAGGGCGAACCGCACGCCTCCGGGGACGCGCAGGTCTGGTTCCTGTTCGAGCGCTGGCTCTCGGAGATCCTCGCCGATCTCTGGTCGGTGGCGCGGGTCGGGTTGGTCTCGACGCTGGGACTGATCGGCGTGGTCAGCCTGCCACGGGCGTTCGTGTTCCGGCTCAACCTCGACGACCCGCACCCGATGCCCTGGCTGCGGGTGAAGATCAGTTGTGCCATCGGCGCGGCCCTCTACCCGCATCCGCAATGGGCGCGCACTGCCGGTCTCTGGCAGGGTTTCTATCCGCTGGACCGGTTGGACCCGGCGCGCCGTGACCTGATCGGCCGCGTCGAGGCGACCCTGCCCGAGTTCATTGGGCTGGTCATCAATCATCGCCCGGCGGCCTTGCAGGGACGTTCGCTGCGGGAGGTGCTCGACCTCGATGCGCGCCAGCCGGCCAGGCTGCTCAGGCGCTTCGAGACCTGGCGCACCCGCCCGGCGCTGCTATATCGCGCCCCGCCGGCACTGGCCTTCGCGGTGCTCGGGCAGGCCAAGGCAGACGGGCGCCTGCGCCCGGAGGACGAGGCCAAACTGCTGGCCCGTCTGCTGACCCATTGGGCGATGCGCAGCACGCTGGACACCAAGGCTCGGTGCGCCGGTTGGGCGGCGACGCCCGCGCGGGCGGCCCTTCACTGACCCCATTCGGAGAGAACGATCATGGCAACGCTCACAGTAACACCCGCCAATACCTACGAGGGCGGCATCATCACCTTGACGCTGGCCTTCACCGATAAAGAACTCACAGTGGAATCCGAACAGCAAGACCAAACGTGGATCGGCCGCTATTATCGCATCAACATCAGAGATCGGAACCCCTCTACGGCCGACTGCTCGTGCTCGGCTACACCGCGGTCGGTGAAGGCGACGCCACCACAAAAGCTCGAAAATGGGAAGAGGCAGTTGATTTGGGATCTGCCCACCGCCGGTCTGGCCGAGGGCTCTTACGAGGCGGTCGCAGAGGCATTGCTGGAGAGGGACTCGTACCCTGCTGCCATGCAGCCGGATACGGCTGGAGTGACAGCCAGTTGTCCTGATGATGATGCAGGCTACCAGGAGGCGGCGTTCACCCCAGCGGTCCTCCAACGCTTCAGCATCCTCGGGGTGCCGATCTCCACGCGCACCTTCTTGCAGCGCAGCGCGTCCAACGAGACCAACGACCAGGGCCTGTGGGCGCTGATTCGCAACCGCACCAACGCCCTGGGCTTCGAGCGCTATCGGGCATTCATCGATCAGCTGTTCTGTAACCCGGAGGATGAGCGACTCGGGGCCATCCGCAACCGGCTGGACAACCTGCCCCAGGTCAACCTGTATGGTCCTTACGCCTACTCGGTACTGAAGCTTGCGACCCAGGTCTTCCTGACCCTGGAGGCCGGGATGATTGAGTCTTGGCCGCCTCGGCCGCTTCAGCGTTCGACCGACAATCTGACCGAGGAGATGATTCGCGAGCACCAGTGGGGCGGCGACCCACTGCTCGATACACGCAATCTGCAGAGCGAGCGCTACCGGCTCAATGACCCGCGTGCGACCTTCGACGACCTGCGCCGGCGCTTGGCCCAGTATGTGGGTGCCGGCGACGGCAGCCCGGTACTGCCATATCTGGGCCGTATCGTCAGTACCCTGATCAGCCTGGCCCCCGGCGATCCGGCCGCTGCCGAAGAGCGCTGCCAGCGCGTCTTGCTGTATCGGTTCAGCAACCCGAGCCTGATCGAGCTGATCTGGTCCTACTGGCACGAGGAGGGCATGCTCGCGCAGACCATGAATGCGATCACCCTGCGCTTCCAGAACCAGCGCTCGGGACCGGTGGACCCGCTCGCCCACCTAGAACTCGATCCACTGCGCCCGCTGAACAACCTGCTCTGGGGCTATGTGCAGGACGAGAACAACCGGCTCACGGTGCACCGCCGGGCGTTCGAGTATGACCACCAATACGGGCTCAAGCTGGTCGGGCGCGCGGTGCCGGAGTTGCAAACCGCCGACAGCCGCTCCAAGTTCATCGAGGCCTTCCATAACCTGTTGTATCGCACGGCGATCTTCTACCGCGAGGATGCCGACACCACGGTCATCGCCGATGCCTTCCCGCTGCTCAATGCGCTGAAGGACGTGCACCTGCTGCTCGCCGAGGGCGCGCACAACCAGTACGGCGACCTGCCTTGGACCTCGCGTGCCGAGATGCTGACCGAGCAGTGGCTGCTGGCGCGCCCGGAGATGCGCGAATTCCTGCGCGGCCGGCACATGGCGCCCTACCAAGAGTCCTGGATGGGGGCGGTGGACGCAATGAAGAAGCTCCAGGGCTGGGGCGACACCACCATCACCCACTTCAACGAGTTGGCGGTGGATGGGGAGCGCATCCTGCTATCGATCCGGTTCGGCGACTGGAGCGATCTCGATAATACCGAGGAGCAGGCGCGCAACTGGGCGCGCTACTGGAAGCCGGAGATCCAGCGCTACCTCTATGGCTATCTGGCCGCCACCGGCGTCGACCTGATGGCCGACATCACCGACCACCGCGAGGCCGCGACCCGCTACCTGCAGCCCTCGACGCTGCTCGCGCAGCGCCTGGCGTCCCAGCCCCGTCGCGGGGTGCTGCCGGCGCCAGCCGGGGCCGCGATGCTGCCGGCCGGGGCGCGGCGTGCCGGTGCCGCGGTGCCGCGCCAGCGGCGCGAGGACTGAGCCCGGCGCGGCGATGCCGGACTTCACCTCGGCCCTGTATCTCGGCATGCGCCACGACCACGCCAGCCTTCGCCCCTGGGCGGCCCTGACCACGGGCCGCCCAGCGGTGCTCCAGGCCCCGCCAGGCGAGGCCACGGTGGGCGCGCGGCTGGCGGGGTTGATCGGCTGCGAGGCGGCGGTGCTGGCGCCCTCGACGCTGCATCTGGCCCTGGACCTGCTGGACCTGGTCGCGGTGGGTCGGGTAGCCCTGCTGGTCGAGGCCGGCACCTATCCGATCCTGCGCTGGGGCCTGCCGCGGGCGGCCGTACGCGGCGCGGCGGTGCGGGGCTTCGCCCATAATGACCCGGCCGCGCTGGCTGCGGCGATCAGGGTCGTGGCCAGGCAGGGCCGGCGCCCGGTGGTGCTCGCCGATGGGCTGTGTCCAGCGACCGGCGCGCCGGCCCCGCTGCCGGACTACCTGGCCCTGGTCGAGGCCCACGCGGGGTTGCTGGTCATCGACGACACCCAAGCCCTCGGCATCCTCGGGCGCGCTCCCGCCGCCGGGCGACCCTGGGGTATCGACGGTGGCGGCACCGCCGCTTGGCATGGGCTGTGGTCACCGGCACTGATGGTCGTCGCGTCACTGGCCAAGGGGCTTGGCGTACCGGTCGCGGTGCTCGCCGGCAGCCGGACACTGATCGCCGCCTGCGCCGCCCAGGGCCTGACGCGGACCCATTGCAGCCCACCCTCGGCCGCGCACCTGGCGGCAGCCGACCGGGCACTGACCGAGAACCGCACCACCGGCGCGGCCCGGCGTGCGCGACTGCTGCGCTCGATCGAGCGGCTGCGGGCGCGGCTGCACGCTCAAGGCATCGGCGTTGACGGTGGCCGGTTACCGGTGCAGACCCCGCGGCTTGGTATCCGCGCCCCGACGATCCATGCCGGCCTGGCGGCGGCCGGCGTCACGACCGTGCTGCATCGACCGCGGGACGGGCATCCACCGGCACTGAGCCTGCTGGTGACCGCTCACCATCAACCCTGGGAGATCGACCGCGCGGCCCATCTGCTGGCGCGGCTCGCCTCCCGCCCGGCGCCCCGGCGCGCCCCGGAGGACCCGCGATGAAATACCTGCTGCGTTTTCGCCCTGCCCCGTTTCCGGAGTTCGACCCTGAACCCGTCGCCGCGGCGATCGGCACCAGCAGCGCCGACACCCTCGCCGACGTTGGCGCGACCGGTGGCTGGGACGACGAGTTCGGCCAATGGGACGCTGCACTGACCGATGCTTGGGCGGAGGTCGCCGGTGAACTCTCGGCCGCCGACCCCCTGCGCGGCGAGGTGCCACGGCGCCGCTCGGCGCCAAGGCGCCCTAGGGCAACGGTGCGGCAGCCCTTGCCCCGGGCTGCTGCCCAGGCGCCGGTGCCGGTCCCCAGACCACCACCCGCCTGTCCGTTCGCCCCGTCGCGCCACGGCTTCCGGTTCACCAACGACTTCACCCTGCCGGCGGCCCTGACCCGCCTCCTGACCACACGACCATTGGGGCCGATCCTCAGCCGGCTCGGCATCCCAGTCGGGGCCGGCGCCTATGGCCTGTGCGGCGGAATGAGCACGCTCGCCTTGGACCACTTCCGCTTCAACGTGCCGATCCCCACCACAGCCAGCGCACCAGCCACCGGCAGCAGCCTGTACAACCGGCTGGTCTCGCGGCAGTTAGATTCACTGAAACTGAACCTCGCCTCGATCGGGCCTGGCCTGGGCGCGCCTATCCGGAAGTTCGCTGACTGGATGGTGCGGCCGGATCGAGGGCGCGGCGGCGTGGCGGCGCTGACCGCTGCGGAATTCGACGACGTCCGGTCCAGCCTCGCGCGGGGCGGTCAGTTGATCCTCGGGCTGGTGCTGACCAGCCGCGCGCACGGCGGTGCCCTGACCGACAACCACCAGGTGCTCGCGCGTTGCCTGCGGCGGGTCGCGCCTGATTTCTGGGACATCCTGATCTATGACCCGAACTTTCCACGCTGCGACGACGCGCGGCTGGAGGTACGACTGACCGACGGCGAGGCGCTGACCCGGAAAATCGTGGCGTGTCCAAGCGCGGCGAATCCTACCACTGGGGTCCGCGGGTTCTTCATCATGCCCTATCGGGCAACCCGTCCCCGAGGCCGGGGGCGGTCATGATCATGGACTGCCGCCGCTACGCTGGCCACGGCGGCGCACTGACCCGCCCCTGGGACGCCGCCACCCCGCTCGACAATACCTGCGGCGCGCCGCCGCGGCCGGCAGCGCCGGCCTGGATGGCTGAGGTGGGCCTGCCAAGGCGCGGTGACCCCTGGCGCCGCACCGGTGTCGGCCATCGCGACCAGCGCGCACCGTTGCTGCCCCTGGCTCAGGCGCTGCCCGCGCGGCGCTGGCTGGCACGGCGCATCTGCAGCGCGCGGTCGGTGACGCCCAAGACCTGTGCCGCACGCTGCAGATTGCCGCCGGCATCGGCCACGGCGACCTGCACCGCGAGGTCCTTGACGCCGCGGCCGAGTGCCTCGAGGCCGATACCAGAGTCCAGCGCCCGGCGCACCAGCGGCGCGAAGTCGGGGTCCGGCCAGTCGCTGTTCGCCGAGCCCGGGGCCGGGCGTTCCGGCGCTGGGATGCTGCCGACCGTCAGCAGATGCCCACCGACATGATGCAGCAGCAGTCGCGCAACCCGCTGGCGCAGTTCGCGGACATTGCCGGGGTAGTCATGGCGTAGCAACCATTCACGGGTCGCGACGTCCGGCTCCGGCGGTGGGTCCTGTGGACGCAGCACGTCCAGGAAGTGGCGTACCAGCGCCAGGATGTCCTCGCTGCGCTCGCGCAGCGGCGGTAGCCGGTGGACCTGGCTGGCAATGCGATGATAGAGATCGGCCCGGAATCCACCGGCCCGCACCAGTGCCTCGAGATCCCGATTGGTGGCGCTGATCAGCCGGAATCTGGTCTGCTGCCAGGTGTTGCCGCCGACGCGCTTGTAGCTGCCCTCCTGGATCACCCGCAGCAACTGCGCCTGCAAGGGGAGCGGCAGCTCACCGACCTCATCGAGCAACAGGGTGCCGCCGTTGGCCAGCGCGAAGGCGCCTTGCCGTTGGGCGACGGCACCGGTGAAGGCGCCGCGCTCATGGCCGAAGAGTTCGCTGCCGGAGAGTTCCGGCACGATGCTGGTGCAATCGAGCACCTGCAGTTCGGGCTTGTTCGGCCGTGGGTCCAGGTGGTGGATCAGGCGCGCGGCCTGCTCCTTGCCGGTACCGCTCTCGCCGAGCAGCAGGACTGGCGCCTGGGTGAACTGGGCGCTCTCGATCAATGCCCGCAGCGTGTCCTGCCAGACCTGGCTGTCACCGACCAGATGCGCGTGCACCCAGTCGCTGCGCCGCAGCGCCTCGACCTCGAACCAGCGTTCTACCCGCGCCCGGATCAGCATCGCGCAGTCGGGGTCGGCGTTCCAGTCGAGGACATCCGCGGCACCGGCCGCGAGCAGCGACCAGACCTCTCGGGGTCTTGGGGCATCTGCCAACGCCACCGCCAGCACCTGCCGCTGGCCGCCACGGCTGTACCTGCGCAGCCGCGTCAGCAGCACAGCATCCACCGCGTCGAACAACAAGAGGCCGTAATCGTCGACCCCGGTCGCCTCGCCTGCATCGCCCGCGGTCGCCGGCTGCAGCCGAAGACCGACCCTGTGCAACGCCGCCAAACAACCCGGCACGTCCTCGTCCTGGTCTGCGACGCAGATCTCCACCTGCACTGCCAACATCACGATTCCCTCCTCGATCGGCGTAGACCCTGCTGCCGCTAGTCGCAACAGCGCCATCGGTCTTGCGGTTGCAACGCGGCCTCGGCACGCTGCCGTGAACCGCCCCGCTGGGATCACCGAACCAGGCGCGTCCCAGCGAGCTGGTGATCCTACCGGCAACCGCGGTGACAGACAGGCCACCATCGCCACCGGCAGCCTGACACTCTGTGTTCAAGTCTAGCAGCCTGTCGGGGCCTCCATGGGCGTGGTCGGGCAGGGTCGAGCCTCGGCGATGATTAAGCCCCTGATAACTGCAGAGTACTTGCCAACGCTTCAGCGTCGGAGTGCGACGACTGCTCCGTTCGCTCTATTAGGCCGCGGTCAACTGTTCAGGGGGTTGTTGCCTCGCTGCTGTGAGTGTCCGTGGTCGGTAATCAAGAGACGGGTCTTGCCAACGCATCCAGACACTCTCGTCCACTGAAACAGCAACCGCCGGTCGCCCGTTGAATCCTGTTGCGAATTGCCGGAAAAACCGCCCGTCGCCGCCTGCCTTCAGGTTATGCAAACCCGCGTATACTCCGCCGAGAAATCTGTTATAAGAATCCGTGGGCTTTGTCTTCCAGTGCTCAGGCAGTAGTTCGAAATCAGCCAGCCCGATGCCCAACCGCTTCGCCTTCTGTATCATCCAGTGAAACGAGATGTCGGCGAGCGGATCGACCCCATAGCCGCCACCGACATTTGCATGCGCGCCGATGAACCAACGTTGCTCGATCTCCTGATTGCCTTGCTTCTTTTCGCCGTCCTTACTGGTCCACAGCGCGACGTCGTAAGCTGCCCTGCACTCATCCAAAGCGACAGCATGATAACCATGCTCGACGATTCCGGAGAGTTCCGTGTCGTGCCAGGCGTACCTGCCGTGCTCGGATAAAAAGGTGCCTGGAATCCCTAATGCACCTACTGTATCCCAGACGCCAAGGAAGCGGATTTTTATTTCCCGGCTGTACGCTTTACGGAACGTATCGCAAATCTTGGAATCCGGCGCTAGATGCTTGTTGCGATATATTTCTTCTGCTCTAGCCAATAGCCTGGGATTGACTATATGAAGCAAGCCACACTTCCGAATCAATCCGACCAGGCTTCTTGCGGTATATGCGCCACGACTGAAGCCAAAGATCCATACTTGGTCATTTTCTGCGTAATTCTTGGCAAGCCATTGGTAACCCTGCCTCAGATTCTTGCTCAGGCCGTAGCCGAATATCCCGCCTCGAAAGCGAGACAACGTCGATGTCCCTACGCCCGGCTGGTAAAAAAAACGCTGCCTGATCTTGTCGTCACGGTCATGAATATGGCGCGCCAGCCGATATACGTTGGTGCGATCTTCCGGGTCGTTCCAAGTGCCGTCGAAGAGGACGATTAGTCTTTGTTTGCTCATGAAGATCTCCCGGCGACGAAATTGCAGCCCAGATCGAATTTCCCACACATTCCCAAAAAATTGCAGTATTGCCGTTTTTAGGAGGCTGACCGGGCATGTGGGGAATATTTGGTTGGGTTTGTCCGGTTTCGCCCAAAGACCAACGCAAACTCTCAGCGCCCCGCGTCCGTTACTTTTGGCGGCTTCAGAGCCCGGAAACTTCAGCCACAGAAGAGCTGCCGGTCATTAGGAATCTAGCACCTTGCGCCTGGTTGTCAATCGACTCGACGTAAATGCGCTAGACTGGAAGAACGGTCTGGACTCTGGTTCAAGCGCGGGATTTCGGCGCCGGGTTTGGGTGCCAACGTGGTGGCCTTGCTCTCCGAGGCGTGTTATCTCGATCGAGCGATCTGGGTGCTGCCAGCACATGCAACACCAGCCGCCTGGTGACCACGGCGCTCCCGGCAGGTCAGCGCGCCCGGCAACCGAATGGCGGCTGGTAGCCGTGCCCTGCCAGCATTGGTGCGATGTGCTGCAGGAGGGGCGCCTCCGGCGGCGCTTGGTTTGCTATGTCCTGGCAGGCGCCCAGCTCTGCCTATTGCTGCAGCAGTACGAACAGCCCGAGCAGCATGATGGCGCTGCCGGCGAGCTTGGTCTGGGTATTGCCTTCGTGGAACCAGAAGCGGCCGAGGACCACGGCGAACATCCCGGCGCTGCGTTTGACCGCCATCGCATAGCTGGCCAGGGTTAGGCTGAGGGCGAGTTGATCGGCGATGCGCATCAGCGCGAACAGCAGCCCGAGCAATAGCAGCGCCCGGCCCTGGCCGCGCAGCGCGGCCGGGTGCAGTGCGCGATAGAAGTGCGGATCGCGCAGACTGAACAGCAGGAACAGCAGGAGCGGGTTGACCAGCGCCACGACGACGGCGAAGGAGAGCGGATCCGAGCGCTGGATGCCGATGCGCCCGAAAGTGGCGGCGGCGGCGAAGCTGAGGGCGGCGAGCAGGGTGTAGCGGCCGCCGGGGTCGCTGAACAGGCGGCGCAGCGGCCGCAGCCAGGTGGTCTCGCTGCTGTCGATGCTGATCACGTAGCTGCCGAGCAGGAGCAGGGCGAGGCCGGCCAGCCCGAGCGGGCCGGGCAGGGCGGCCGTCAGTAGCCATTCGATGAGCACCGCGAAACCAGGGGTGAGGGTCATCACCGGCCCCACCAGGGAGACCTCGCTGCGGGCGATGGCGGTGGTCAGGGCAAAGCCGCCGAGTCCGGACAGCAGCCCGCCGGCCAGTACCGCGCTCAGATAGACCGGGTCCTGCCAGGGCACCTGATGGTGCCAGAGGGCGAGCGGCAGGGTGACCAGCAGGCTGGCCAGGTTGACATAGAGGGTGAGCACCGGCACCGACAGGTTCAGGCTCAGGTGCTTGGTCACCGCGAGCCGGGAGGCGTGGAAGAACGCCGAGAGCAGCGAGAACAGCAGCCAGAGCTGGGTGGTGCCACCGAGGTCCATGGAGTCAGGCCCAGCCACGCCGGTGATCGTGCCGGCAGGCCAGCGGCCCAAAGCGCCAGGCGGCACTGCCGGCGGCCTGCAGGGCGGCCTGGTTATAGGCAGCGAAGGCGTGCTGGAAGGCGGCGCGGCGTTGCCAGTCGGGTGCGCTGAAATGACCGGCGCCACGTTGCACCCGCACGCTGGGCAGACCGCGCAGGGCCGGTAGGCCGGCACCGCCAATGCCGGAGAAGAGCCGTGGCTGGATCATCAGCCACGCCGCCGAGGCCTGTGCCAACGGTGTGTCGATGCGGTTGGCGATGTGGGCGGAAAGGCCCAGGCTGTAGCAGGGCTGGTTCAGCGTCATGCAGTGCATGCGCACGGCGGCCGGGGCGTGGCGCAGGCGCGCCGCGGTGCGTGGCCCGAGATCGCCGAGGGCGCCGGCGAGGTGCTCGAGCCCGGCGCGCAGCGGTGCCGGCAGCCCCAGGTCGGCGAGGCGGGCGGTGATCTCTGGTCGCGGCAGCAGCCGGTGGCGCTGCCAGGGGGCCGGTGGACGTGGGTCGCCGGTGAATGCCACCAGCAGGCGCTGCGCGCCGCGCTCCAGGCACCGATGCAGTTGGCGCAGCAGCCGTTCGAAGGCTGGGGTGGCCAGCAGACCCCACCCGGGCAGCCGCAGCAGGGCGCCGGGCGGGCGCTGTCCGGCGCAGATCGCGGCCGGATCGGCGGGCAGCAGGTGGGCGCCGGTCCCGGCCGGGAGATCGGCGATGGCCAGTTCGATCAGTGCCGCCCCCAAGAAGGTGATCGGGTCCAGGCATTGCCGGCGCAACCGCGGGTCCAGGTGATCACTCAGTCGCTCGGGGCGGGCCAGCGGCGCCAGTTCCGCTGCCCGCCAGTAGATCAGGTGCAAGTGGAATTGCTTGGCCGCTTGTACGCTCTCGCGGTCATGGGTGTAGGGGTCGCAATTGACCGCTAGGTGCAACTCGCCATCGGTCAGGCCGAAGCGGCGCTGGACCTCGGGCTCGCTGACGAAGCGCACGAAGTTGTGGCCGGTTTGCCAGAGCAGGCGGCCAGTGTCGGGGGTGACCGCGGCGGGCGTGGAGCGCGGCTGGGGCGAGACCTCGGTCAGCATCAGGTCGAACAGGGCATGGGGCATGGCCTTGTCGACCAGGGCCAGGCGTTCTCCTTGGCTGGCTCGGCGGGCATCGGCGGCGCAGTCGATGAGTTGAATGGTGCGGCGGGCGAAGCCGGCTAGCGCGGTCGGGGCGTCGCGCTCGGCGGTGCTCAGCGCGAAGGCCGGCGGCGGCCCGGGTATCTGCAGCCGCTGCCAGGCGACCGGCATCGCGGCGCAAGCAGCCGGCAGCAGGGCGGCGAAGCGATCACGGGCAGCAGGCATCGGCAAGGGCGGGCGCGTTGACCTAACGGGCCGACACTGGCGCCGCGCTCAGGTGCAGCCCCTGCAGGTCGGCGACCGCGGCGCTCAGCAGCCGGCCGGTGAGGCGGTTGAAGGCCAATACCATTGCTGCGGGCGTGCTTTCCCCGGTGGGTTCCTCGCCGGCGTAGGCCTGACTAAAGCGGGGGCGGCGATCCTGGGCACCGAGGAGGGTGAGGGTCCAGGCCGCTGCGACCCGCGGCGGGGTGCTAGTCGGCAGGTGCTCCAGGCGCGTCAGTTCACCGACCAGCAAGAAATCGGCCCGCGCGCGGTCGGCGCTGCCGAGAACGAAGGCAAAGGCGCCGCCGGTGCGTAGGCCCTCGGCCAGGGCCGCGGCCAGGGTGCGGCCGGGGGGTTGGTCCCACATGAGGTTGTCGTAGCGCTGCGCCTGCAGGGGTTCTGCGGCGGTACGGAAGACGATCTGGGTGCCGCCGAGAAAACCGCGCGCGGCCAAGGGGGCCACCTGCAGGTTGCCGGCGCTGGCCGGCAAGCCGGGGGCCGGTGCCGCTAGCAGGGCCGGTTGTAGGGTGAAGAAGGCGTCCGTGACCGGCGGCCCGCTGCTGCCGCAACCGGTGATCAGCAGGACCGGCAGCAGGGCGGACAGCAGGATGGGCCGGTGCCGGACCGGTCGCGTTAGGGGGCGTCGAACCATGGGGATTGATCCGGGCGCTCGCGGCCGCGCAGGGTCGAGACCGGGCTGTCGCGCAGCTCTCGCGACAGCCCGGCCAGGTTGCGTGAGGCGTCCTCGATATTGGTCAGGATGGGCACCAGTGCCGCGGCCAGTTCCTGCAACAAGAAGCGGGTGTCGTCGATGGAATCCTGCAGGCCAGGTCCGGTGGTCTGGACGACGCGGCGGATGTCAGTGGCGAGGGCGCCGAAGTCCTGCACCGCGCCCTGGACCTCGGCACTGCGATCGGTGAAGGTGGCGGAGACCAGCGCCAGGTTCTGCGTCATCTCCTCCACCGCGGTGAGGATGCTACCGATCTGTTCGGGATCGACTAGTCCCTCGATGTCCGCGCTCAGCCGGTTGAGGCTCTCGAACACGCCGGTGAGATGGTCGCGCCCTTCGCCGGTAAGGAGCCCGCCGTCATCGTCGGTGGTGCCGAGCAGGGCACCGATGCTGGCAACCATCTGCTCGATGTTCTCTAGGGCCGGTGCGATGGTCTCCTCCACCAGCGCCTGCAGGGTGTCGGTGAGCCTGCCGAGCTGGGCGAGCAGATCGGCCTCGCGCGGGCGCACCGCGATCTCCGCGCCGGGGGCAAGCAGTGCTGCTGCGCGCCCGGGTCGGATGCGCACCGCGTTGCCCTGCAGCAGCCCGGCGGCACCGAGCTGGGCGACGCTGTCGCTGGCCAGCGGCCATTGCTCGCGGACCCGGAGGGTGACCCGGAAACAGGGATGATCCGGCGGCGCGGCCTCCACGGTGGACGGATCGGCGCCCGCGTCGGCGCCGCCTGCGACCGCCCGCGGCGGGCAGCGCTCGGCATCGGCATCGCGGTCGGGGAAGACCGGCACCACCGATTCGACCACGCCGATGCGATAGCCGAACTGCATCACCGGGACGCCGCGGTCGAGCCCGTCGGCGTCGGAGAAATAGGCGCGCAGGCGATAGGCGCCGCCGAACAGGCCCGGCGAGACCAGCGCCATGGCGGCGATGAACAGGGCCGCCATGGCCAGCACGAACAGCCCCGCTAGCAGCAGGTCGCGCTGGCGGGCGCTGGCCTTGCGGCGGCCGGGGGCGCCGATCTCCGGCGGCGAATAGAGCCGTTCCAGCCGGCTCATGGGTGCCCCTCGACGATATAGCGCAGGGCCAGGTCGCGCGGTAGGGCGTCCAATAAGGTGGCCGGGGTGCCGTCGAACAGCAGCCGGCCATGATCGATCACGGCGACCCGATCGGCGGCGGCGGCGCTCTGGCGGTGATCGTTGTCGGTGGCGATCACGGTGAGGCCGCGATGCTGGCGCTGCGCCTGCAGGACCTCGACGATGTCGCGCACCGCTGGTGGGTCGAGTCCGTCGGAGAGGCCGTCCCATACCAACAGTTCCGGTCGATGAATCAGCGCCCGCGCCAGCTCGACGCGACGGCGCTGGCCCAGCGACAGGCCGCGGGGGGCATGATGCTCCATCCCGTCCAGGCGCAGTTGGGTCATCACCAGCCGCGCGGCCCGCGCCATGGCTAGCCGCGACATCGGTCGCGCCCGCAGCGGCAACAGCAGATTTTCCAGCACATCCAGGCCGTGCAGCAGGGAACCGCCCTGCAAGACTGCGCCGAGACGCTGCCGTAGGCGCGCGAGGCGGCGCCCGTCAAGCCGCGCCAGGTCCTCACCGAACAGGTGTACGGTACCGGCCGAGGGTACATCCAGGCCCAGGATCAGCCGAGTCAGCAGGCTCTTGCCCGCCCCGTTGGGGCCGATCACCGTGAGCCATTGCCCGCGGCCAAGGGTCAGCGAGATGTCGGCCAGTGCGCAATGGATGCCGACGTGCTGGAATACTCCGGCCAGTGCCAGCGGTGGCGGCGCGGCGGCTTGGAGTCGGTGGTTCAAGGACTGGGTCGCGGTGGTCATCGGCTGGGCCAGAGCACGAAGGCCAGATCGATCAACAGGATCGCGGTCACCGCGCCAATCATGGTGCCGGTGGCAGCGCGGGCGATCCCGGTGCCGTCGCGCCCGGCGGCGACCCCGTTGACGGTTGCGATCAGCGCGATCACCAGCGCGAACACCAGCGGTTTGGCCAGCGCCTGGAGCAGATCGTCCGGCCCCAGCGCGGCGCGCAAGGATTCGGCAAACAGGGCCGGGGGCAGTCCAGCGAACAGGATCAGCCAGACGAAGGTCGCGCTGACGCTGATCAGGCTGCCCCAGACCAGAAACGCGAATGACATCGCGAGCATCGCCAGCAGCATGGGCGCGGTGGTGTACTCGATGGGGTTGATCCCCTGCACCAGTAGCCCGTCGTTCTGCCCGCTGACGGTCAGGGTGGAATGCTGCACCGCCAGCGCCACACCAGCGCGCCCGGCCACCAGAATGCCCACCAGCACCGGGATGATCTCCATCACGATGGCATAGACGAACGACAGCAGGAACAGGCTAGGCAGATTGAGATTGGCCAGGAGCTGGGCACCCTGATGACCCAGGATCAGGCCGACGCTGAGGGCCACCAGCGTCATCGCCGGCAGCATGCTGAGCCCGGCCAGGCGCAGGGCCGCGGTGAAGGCCGGCAGGTCCAGGCGGCCACGCCTGAGCAGAATGGCGGCATAGAGCCGCAGACAGAGCCATAGTGTGACCGCGGCCAGCCCCAGGCCGGCCAGCCAGCCGAGGTGCGTGGGGGCTTGGCCTGGTATCGGGCGGTCGCGGACCAGGGGCGGGGCTGGCATTGCTGGGGCGGGGACAGGCTCGGCGCGGTGCAGGTGGAGGGGGCCGGTCGCCGCAGGCCGCGCCCCGGACGAGTGCCACGCGCTACCGACCCCTCAGCCGCCGGATCGGGGTGAGGTACAGCGTCAGGCCCGGAGTGCGGCCCGGCGCGATCACCGGGTCAGGGCCTGGGGCAGGGTTGGGAACGGATCCAGGGCGAGGCCCGGCGCAACAACTGCAAGCGCCGGGCCGGGGCTGCCAGCTTAGCGTTCGCTGCCGGACTCGGCCGGAGCAGTCACCGCGGGGGCTGTGGCATAGGGTGCATAGCCGTAGGCGTAAGGATAGCCATAGCCATAGGCATAGGGGAGGCCCCAGCCATGGTACGGAACCCCGTAGCCGTACCCATGCCAGGGATAGCCATAGCCATAGCCGTGGTAGGGATAGCCGCCATACCAGGGACCACCGTACCAAGGACCGCCGTACCAGGGACCGTTACCCCAGGAACCCCAGAAGGCCAGCGCGGGGGCGCTGAGCAGGGAAGCGACGAGCGCGACGCCCGCCATCGTGAGCCAGAGCTTACGCATACGTTTCCTCCGTTTACATCGTCAGGCAGCACCGCTGCGATCAGGGTCGAGGACCCAAGGCCGATTATAGCGCCGTCGACGGCCGCTGTAGCCGCCGTCGCTAGTTCGTGATCAGGGTCTGCAGGGCGCGGTAGGGTTGCATCCGGGTGAGGCTTAGACCGATCCCGGTCAGTGGGTTACCATGTGAACCTCGCGCGCGCTAGTGCGGAACCGCCCAAGGTATTCAGACATATGCTGCATGACGATCGGTCCTCCCGTTGCCTGCCGTGTACTCCCCCGCTGGCCCGCGCCGCGGTGGGGGGCGCGCTGTTACTGGCCATTGCGCTGCTGTTGTTCGGCAGCGGCTGTGCTCAGGTGCCTGCCCTCGGGGGGCTGCAGGGTCTGTTCAGCGGCACCGCGCCAGGCGCCGACGATGACGCGGACGAAGAGACGGGGGCGTTGGCCAGCGTCGTGGCCGAGCCGGATCCGGGGCCCGAGCCGGGGCCCGAGGATGCGGTTGCGGCTGACGCGCAAGCCAAGACGGCCTCCCGCAAACTGTTCGAGATGCCCCCGCCGGGCCGGCGGATCAGCCGCATCGTCATCGACACCAACACCCAGCAGGCCCGCTTCTACGATGGCCAGGAGCAGATCGGCTGGACCACCGTGGCGACCGGCAAGGCCAGCCATCCGACCCCGCGCGGGGAATTCACCATTATCGAGCGTAACCGGGACAAGCGTTCCAACCTTTACGGACGCATCGTCAATACCCGCGGCGCGACCATCAGGGGCTACGCGACCTCGCGCGACCGGGTGCCCGCCGGCGGGCGCTTCGTCGGTGCCAGCATGCCCTACTGGATGCGTATGACCTGGAGCGGAATCGGCATGCACGCAGGGGCGATTCCAAACCCAGGGCAGCCGGCCTCGCATGGCTGCATCCGGATGCCGGACCAGGTCGCCTCGGCGGTCTTCAGATCGGTGACCGACGGCACCCAGGTGACTGTGGTTGGTAGCGGCCCAGATTATGGCAACTACGCCGAGCGCCTGCGCCGCGAGCAGGCCGAGGCGGCGCGGCGCGCGGCGGCCCAGCGCGAGGCCAGACAGCGTGAGGCGGCGCGGGAGCGGGCTGCGGCAACGCGGACCGAGT
>REDK01000174.1 GCA_007693535.1 Chromatiaceae bacterium
CCGGCGGCTGCCGCGCAACTGGTGGAATGGAATGGCGCCCTGCGCTGGCTGCGCGGCGACGCCCCGGCCGGGGCGCTGCGCGCCTGGGCACGCGCCGCCGGCGGCCATGCCACGCTGTTTCGCGCCGGCGCGGCAGGCATCCCCGCTGATGGGATCTCGACCCCACCCGATCCGGTGGTGCTGGGCCTGCATCGCCGCCTGAAACAGGCCTTCGATCCGGATCGGCTGTTCAATCCCGGCCGGCTGTTTCCCGACCTCTGAAGCCGGTGCCCGCGGCGCCGCCAGCATCCCTTAGCCGGTCGGCCAGACCGCCAGGAACCCCATGCAGACCAGACTCCTCGACAGCCTGCGCGCGAGCGCCGACGGCCAGGAGGCCGATCAGATCCTGCGCAGTTGCGTGCATTGCGGCTTCTGTACCGCGACCTGCCCGACCTATCAGATCCTCGGCGATGAACTCGACGGGCCGCGCGGGCGCATCTACCAGATCAAGAATGTCCTGGAGGGCGAGCCAGTCACGCGCCAGACCCAGCGTCACCTGGACCGCTGCCTGACCTGCCTCAACTGCATGACCACCTGCCCCTCCGGGGTGGACTATCACCGGCTGGTGGATATCGGCCGCCAATACGTCGAGACCCGGGTGCGGCGTCCGCTGAGCGAACGCCTGCTGCGCTGGGGGCTGCGCCAGGTGGTGCCCTATCCGCGCCGCTTCGTCCCGCTGGTGCGCATCGGCCAGGCGCTGCGGCCGCTGCTGCCGACCAGCCTCCGCGCCAAGCTGCCGCCGGCCGCGCCCGCCGCCCTGACCAGCAGCGGCGCCGAGGTGGCCACGCCAGCGCCGACCCGGCGGGTGATCCTGCTCGCCAATTGCGTGGAGCCGACCCTGACCCCGGGGGTGCCAGCGGCGACCCGGCGGGTGCTGGCGCGGCTCGGCATCGAGACCCTGGTCGCGGGCGGCTGCTGCGGCGCGGTGAGCCAGCATCTGGCCGCCCCGGAGCAGGCGCGCGGCTTCATGCGCCGCAACATCGATGCCTGGTGGCCCGCGATCGCGGCCGGGGCCGACGCGATCCTGATCACCGCCAGCGGCTGCGGGGCCATGGTCAAGGATTACGGCACGTTATTGCGCGATGACCCCGTCTATGCCGAGAAGGCGGCACGGGTCACGGCGCTGGCCCGCGACCTCGGCGAATTGCTCGCGGCCGCGGATCTGGCGCGGCTGCCGAACCCGTTCGCGCGCGGCCTCCCGCGGCGCATCGCCTTTCATCCGCCCTGCAGCCTGCAGCACGGGCAGGGCCTGGCGGGCCGGGTCGAGGCGCTGCTGCGCGGGGTCGGCTTCGACCTCGTGCCGGTGGCCGATAGCCACAGTTGCTGCGGCTCCGCCGGGACCTATTCGATCCTGCAGCCGACCCTGTCGCGGCAGTTGCGCGACCAGCGCCTGGCGGCCCTGGAGCAGCCCGGGGCGGGCCTGATCGCGACCGCCAACGTCGGCTGTCAGAGCCATCTTCAGGGCGCGGCGCGGCTGCCGGTCTGGCACTGGATCGAGCTGTTCGATCCGCAGCGCGTCTTCTGCAGCCCCAGTGGAAGCCCCCAGTGACAGCGACCCCCGCGATGCCCCGTGCAACCCGCCGTGCCGCCACCGCGGCGGCGGCGCCCTCAGCTCACCGCGCCACGTCGCCACCCAGTGCACGGGCGCTGATCGCCGCACGCCCCTGGCCGCGTGCTAGCGGCGCGCTCGCCGACGTCGGGGGCAGCCGGCCATGCGCGTCGATCCGGGTGCGCCGGTTGACCATGGGATAGCTGTTGTTCGGCCTCTGGTCATGAGGCGCTTCGTGCGCAGCTCCCGCCACCCGCTCGCGGCCAGCCTGCTGCAACTGAAGCGGCCAAGTCCCAGCGGACACTTCGCTAAGCGACGTTAACTTTAACGTGAAAGAACCCGAGCTTGGGCCGAGCGGATTCTACGACTCCCGGAGGCGCGCCGAGCGTGCTGCCGCAAGCAACCAGGAGGAGGGTGCGGCCTCTGAATAAGGTTCTTACCCAAAGCACTCGGCCCCGAACTGGTCGGTGGCCTCCAGAATCGCCTCTTCTATCTCCAGGAGGCTGCCCCGCAGCGGGAACTGCACATCGACCTTGACCGTGTCCCCGTCCCGCTCCAACACCAGCGTCATGACTGCCCCCCTTCTCTCAGCATCTCAGACGGTTACAGCATACTTGTCAACCAGACCTCATGTCGAGGCCGCACCCTCCGCGCACCCTCCGCGCACCCTCCTCAGCGCGACAAAACCGCCCGCTTCAGCGATGATTCGGCCCCTCTCACCCCCTGGCCACCAGCTGCGGGGCACCCGCTAAATTCACCGATCACCCCTTCGTGCGTCAGCGCTGGGCTCCGCCCGATACCTTTGCGCCTCGCCTGCTTTCGTGCCTACGCATCGACGCGCCTGTTACCAGTCGCACCGCAAGGCTCAAGACTGGGCTCGTGGCGCACGCTGACCCAGGCGGGACGCTCACCCGCTAAAACACGGGGCCTTGCCAGGCCGCACGGTCCCCGGAATTGCTCGGCCACACCCTGCCTCGCTGTCTGCCCAGTCGGTGTCTATCGCCTGGACCAGGACGGCCAGGTGATGGTCAGCGACCAGGCCTGCCTCAAGTGCGGCAGCTGTCGTGTGGGCTGCCCCTTCCGCAACATCAGCTGGGCGTTACCGCGCGGCGGCTACGGCGCCGCCGACAAGCTCGGCGAGGGGACGTCCATGCAACCCTCATCCATCAGGCAGATCGACCGCGCCGCACTCGTTTTGCCGCAGGCGCTTGGCGAGCATCGCAAGGACCTGGTGCGCCACTTCGAACCCGGTCATCTCGATGGGCTCGATGGACTCGAAGCGGATCTGATCATGGTCAGGCAGGCACTGCTGGGTTTGGAGATGGGCCCGCTCGATTGGGATGCGCTAGGCGGAGAGGTCGAGCAAGTGGGCGGGAAAGACACCCGATCGGACGTTAGCGCGCCACAGGGATCGAAGGGCTCGGAGCCGAGCGGATCCGGTGGCGTCTAGATCGCGTCCACCGGGCTCTTCACCGGCAGCACCCCCGGCCGATTCAGCACATGCGTATAGATCATGGTCGTCGAGACGTCCGCATGTCCAAGCAGCTCCTGCACCGTGCGGATGTCATATCCGGCCTCCAGCAAATGGGTTGCGAACGAGTGCCTCAATGCATGAGAGTTCACCCGTTTCGCAATCCGTGCCGCCTGACCGGCCGCCTTGACCGCACGCTGCAACGAGGATTCGTGTAGATGATGCCGGCGCACCTGACCCGAGTCGGGATCCTGCGACAGCCGCGCGCTGGGAAACACGTACTGCCAGATCCAGTCGCGTTGCGCACTCGGATACTTGCGCGCCAGCGCGGGCGGCAGATACACGGATCCGCCACCGGCCGCCAAGTCGTCTCGATGCTGTGTCTCGACCCGCGCAAGATGGGCCTGCAACGGCTCGCGCAGCCGCTGCGGCAAGGGCACTGCCCGATCCTTGCCGCCCTTGCCGTTGCGCACCAGGATCAAGCCGTTGTCGAAATCGAGATCCAGCACCCGCAGCCGTACGCACTCCATCAACCGCATCCCGGTGCCGTCCATCAGCCGGGCCATCAGCCCGAGTGTGCCATCCATGTGCGCCAACAGCGCCCGCATCTCGTCTCGACTCAAGACCACAGGAAGCCGTGCCTGCGTCCTGGTCTTCGAGAACTTCACGTCCTCGAGGGGACGCTCTAGGAGGTGCTTGCACAGAAATGCCACCGCGTTGTCCGCCAGACGCCGCGTCTTGGCCGAGACCGAGCGCTCCATCGCCAAGTGACTCAAGAACCTTTGGACGTCGGGGACGCTCAAAGAATCCAGCGGATTGTGCCCGCAGAAGCGCAAGAAGCGATGACACCAATCGACCTCAGCTTGCTCGGTGCGGATCGAATACTGCATGGCCCGGATCGTTCGAGCCAGGTCTTCCAGGATCGGAAACGTCTGCGCCGAGCGGCTGAATCGCGGGACGCCGATGGACGTTGGATCGGCACCGTCCTCGGCGCTCATGGCCGTACTGCGCGCGATCGTCGCATGCTCCTTGCTCAGGGTCCGCTGCCCCTCCCACCAATCGTCCCAATCGACCCCGCTCCCGCCAGAAACTAGCGCCAGGTCAACCAACAGCAAGCGCAAGGCATCGACAATCTGACGCATCTGCCATTCGGCGAGATCGGAACGGGCCGACATGCGTCGCAGGTCGTCCGTGACCTCGTCTGCGGTGAGCGCGGACAAGGCCGCCGGCTTGAGATCCTTCAGGAAATCCTCGACCCGGCGGATGTACCACTGACGGAACTTTGCAGGAACCTCACGGCGGATCAGGAGATCCAGGTACCGGTCTCAGTTCGACGGCGAACCGTCCTCACGGCGTGGCCTGGTGGGGTTGACTTGCGGCATCCTTCGGCTACCTTTGCGCTAGACTGCATGCAGTCTAGTACACGAGACGACGCATGCAATCTAGAACACGTTGAACTAATCCGCTCCGCGGGGCTTCTCGTGGCCATCCCACAGCGCGATTGAA
>REDK01000094.1 GCA_007693535.1 Chromatiaceae bacterium
CGGCGCTGCGTGCCGAGATCGCGGCGGCGCCGGCGCTGGCCGGACTGCCGCAGCGCTGGCTGGCGCTGAAGCTGCTGGAGGGCGATGAGCAGGCGGCGCGACTGGTGCGCGAGGCCGCTTTGCCGGCGTTACTGGAGGCGGCCGCCGAGCGGCGTGCCGCGTTCGAGGCGAGCGCCGGTCTCGGCGTCTCCGATCATGTAGTGGCCTGCCGTGACCGCGCCGTCGCCGCGCTGCTGGCCGGCATTCAGACCGGCACCGGCGAGGGGCGCACCACCATCAGCGATCGCATCGACCGCCTGGTGCTCAATCGCTTTGCCGCGCCGCTGTTCCTGGTGCTGACGGTGTTCCTGATCTATCAGGTCTCGATCGTCTGGGGCTATGAACTGACCAATTACACCTGGCCGTTCCTGGCCGCCCTGCGCGATGGGATCGCCAGTCTGCTGCCGGCCGCCGGTCTCCTGGTGGATCCCTGGTCGCGCGCGCTCGGCCTGTGGCTGGTGGACTCGGCCAATACCCTGCTCAACTATGTGCCGATCTTCCTGATCCTGTTCGCCGCCATTGCGGTGATCGAGGATACCGGCTACATGGCCCGCATCGCCTTCATCCTGGACAAGGTCCTGCACCGCTTCGGGCTGCATGGGCAGAGCACCTTGCCGCTGATCCTCGGTGGCGTCTTCGCCGGTGGCTGCGCCGTGCCCGGGGTGATGGCCACCAAGGGCATCCCGGACAACCGCGCCCGGCTGGCGACCATCTTCACCGTGCCCTTCATGAACTGCCTGGCCAAGGTGCCGCTCTACACCCTGCTGCTCGGCACCTTCTTCAGCGGCGAGGAGCGCACGCTGATGATGTTCTACATCTCCACCATGACCATCATCTTCGCGCTGCTGGTGGCGAAACTCCTTACCGGCACCCTCCTGCGTGGTCAGGAGACCTCGCCCTTCGTGATGGAACTGCCTCACTATCATCTGCCGACCCTGAGCGGTGTCCTGCGGCGAGCGCTGGAGCGCACCTGGCAATACGTGAAGAAGGTCGGGACCATCGTGCTGGCGGTCGCGGTGGTGGTCTTCACGCTGCTGCATGTGCCGGGGCTGCCGGCGGCGGAGCGTGCGGACTTCGAGGCCGCGGGCCAGGCCGCGGTGCAGCGCTTTGCCGATGCCCTGACCGATAATCCGTTACAGGCGGTCGCGCTGGGGGAGAACCTGGTGCCCCTGCTCAATTATGCCGACGACTACCGGCGCGCCCGCCTCGGGGTCCGCAGTGCCGAGGCCGCGCGCGCCGTGGATGCCCGCTTCGAGGCCGATCATCCGGACTTCTTTCGCTTCGTGCGGCCACCCCGCGGCGATGCCGACGCTGGCGCCGCCGCGCGGGCGCTGCGCGACCTCGCCCGCGACCGCACCACCCTGCGCCGCGAGATCCGCGAGCAGCGCATTGTCCATTCGGTGCTCGGGGCGATCGGCCGCAGCATGGAGCCGGCGACCCAGTTCGCCGGCTTCGACTGGAAGATCAATGTCGCCCTGCTCTCGTCCTTTGCCGCCCGCGAGAGCAGTGTCGCCACGCTCGGGGTGCTGTTCCAGCAGGACGAGGACCAGAACCTGACCCTGGAGGAGCGCATGGGCACCGCCACCGCCGCCGCTGGCAGCGGCGCCTTGCTGGCGGTCTCGATGATCCTGTTCTTCGCCCTCTATCCCCCCTGTCTGGCCACCACCATCATGGTGCGGGTGCAGACCGGCTCCTATCGCTGGATGCTGTTCTCCATCGTCTTTCCGACCCTGCTCGGACTGGCGGTTGCCAGTGCCGTGTTCAGCATCGGCCAGGCGGTGGGGGCGAGCGGCATCGACGCGATGTCGGTGGTCTATTTCGGGGCGCTGGGGCTGTTGCTCCTGATTGGCCTGATCAGCGGCTGGCGCGCGCGCTCCCCGGCGCGGGCCATCGCCTGAGCGGTCCCCTGACCGGGTCCGCGCGGTGCGGTTGCAATGGCGAGCGGCGCCGCGTGACGCGGCAGGATGGCGACGATGACGGCGCTGACGATCGACAGTCCGGTGGGCGCGGAGCGCGCGGCCGATGGCTCCGCCGCCGCGCCCGCGCCGACGGCGGACCTGGTCGCCACCTCAGCGCCCGCCCTGCCGCCGGTCAGCGCCAGCGTCGGGTTCGGCTGGTTGGATCTTGGGGTGGTGGTGCTGGTGGTCGCCCTGGCCGCCGGCTATCTCTATCATCGCCTATGGCGCCGCCGTGGGCGCTGCGACGGCTGTGCCCGCGGCGATCGCCCCTGTGCGGTCGAGCGTCTGCACAGTGGCGCCGAGCGCCAACCCGATGGCAGCGTGCAGGTCCCGTTGAGCCGACTGCGCCGCCGCTGAACGCCTGCCGCGGGCCAGGGCAGCGCCGCGGTGCCGACGGTCACTGGGGTCGCAGCCCCGGTCGCAGCGCCGGGCCGCGCCCGGTGCTGCCCGTCCCCACCCCGGCGCCCATCCTGCTGATCCGATGTTCCCACGCTTTATTCCGTCGCCGCGCCCGGCTGCCGCCCCAGTGGCCCCGGTGCTGCTGGTGGTGGGTGCCCATCGCGACGAGCGCGCCTTCGGCGAACGCGTCGCCGCGCTGCTCGACCCGGCCCGCTTCACGGTCCTGCGCATCGCCGTCGGCATCTGCGGGGCGCGCCCGCGGGCGGACGAGTTGCCGGCCTATCGCCGCCAGCACGCCGAACTCTATCGCCAGATCGCCGGCTACATCGCGCCCGCGCACCGGTTGTTGATCGACCTGCACGCCGGCATCCACGAGAGCGGCCGCTGCGCCGATGTGCTCTGCGCCGATGCCGCCTTGCTCGCTGCCGTGCAGGCGCGCCTGACGGCGCCCGGGCTGACCGCCCGGGCGGGCCTGCCGGTGGTACCGCCGACGCCCGTGCGCGGTGTCCGGCTCGTGGCCGACACCGCCCTGGCGGCGCTGCCGGCCAGCCGCGAGCAGCCGCCCGAGGCCCCTGCGGGCGCGCCCTGGGCCATCGTCCGCCCCGAGATCCCGGCCAGCATCTGGGCGCGGCCGGTACCGCGCTATGTCGGCCTGGAGGTCTATCTGCAGGCCGAGGGGGCCGGCCAGCAGGACGACTGGCAGTTCGCCCGCGCCCTGATCGAGACCATCGCCGACTGCGCACTGGGCGGGGGCTGGCCGGGGGCTGAGGCCTTGCGCAACAACCGCTGAGTCGGAATGGGCGCGGGCGGCAGCAGTGATGCGGTTCGGCTTGCCCATCGGTCCGCTTGACGCTGACCATCGCGCGTGAGCGAATCGCGCCAACGCCGACCGTCGTGGACCAAGCCAAGCCGATGGACAAGCTCTGGAAGCAGATCACCCCCTCCGACTACGCCTGGGAGCAGGAGGGCCTCGACTTCCTGCGGCGCCAGCTCCCGGACCATGCGCCCTATCGGGTCTGGGCCAACTTCGAGTTCATCGCCCAGGACGGCTCCGTCAACGAGGTGGACGCCCTGGTGCTGACCCCGAAGGGCCTGTACCTGGTCGAGATCAAATCTCATCCCGGCGAGATCAGCGGCGACGCCGGCAGTTGGGTCTGGACCTGCGAGGGCCGCCGCCGCGTCTTCGACAACCCACGCCTGCTCGCCGACCGCAAGGCGAAGAAGCTGGCCTGGCTGCTCAAGATGCAGCGCGCCGCGCTGGCCGGCAGCGGCAAGGCGCGCATCCCCTTCATCACCGCCCTGGTGTTCCTGTCCGCGGACGCGGTCGTCAATCGGCTGCAGGGGCCGGCCCGACTCCAGGTCTACACGCGCAAGAACCTGCTTGACGCCCTGACGCGTCTCGACGGGAACGGTCGCGACAAGAAGATCGACCGCCCCACGTCCAAGCTGGTCGCCCGCGCGTTGGAGGAGGCCGGCATCAAGGAGTCCCTGCGCGCCCGGCGGGTCGGGCTCTACGATCTGGTGGAACTGCTCGACGAGGCCGATCACTTCCAGGACTGGCTCGCGACCCATTCCGAGACCGGCATCCAGCGCCGCATCCGTGTCTATCTCACGCGCGGCAAGCCCGAGGCCGAGGCCCAGACCCTGCACCAGGCGGCCCGACTGGAATTCCGCCTGCTCGAGGGCCTGGAGCATCCCGGTATCCTGCGTGCGCGCGAGTATCAACAGCACGACCAGGGGCCGGCCCTGGTCTACGAGCACGACCCGGCCGCCGAGCGGCTCGACCACCACCTGCTCGGGCTCGGCCCCGACCGGCGGCTGGACACCACCGACGCCCTGACCCTGATGCGCCGCATCGCCGAGGCCGTGCAGGTCGCCCATGCCCATCGCCTCCATCACCGGGCGCTGAGAGGCTGTCTGAGAAGTAAAGTATTGATTTTTCTGCTTTTTGTCACCAGATCGTCCAGCAAGCGACCCTCATTACCGACTTCATAATGGAGGTTCGAATGCGTGACACTGAAGAAACGAGAGCCAAGCATCGCTACGACAGCGATGTCACCGACACGGAGTGGGACATTCTTGGGCCCGTCATTGAATCCTGTCAGTCCCAGCGCCGAGGGCGGCCCTTGGCAA
>REDK01000143.1 GCA_007693535.1 Chromatiaceae bacterium
GACCAGACCTTCAGCGGTGTCTAGAAGTACATAATAAAGCTATGATGCGATTGCCCTGGTCAGCAGCAGCGCAGATGGAGACCTCGGTCAGCCGGGTTGCGGCAGCCGTCCTGCGGGCGGGCCGAACGCCCGTGCGGGCTGAAAGCGGCGCAGCCGCAGGCTGTTGGTGACAACGAAGAGGCTGGAGATGCTCATGGCCCCGGCGGCGAGCATCGGATTCAGCAACCAGCCGTTCAGTGGATACAACACACCGGCGGCGACCGGAATGAGCGCGACGTTGTAGGCATAGGCCCAGAAGAAATTGAGCCGGATCGTGCGCAGCGTGCGCCGCGCCAGGGCCACCGCATCGGCGACGCCGGTTAGGTCCCCGCTCATCAGGATCAGTTCGCCCGCCTCCACGGCGATGTCGGTGCCAGTGCCGATGGCGATGCCCACGTCTGCCTGCGCCAGGGCTGGGGCGTCGTTGATGCCATCGCCGACAAAGGCGACCTTGCCGCCGTCGCGTTGCAGGCGCGTGACCTCCGCCGCCTTGTCCGCCGGCAGCACCTCGGCCAGCACGCGCTCGATGCTGAGCCGGCGGGCGACCGCCTCGGCGGTGCGCCGGCCGTCGCCGGTCAGCATCGCAACCTCGAGGCCGAGCCCGCGCAGCCGGGCCACGGCCTCCCGGCTCGTGGGCTTGATCGGGTCTGCCACCGCGAGCACGCCGATCAGCGCGCCGTCGGCGGCGACGTAGATCGGCGTCTTGCCCTCCTCGGCCAGACGCTCGGCCGCCGCTGCGGCTGGGCGCACTGAGACTGCAAGCCTTTCCATGAAGCGCTCGGCGCCCACGGCGATCTGCTGCTCGGCTGGCGCCTCCCCAATGCGGGCCTGGATGCCGTAGCCAGGCACCGCATCCACCGCAACAGCCTGGGCCAGGGTCAAGCCGCGCTCCCGGGCGGCGGTGGTGATGGCCGCGCCGATCGGGTGCTCGCTGTGGTGCTCCACCGCGGCGACCAGGGCCAGCACCGTGTCACCGTCGATGCCGAACGGCTCCAGATCGGTCAGCGCCGGGTGCCCCGCGGTGAGGGTGCCGGTCTTGTCGAGCACGATGCGGTCCACTTGCGCCAGGGTCTCCAGCGCGGCGCCGCGGCGAAACAGCATCCCCATCGCCGCGCCGCGCCCGGTGGCCACCATGATGGCCGTCGGCGTCGCCAGCCCCATGGCGCAGGGACAGGCGATGAGCAGCACGCTGACGGCGGCGACGAAGGCGTGCTCTAGGGCCGGCTGCGGCCCCAGCCAGAGCCAGGTGGCGAAGGTGATCGCGGCGGCGAGGATGGCCAGCGGCACGAACACGGCCGCGATGCGGTCGGCGACCCGCTGGATTGGCGGCTTGCCGGCCTGGGCATCCTCCACCAGCCGGATGATCTGTGCCAGCACGGTGTCGGCGCCGACCCGCGTGGCCCGGTAGCGAAAGGCGCCGGTCTGGTTCACGGTGCCGCCGATGACGGCGTCGCCGGGCACCTTGTGCACCGGCACCGGCTCGCCGCTGAGCATGGACTCGTCCACGCGGCTCTCGCCCGCGGTGAGCGTGCCGTCCACCGGGATGCGCTCGCCAGGGCGCACGGCGATCAGGTCGCCCGGCACCACGGCGTTGGCCGGCAGCTCGGCCTCGCCGTCGGCGCTCACCACTCGCGCCGTCTTGGGCTGAAGCCCCACCAGGCGCCGGATGGCCTCGGAGGTCTGCCCCTTGGCGACCGCCTCCAGATAGCGGCCGAGCAGGATCAGCGTGATGATGACCGCGCTGGCCTCGAAGTAGAGATGGGCGGTGCCCTCCGGAAACAGCCTGGGCACGGTCAGCGCCAGGACGGAATAGAGATAGGCCGACCCGCTCCCCATCAAGACCAGGGTGTCCATGCCGGGGCTGAGATGCCGCAGCTCGGCCCAGCCGCGGATCGCGAAGCGCCGCCCCGACCAGAGCAGGACCGGCGTGGCGAGCACGAGCTGGAGCCAGTCCCAGACCGGCAGCGGCGCCAGCGCCGACAGCAGGCCGCGCACGCCGGGCAGGACCATCGGCGCCATGCTGATCAGCACCAGCGGCAGCGTGAGCGCCGCCGCGAAGCGCAGGTCGCGCCGCAGCGCGCGCAGCTCCCGCGCGTGGCGATCCTGCTCTGCGTCCGGGGCCGCGTCCGCCGGCGCGGGCTCGTAGCCGGCGGTGCGGATCGCCGCGGCGATCCGCTCGCGGCTGACCGTGGCCGGCAGGAAGACGACCGTCGCCGACTCGGTGGTCAGGTTGACGGATGCGCTGATGATGCCCGGCAGGGCCTTGATCGCCCGCTCCACGCGGGCGACGCACGACGCGCAGGTCATGCCCGCAATGCCGATGGCGGTCTGCTCGGTGATTGGGTCGTAGCCGGCGCCGCGCACGGCCTCCAGCAGCTCGGGCAGCTCCGCCTGATCGAAGCGCACGACTGCCGTCTCGGCGGCCAGATTCACCGTCGCGGATTCGACCCCGGCCTTGCCGCCAAGCGCCCGCTCGACCCGCGCGACGCAGGAGGCACAACTCATACCGCCGACGCCGATGCGCACCTCGTGTGTCATTGCGGACCCCCGCCGACGCGGCGGCAGCGCGGAGGCGGGCGCAGCGAGTAGCAAACGCCCGGTTGTGCGGCGGTCTTCCCGAGTGCGATCACCCGCCGACCTCGGCCTGGTACCCGGCCGCCTGGAGCGCGGCCACCAAGGCTGCCGGCTCTGGCGCTCCGTCCACCGCGGCGGTGCCGTGCTCCAAGTCGACGCCCCGGACTGTCGTCACGCCTGGCACTGCTGACAGTGCCTCGGTGACGGCCTTGACGCAGTGCATACAGGACATGCCTTCGATCTTCAGTTCAACCATGTGTGACCTCCCGGGAGATGGTAGATATGAAGCCGGTCCTCGCCAGATGTGGACCCCGGCCACCGCCGTTGCGACCTCGAGATTGGGAAGCAATCGCCGGCGGTTGCGAGGGCGTCTTCGGGGCGTCCGCGGTAGGCCGGCGGTTGTTTCACCAGTGCTCAGGTCGCCGGAGCTGGAGGCAGGCCCGAGCGGGTGCCCCGTCTGCAGCAGACGGCGTCGGCGTTGCTTGGCATCCTCGAACAGGGTGTTGGTCAACGCCTGTCTTCGCGGGTCTTCCCGCCCGGCCGCGCCATTGCCTCCCCCCGCTCGCCGAGGCTTGCCACGAAGGCCCCGCGAGCGCCCCGATCGCGCCAGCACCGGCCCCGCGGGCCTCGGCAACTCCCTGTCCCGGGGCAGGCTGACAGATTCCCTGGGTCAATAGGACCGGTTGGATATCCTAACCGTAAACAGGTTGCATTCCGAAATGCGAGTGGATATCGTTCGGGGCGATCAACAGCGGCGCCGCAACCCTCCCCGGAGCGCGACCGCGTTCGTATCGACCGGCGCGCCCTGCGCGTCGGCCCACAAGCCAGCATGCGGAATCCGAATCGGATCCTCGGCCAGCCAGTTCGTTGACCCCAGCCCGCCTGGAGACTGTGCCGTGATCCGACGTCCGACGAGACTGTATGCGTCTCCTGCGACCCGAGCGGGTCCCTGCTCCATCTGACATGCCGCGCATGCTCCCGCTGAGGGGCATGCCCTGACCGCTAACGGGCAGCCCTGACCCCTGCGGCGGGCGTTGGCGGGCACTTCGATGGCTCCCAGCGAACCCTGGTTGTCAACGCCGTTCATGGCGTTGCCGGCGGCCGTGGACGTCCCGGTGAGCCTCGTGGTCATCACCCGCGAGTCGCTGTAACGCAGCAGGCCAACAGCATTGCTGATGCACCGTGTCTCATCGGTGGTCGCGACGACGGCGGGCCGCACGCCAACGGCCATACAACCGGTACCCGGGGCCATCAGCCTGGCGAGCGAAATTGCCCTCGTTCCGATCGCGGGGCGACGTCATCGCGTCGCCATGACGGCCGTTTGGGTTCCGGATCCCTGTGTCAAGGCCGACCGGGACGCACCTCCGTCAGTCAGTTCGCGGTCCTGTTTCCATCCTGACAACAAGAAGAACCATCGTATGAAAGAACTGTTCCGCATCCAGATTCTTGCGATCCTGGCGATGCTCGTATCGACAGGAATAGCGAGCGCCCAAGACATCGTTCAGACCGACAGCCTGGCTGTGCTGACGTTCGAGATCAAG
This sequence comes from Chromatiaceae bacterium, assembly GCA_007693535.1. Lineage (GTDB taxonomy): Bacteria > Pseudomonadota > Gammaproteobacteria > Chromatiales > Chromatiaceae > Lamprobacter. The sequence continues at coordinate 4,155 of REDK01000143.1, forward strand.
GAGCCAAAGACCAAGTCGAATCAGAATTTCATAGACGTGATCCAAAAGATGGGGGAGGTCCGCTCTCGCTTGCTTGGCTCGGGAGCTGAGATTGTTCGCCAGCACCCCCGAGCAGGGGTGCACTGCAATACCTGTCACACGACCGGGAAGTTTGCTGGTCACGACATGTCGATCAATGTGGCCGTGCCCTCTGCGAGCTGTACCGGCTCGGGTTGCCACAATCTGGAGAAGGCAGGGAAGATGCCCTTCTATGCCAAAGGATATGTGTCTCTAACGAATTTGGAGAAGCTGCCCCGGGCGCAACAGTTGCTCGAGTCTGCACCCGACATCTTAACGGATCTCGATGATATCCTTACCGATTTGCCGGAGTTCGGCGACGTGAAGGTGAGTGCAGAGCTAGCTGGACGAGGTCAGCAGAACACGCTGGGCGAGGCCGGGCGTTTCTCGCACGCCCGGTCGGCGGATTTGCTGCCCGGATATGCCGTGGCCAAACTCGCGGACGGCGTGCTCGGCTTTCCAGATCAAGTGAGCGAAAAAACAAAACTCGAGGTCAAGCTAGAGGTCAGGACAAGGTACGCGCGGCACCTTTCCGAGCACCTCCGGCTCCAGGTCCTGCTGGCCGACGTCCTGGACTATGATCAGGATCCCGAGATTGTGGAGTTGGAGATCAAGGATGAATACAAGCCGCCCCTCGACCAGGATTTATCACTCGCTGCGCTGCAGCAGTTGATCGGGAATAGTTTTCGAAGCGCGACGGTAACCAAGGATGAGACCAAGACCAAGGAACGAAAGTACGAATGGCGCGACGGCAAGACAGAGATCAATTTCGAGTGGAAGGAAAGCGACAAGACCAAGATCGAGTTCAAGAAGCTTCTGCCACAGGACGAAGCCAAAGCCATGGGGGTCTTGAACGCCATTGCGCTGCAATTAAAAACGAAGCCTTCAAAACGCGAGATCAAGCCCAAATTCGAGAAGGTCGAGAGGCTGCTTAAGGACACCAAGCTCGAATTGAGATATCCGCCTGAGGTGCTACCTCTTGACGCACTGACTCTGCTCAAGGCAGAGGTGCAGGCGCATTTTCCGGAAGCCTTGTTCAAGAAGGAGGAGGACACAAAGATCGAGTGGGAGATCCCTGGCAAACCGAAAGGGGAGATCAAGGCGGACTTCAAGGATAAAGAGACCAAGATCGAGTTCAAGAACCTCGATCTGGCGCTTCACGATGAAGCCATTCGGGTGCTGAGCGCGGTTCAGGAAGCCTTCGCGGTTCCCGCACAGTTTGCGCGCTATGAGTTCAAGTTCGAGGCCGTGACCGAGGATAAAAAGACCGAACTGCAAGCGGCGCTTGAAAACCTGGAACCGTCGGTCCGCGGCGACCTCGAGCTGCAGATCAAGGAAAAGGAGGACAGCAAGGGCACACCGCCGGCGGATTGGAGAACCCCCGGTCGGACGTACATTGACAAGGATTCGGCGTCCTTACGTCTGATCAGCACTGAGGTCAAGCTCAAGAAGGAGCTGCGCTTCAAGGAATTGAAGTCAAGCCTAGTGTCCTCGCGTGTGGATGCGCCGGTTGCACTTGCCAACGAACTCATCGCCAGGGTGTACGAGTTCGCGTTGTCCAGGCCGCTCGAAAACGCCTACCTGGCCAACCTCAAAAAGGTTCCCGAATTCATCCTGGCTCGCAGGTTGACTCCGGCGACCAACCAAGTGAATGCCTTCATCGGCAAGGTCGAGTCGGACCTGGCCAAGAAAAGGATCGCTGAGGTGGACGGATTCCAGCTTCTGGAACTGGCGTTGGAACTCAGAGCAGTCCTGACAGAATAGGACAAGGAGGCGTTGCCTTGACTACCCCGTTCCAACCGGAACGGGGTAGTTGGCATCGATTGGCCCCCAACCCCGTAATGGCGCAGGGAAGCACGGTGGCAGCGCGCTGCACCGGGTATGGGATGCAACAGGAATCGTGCGGTCACAGTCGGACCGAAGCACGGTCTCCGAGCGCCGACATCCGATCGGCAGCGGTTCCATCAACTTTCAGTGGGCGCGGTCGCGGCGACCCGCTGGCGACGCTCGGTTACCCTGCACCGGCTGCGAGCTGCCACCGGAACCCGCCATGCGCTTCTTCAACACCGAAGGTCCAAATTGGCCCGATGACCATGACACCCGGCCGCCGCTCGGGCGCTGGGACATGGAGACGGTGCAGGAACTGATCGATCAGAAGAAATACTTCGACCGCTGCATGCCCCGCGGCACTGACCCTCTGCTGGGGGTGAGCCAGGGGCAGCCCTGGCTGATCAACGCGCTGGCCTTCACGCTCTGCTTCGAGAGCCGTGCCAGACGCAACCGCAACCGCGCCCGGCCCATTGACGCGCCGCGCATCGACGCGGCCAGGGAGCGGCTGATCCTGGAGCAGGTCACCCATCTGGACTAACTGGCGCACGAACTGCGCGAGCCGCGGGTGTGCCGGATCATCGAACCGATGCTGGCCGGAACCGCCGTTGGTGCGGTGCCCGAGGACGACCGCCATTCCCTGGTCGACCTAGGCCTCCTGCGCCGGGATGGTGCCAGCGGCCTGGTGGTGGCCAACCCGATCGACCGGGAGGTCCTGCCGCGGGCACTCGCCAGCAGCCAGCTGCCGATCGAGGCGCGCACCGCGGTTCGAGGCGCGCACCGCGGTCGAGGCGTCACCCAGCCCGGCTGGGCGGCGGATCAGCGTCGTGCGGGCCTGAGCCGGGACGAGCAGAGAGACTGTGACAGTATTCGCGAACGGCGGACAGGAAATGTTTGTCACCACGAAGATCGCGAAGAACATGAAGCAGAACAGGCGGCGATAGTAGATGGTTGTCTTTCTTCGTGCGCTTCGTGTCCTTCGTGGTGCAGTCTCTTGTCGCGGATCTGGGGAACACTTCACAGTCTCAGCGGTGCCTCCAGGGCGGCGGCTGGAGGCGTCTCTAGGAGCCGCCAAAGCGGGCTGCCCGGGCCGTGCAGAGGGTGCGGCGGATGGTGACTAGCGGGCGACTGCAGCAGCCCGAGCAGATCGGGTGGGCGCACGTCCTTTGCTGTGTATGCGCCTCGACGAGGTTCTCCGACATGAGAGAGGCGTGGCGGATGCCGGTTCAGCGAACCCGCGCCAGATGGGCCTGTACCATCTTGATCTCACCGTAGGAGCAGTCGTTGCCGAGGGCCTGCTTTGCCAGCCCGAAGGCGTCGGGTCCGGTTTGCGCGAGCACGGCGGCGATCCGCGCGACCTTCTCTTCATCTATGAACGCCGTGACGGCGAGCGTGCCGGCGCGGATGTAGTGGGCCAGATGGCCCTCGATGCTGGTGGGCTTGAGCGCGCGGCGCTCAGCGATCTGCGCGATGCCGAGCCCTTCCTGATAGAGGCGATAGCTGATCGCTCGGGTATCCCCGTCCGGCGCGCCGGACTCGGTCTGGTGCCGCGGCCCGGGGCGAGGGATGGCCGCGGCCTCCATGCTTTGGCGGCGGCACCAGTTGAAGACGATGGACAGGATCTCATCGCCATACCGCTCGACGCTGTGCTTGCCGATGCCTTTGATGGCGGCCAGTGCCTGCGGGTCTTGTGGCAGGGTCGCGGCGATCTGGCGCAGCACGGCCCGGGTCAGGATGCGGTGGCGGGTAACGCCCGCGCGCAGCTCGTCCGCTGCCCTCTGGTCGCGCCAACGCCGCAGCGCCGCCGGCAGTCCGGGGGCCCCGGCGGGGTCGGGCGGCCGGCCGGGTGCTTGCCTGGTCGAGGGCTGACCGCCGGATTCGGCGTCGATCCGCGCCCTGGCCAGGGCGCCCAGATGGGTGGCAGTCGTGAAGCCCTCTTGGCAGCTCTCGACCGCCGCGGTCTTGACCAGCAGTGCTTTGCGTAGCTCATCGACGGCCTGTTGGAGCGTCTTGCGCAGCGCCTGGTTGCCCGTCCCGAACGAGAAGGTGGCGAGCCACGGGCACAGTCCCTGCTGGAGCCGCGCGGAGAAATAGGCGGATGCCTTGCGCACGCGCTCCTGAACACGCTCGTCGGCCTCCGGGGTCAGGTCCTCCCGGAACAGCGACCGTAGCTGCTGCCGAAACCTGGCGGCGACAGCGACGACCGCCTCATTGGTCTGGTGCTCCAGCGCATCGATGACGTCGGCGCCGTTGGCGTCGAGCACCCGCCGGTTGTTGCGCAGCAGACCTAACAGCCGCTGCAGGTGGGCGCCGAGGGCGTTGAAGTCCCAGCATTCCAGGAGCAGGCGCTGCTGGTAGGCACGGCTCGCTCGCTCAATCTGGTCTGGGGTCGGCGGGTGGCGGGTGGCCTCGGCAACATAGCCTGCGACCACCGGATCGGTCATGACCGCCCGGCGCGGGATTGGGGCGCCGAGGACCAGTCCCTCGAAGGTCTTGCAGCGGCTCAGGGCGACATAGACCTGCCCCGGGGAGAAGGCGGCCCCGGCATCGACGATGGCCCGCTCGAAGGTCAGCCCCTGGCTCTTGTGGATGGTGATGGCCCAGGCCAGGCGCAGCGGGTATTGGGTAAAGGTGCCGATGACCTCCTGGGTGAGCGCCTTGGTCTCGGGGTCGAGGCGGTACTGGATGTTCTCCCAGGTGACCGGCTCGACCTCGATCGCGGTCGCGTCGCCCGGACAGCGCACGGCGATGCGCTCGCGTCCGAGGTGGGCGACGGTGCCGATCTTGCCGTTGAACCAGCGCTTGGCCGATGTGGTGTCGTTGCGCACGAACATGACCTGAGTGCCCTGCTTGAGGGTCAGGTTCTCGGCGGTCGGGTAGCCGTGGGCCGGATAATCGCCTTGGATCTGCGCCGCGAAGCGGTAGGCCTTGGTCCCGAGCGCGCCCAGGTGACGCTCGTTGATGCGATCGGCGCCCCGATTGTGCGTGGTCAGGGTGATATAGCCGTCCGCCTCCCCGGGCCGGAAATCGGGCCGATAGCGGGAATTCAACCGCGCCAGGGCGGCCGCGTCCAGCCGATTGTCGCGTACCCGATTGAGCAGCTCGATGAAGTCCGCATCGGTCTGCCGGTAGATCTGTTCGAGGGCGATCGACACCATCTCGGTCGCCTGCAGCGTCCGGCTGCTGAAGAAATAGGCCGATTCATACCAGTCCTTCAGGATGGCCCAGTCCGGCGCTGGCACCACCGGTGCGAGCTGATGCAGGTCGCCGATCATCAGGAGTTGGACGCCGCCGAATGGCTGGTCGCAGCGGCGCTCCCGGCGCAGCACGCAATCGACCGCATCGAGCAGATCGCAGCGGACCATGCTGATCTCGTCGATGACCAGCAGGTCCAGGCCTTGGATGATCTCGCGTTTCTGCCGCGGCAGGCGCCGCTCCGCCGCCCGGCGCGCGGCCTCCGCGCCGGGCACCCAGGGACCGAATGGGAGCTGGAAGAACGAATGCAGGGTCACGCCGCCGGCATTGATCGCGGCCACCCCGGTCGGGGCGGTAATGATCGTGCGCTTGGGCAGGTCGGCCTTGAGCGCGTGCAGGAAGGTGGTCTTGCCGGTGCCGGCCTTGCCGGTCAGAAAGACGCTGAGGTCAGTGCCGCGGATGAGGTACTGCGCCAACTGCAAATGTGGATTGGGTGTCTGCATCTCAACGGGAATGCGGGGGCGGCGGCCATTGTCCGGTGTTTCGGTCCCGGCGACCAGTCACCGCGAGAACCACGATCCACCGTTGGCAGCGCGGCAGGGCGTCACTGTGGTACCCGCCAGCGGATTGCCGCTACCACCCGGATAGCGGATCAGCCGCTGGAGGCCGCCAAGACCGTCGTGGATGCCTGGTTCAGTCGTGCGCCGTGGCGGGGGCCTCGGCAGCTGGTGCGAAGGGCTCATCGTGCTCGGAGTTGGTCGGGTTGGTGCGCTGCGGTCGCTGCCAGGCTAGCGGTGGCTGAGCCAGGATGTAGGTCAGGCGCAGGTCGGCGCGGCTCCAGTGGGAGCCGTCGGCGCTGATCAGGAAGCGCAGAGCGGGGTCGCCGTCGGCGGATTGGATCTCCAGCAGGTGCCCGCCCAGGGTGCCGGCGAGGGGCTCTACCCGGACCGCCTCGCTGGTTGCCAGCGTGGCCAGGGCGTCGGCGCTCAGCGGTTGGCCATCGAGTCGCCCGATGCCGGGGCTGAACCCCGGCGGCAGCAGGGTGCGGGCGAGGTAGGCCGCGGCGGGCGCACCGAGGTGGGGCTGGAACCGGTCTTCGATCAGGTGGATCAGGTCGCCGACCTGCACGTAGCGCTGGGCGCCGAGCGCAGCCTGATCGCCCAGGCGCAGTTCCAGGCCATCGAGCAGCAGGCGCCAGCGCGGGGCAAGTAGGCCGAGGGCGGCCGGATCGGCCGCCGCCGCCGGCAGGGTGCGGTGACTGGGGGCGGCGGTGATCGCCAGCAGGCGCGCGATCCGCGCGCCATCGGCCGGGGCGCGCCAGGGCTCGTGCATGTCCCAGCCGCGCTCGCCGCGCACCAGCAGCAGCCGTGGTTCATCGGCGCGGTGCAGGGCGATCCGCTGTACTCGCTCGGCGTGCAGCGGGGTCAAGCGGGTGGCGCGTTGCTCGCGCGCCAGGTCCCAGTGCGCCAGGCCCCAGAGCAGGGCCAGCAGCAGGGCCAGGGTCAGGTTGAGCAGCCAGCGGCGGGCCATGGCTCAGGCGCGGGCGCGTTGCCAATGGATCAGCAGGCCGGTGCCGACCAGCAGCAACGGCAGGATCAGCAGGGTGCCGAGGCGGATGGCGAGGGCGCGCGCCGGGGGCAGCTGGAGCGCGGGTGCGGCAGCCGGTGTGGCGGGGATCTCGACCAGGTCCTCGCGGCCCAGCAACCAGCGCACCATGCGCAGGGCCAGGGTCTGATTGGCACCCTGGTCCAGATGGGCATTGCTGAGGAAATCGCCGTCGCCGACCAGGATCACGCGCTGGCGCGGTGGCGTCGCTCCCGGGTCGGTGGTTGCCGGCGCGGGGTCGGCCGATGGTTCGGGGCCAGCGCCAGGGTCGCGGTCAGGGTCCGGGTTGGCGGGCGCTGTCGCCGGGTGCGGTCGCGACAGGACCAGGGCCAGCGGGAGCGGTCCGGCCTGCTCGCCGGCGGTCGGATCGCGGGCGATCTCGCCGCGGATCGTGCCGGTCTCGTTCCAACTCAGGGCGCCGGTGCCGAGGGTGGTCTCCAGCAGCCAGCCGGGGGCCATGGTCACGGCGAAGGCGACGGCACCGGGAAACAGGGCCGGCTGGGTCATGCTGCGCCCCAGGGGATGGTCCGGCCAGTCGGCCAGCACCGCCAGGGTGGGCGCCTCCTGGCTGAAGGCCGCGCCGGCGGCATCGACGATTTGCCCCGGCAGCAGGGCGATGCCCAGGTAGTCGGCAATCGGTTCGAGCCCGCGCAGCGGGCTGCCCGCGGCGCTGTCGCCGGCGCTGGCGGGCGGGTCGAGCAGCCAGAGCAGGTTGCCGCCGCGCTTGAGGTAGGCGCGGATGGCAGCGGCCTCGCCGGGAAACAGGTCAATCGTCGGTAGGCTGAGCAAGAGCAGACCGGCGTTGTCGGGGATGGCGGGCTGGCTGGCCAGGTCGAGTGGTCGCACCCGTAGGCCGCGTTGTTCAAGCAACTGGCCGAGGCGGCCGATGTCGCTGCCGGCGGCACTGTGCAGGGCGCGCTCGCCGTGGCCCTCCAGCACCGCGATCCAGGGCGGATCGGTGAGCATGAGCCGGGCGATGGCGTTGGTCAGGCTGGCCTCATCGAGGACCTGCAGAGTCTCGCGGCGGCCCTGGTATTCCAGCAGCAACTGGCCGTGCAGGCGCACCTCGGCGGCGCGGGCCTGTTCCGGGAACAGGTGTGGGTCCACGTAGCGGATGCGCAGGTCGGGGCGGCTGCGGCGATAGCGCTGCAGGAGCTGTTCCACCGCGCGCCCGACCGGTGTGCCGGGGGCGCTGAAGACGCGGATGTCGAGGCCGGGTTGCAGCCGCGCGAGCACCGCCTCGCTGGCTGCCGACAGGCTGTTGCGGCGCGTGCTGGTCCAGTCCCAGACCTGCTCGTGGCGGCTGCCGAGCCAGCCGCCGAGGACTAGCAGGGCGAACAGCAGCAGGGCATAGACGAGGTCGGCCGCGGCGCGGTCGAGGCGCTGCAGGCGCCAGCGGGTCAGGCCGTTGCTGCAGGGGCTGGGGGCGGGACGGGTGGCGTCGAGCGCCGGGCTGGTTGGGGTCGCGGTCGCTGAGGTCGGGGCCGGGGCCGGGGCGGTCCGCACCGGGTGCGCACTGGCGCTGCCGGCCGGCGACCGGGACTGGTCGGCGGTGCGGTTCATCCCAGCCGCTGATTGGCCAGCCGACGCTGGGTCAGGGCCAGAAACAGGGCGCTCATGCCGGCGAAGTAGAGCAGGTCGCTCAGGCGGACGACCCCGGTCAGGAACCAGAACAGATGCTGGTTCCAGGCCAGCCACTCGAACAGCGAGACGGTCTCGGCGGCGATGCGCTCGACGCGGTTGAGCACCGAGAGGGTCACCAGGATGCCATAGGCGATGACCACGGCCAGGGCCGGTTGGGCAGTCAGGCTGGCGGCGAACAGGCCCGCCGCGCAGAACATCAGGCCGGCGAGCCACAGGCCCAGGGTGGCGGCCAGGAACAGGCCGGGGTCGATCGGGGCGACCCCGAGCAGGGTTAGGCCGAGCCCCAGGGGCAGCAGGCTCAGCAGCAGCAGCGGCAGTGCCAGGCCGAGAAACTTGCCCAGGACGACGGCCGCAAGCTCGACCGGGGCCGCGCCGACCAGTTGGTCGGTCCCTTCGCGCCGCTCGCTGCTCAAGGCGCGCGCGGCCAGCGGCGGCGCGGCAAGCAGCATCAGCACCGCGGCCGAGCCGAACAGGTTCTGGACCAGGGCCAGATTGATCCCGCCGCCGCGGTCGCTGCTGGCGAGGCCGGCGAAGTCATCGAGCACATTGAGAAAGATCCAAGCCAGTACGACCTGGCTCGCGGCCAGCAGGAGCCAGGCCAGCGGGGTCTGGAAGCAGGCCAGCCATTCGCGGCGGGCGATGGCCAGGATCATGGTCCTGTCTCCAGTCCGATCTCTCGGAAGAACAGGCGCTCGAGGTCGGTGCGACGCGGCGAGAGTTCGAGCAGGCAGAAGCCCCGCTCTACCAGGGCGCGGGCCAGCAACGCCTGCGCGCCGGCGGGGGCTGCTGCAGCGGCCGGGCTGTCTCGCAGCCGGACCTGAAAGGCGCTGGGATCGGCATGACGGCCGTCGGCGTCCAGTGCCGGCAGGGCGGTGGCGACCATCGGTAGGGCGGCCAGCGTGGCCAGCGTCGGCGGTGGCCGCAGGCGCACCAGCCAGCCGGCGTCGGCAGGCTCGGTGCCGGCCAGCCGGGCGCGGTATAACTCGCGGCCCGCGCTGAGAATGATCACCCGCGTGCAGACCGCCTGGACCTCGGCCAGGGCGTGGCTGGACAGCAGCACCGCGCTGGTGGCAGTCAGCTCACGGATCAGCCCGCGCATCTCGCGGCACTGCACCGGGTCGAGGCCGTCGGTGGGCTCGTCCAGGATGATCAGGTCCGGGCGGTGGAGCAGGGCCTGGGCCAGGCCAGCGCGCTGACGATAGCCCTTGGATAGGCGCCCAAGCAGGCGCCGGCCAACCGCCTCCAGCCCGCAGTGGGCCTTGACCGCGGTCAGCGCCTGGGTCAGGTCCGGGCCGCGTAGTCCGCGCAGCCGGGCCGCGAACGTCAGGTATTCATCTAGACGCAGTTCCGGATAGACCGGTGCGCGCTCCGGTAAATAGCCGAGCCGGGCCTTGGCCCGCCGGGGCTCGCGCCAGAGGTCGATGCCACCGATCAGCACCCGTCCGCTGGTCGGGGCCAGGTTGCCCGACAGGCATTGCAGGCAGGTACTCTTGCCGGCCCCGTTCGGCCCCAGCAGTCCCAGCACCTCGCCGCGGTCGAGTTCGAAACCGAGCTGGCACAGAGCGACCCGGGCGCCAAAACGCCGGGTCAGTTCGGTCACCGCAAGCAGGCTGTTCATAATCGGCGACCATAGCGCGCGGTCCCGCCCCTGCCAATCCTGGGGCCGTTGCAGCGGTCGCGGCCGGCGGCTATGGTGCCGGCATGATTCTGGGTATCGACACCGGCGGCACCTTCACCGATTTCGTGCTCTGGCGCGACGGGGTGCTGAGCGTGCATAAGTGCCTGTCCACCCCGACCGCGCCGGAGCAGGCCATCCTGGCGGGCATCCAGGCCCTGGGGCTGGACCCGGCGCAACTGCGGGTGATTCACGGCTCCACCGTGGCCACCAACGCGGTGCTGGAGGGCAAGGGTGCGCGCACCGTCTACATCGGCAATCGCGGGCTGGGCGACCTGCTCAGCATCGGCCGGCAAGCGCGCCCGGCGCTCTACGATCTGCAACCCCCGCTGCTCAAGCCGCCGGTTCCCCCCGCGCTGTGCCTGGAGACCGGCGGTCGCCTCGCCGCCGATGGGGGCCTGCTCGAACCCCTGGATAGCGCCGCGCTGACGACGCTGCGGGCTGCGGTGGCCCGCCTGCAACCGGCGGCAGTGGCGATCAACCTGCTGTTCTGCTATCTCGACGACCGCCCCGAGCAGGCCATCGCCGCGGCGCTGCCGCCGGGGCTGTTCGTCTCGCGCGCCTCCCGCGTGCTGCCGCTGATCGGCGAGTACGAGCGCGGCATCGCCACCTGGCTCAATGCTCGCGTTGGACCGCTGGTGGCCGGCTATCTAGGGCGCCTGCAGCAGGGGCTGCCGGGGACGCGGCTCGCGGTGATGCAATCGAGCGGCGAGGCGGTGGCGGCCGGCCAGGCCGCGGCCGGCGCGGTGCGGCTGCTGCTGTCCGGGCCAGCCGGCGGGCTGGTCGGGGCCGGCTATGTGGCCGCCGCGGCCGGGAGCGGGCGGCTGCTCAGCTTCGATATGGGCGGCACCTCCACCGATGTGGCGATGATCGATGGCGCCCCCCGGCTGACGACCGCCGGGCGGATCGGCGACTGGCCGGTGGCCGTGCCGATGGTGGATATGCATACCATCGGCGCCGGTGGCGGCAGCATCGCCCGGGTCGATGCCGGCGGGCTGCTGCTAGTCGGGCCGGCCTCGGCCGGGGTCGATCCAGGGCCGGTCTGCTACGGCCGCGGCGGCACCGAGCCCACCGTGACCGATGCCAACTTGGTGCTTGGTCGACTAAGGGCGGATGCGTTTCTCGGCGGGCGTATGCGGCTCGATGTTGCCGCCGCACGAGCTGCCCTGGCGCGGCTCGGGGCGGCCCTGGGATTGCGCGACCCGGATTCGGCAAGCGCGGCGGCCGCGGGGGTGATTGCGGTGGCCAACGAGCACATGGCGCGCGCGCTGCGCGTGATCTCGGTGCAACGCGGGCTGGACCCGCGCGCGTACACCCTCTGTTCCTTTGGCGGTGCGGGCGGGCTGCATGTCTGTGCTCTGGCGGAGGCGCTGGGGATGCACCGGGCACTGGTGCCGGCGCGTGCTGGGGTGCTGTCGGCACTAGGCATGCTGGTCGGCCAGCCCGGGCGGTTGCTAACCCGCACCTGGCTCGGCCCGCTGGCCACCCGCGACGATGCCGCGGTCGGGGCGGCCCTGGCGGAACTGGCCGCGGCCGGGAGACAGGCGCTGGCGCGGGAGGGACATGCGCTGGCCAATGGCCGGGCTCCGCGCGGGCAGCAGCCAGGCGGCTGGGCCGCGGACCAGACCGGCAGCGGACCCTGGCGCGGGGCCTGGCGCGAAGACAGCGTGGACCTGCGTTACCAGGGCCAGGCCTACACGCTGAACCTGCCCTGGCAGGGGCGCGAGCGGACTGCAGCGGCCTTTCACCGGCTGCACGCAGCCCGCTATGGACATGCCCTGGAACTGCCGGTGGAGCTGGTCAACCTGCGGGTGCGGTTGACCTTGCCCGGACTGGCGGTCGATCTCGCCGCTGCCGCGGACCAGGCGGAGGCAGCGGCACCGCTTGGTCAGGCTCAGGTCACCGGCTGCGCGCAGCCGGTGCCGGTGCTGCGCCGGGCCGGGGTGCCGCTGGCGGGTGGTCTGGCCGGGCCGGCGGTGATCCTGGACCCGGTGGCCACCACCTGGCTGGCACCCGGCTGGGAGGCGCGCCGTGATGCGGCGGGGAATCTCCATCTGCGCCTGTTATAGTGGTCTGGTTACAGTGAACCGGGCGGCGCGCCCCGCTGTGCGCGGCTGCGGCCGCCGGTCACTCCACCCATTGCCAGCAATCAGGTATGTGTATGAATGGATTGCTCGATCTGACCCCATGGCAGGTCGCGTTCGCGACCCTGATCATGACCCATCTCACCATCGTCGCGGTGACCGTCTTCCTGCACCGCGCCCAGGCCCATCGGGCGCTGGACCTACATCCCCTGCCAGCGCACCTGTTCCGGTTCTGGCTGTGGCTGACCACCGGCATGGTCACCCGCGAATGGGTCGCGGTGCACCGCAAGCACCATGCCCACTGCGAGACTCCGCAAGATCCCCACAGCCCGCAGGTGCTCGGCCTGCGGCGGGTATTCTGGCAGGGCGCCGAACTCTATCGCGAGGCCGTCCGCGACCCTGCCGTCAGCGCCCGCTATGGCGAGGGCACCCCGGAGGACTGGCTGGAACACAAGCTCTACCGTCGCTTTCAATGGCAAGGGCTGGGCCTGATGCTGTTGATCGATCTGCTGCTGTTCGGGGTCCTGGGGCTGACCGTCTGGGCGGTGCAGATGCTCTGGATCCCGGTGCTGGCGGCCGGGGTCATCAACGGCATGGGCCATGCTATCGGCTATCGTAACTTCGACACCCCCGACGCCTCCACCAATCTACTGCCCTGGGGGGTGCTGATCGGCGGCGAGGAGCTGCATAACAACCACCATGCCTTTCCGGCCTCGGCGCGGCTGGCGTCCCGCTGTTGGGAGTTCGATCTGGGCTGGGTCTACATCCGACTGCTGGTCCTGCTGCGGCTGGCGCGGGTGAAGAAGCTGGCGCCGCGGCCGGCCTGGGGCGCCGGCAAACAGGTGGTCGACATAGAGACCCTCAAGGCCCTGCTGATCGGACGCATGCACGTCACCCGCCGCTTCAGCCGCGAGGTGCTGACCCCGGTGGTCCGCGAGGAACTCTGCCGCAGCGAACACCATTGCCGGCGCCTGGCCCGTCACGCCCGCCGGCTGTTGGTCCTGGACCAGGCCCGGCTCGACGAGCCCGGTCGGCGTCGGCTGGAGCAGCTGCTGCATGCCAGCCAGCGGTTGCAGGTGGTCTATCAGTATCGCGAGCGGCTGCGCCAGATCTGGGAGCGCAACGCGCCGTCGCAGGAGGCCCTGCTCGGGCTGCTGCAGGACTGGTGTCAGCAGGCCGAGAACACCGGCATCCAGGCACTGGAGCATTTCTCGCGGAATCTGCGCGGCCTGACCCTGCTGCCGACCGCCCGCTGAGGGCGCCGCGGCGGCCAGCCTGGCGGCGACCGACCGGACGCCAGCCCCCGGGCCGGCGCCGGCCCAGAGGCGGGCGGCCGGCATTTAGCGGCCAGCGGCGGTTCGTCTTAGTCGAGGGCCTGAGCGAGCTTGGAGGCGGCGATCAACAGCGGTGACCAGGAGGGGCCGAAGGGCGGGGCATAGGCCAGGTCCAGATCATAGACCTGCTCGGCGGTCATCCCGGCATGGATGGCGGTGGCCGCGGTGTCGATCTTGTGGGCGGCCGCCTCCGGGCCAACCATGCAGCAGCCGATCACGCGTCGGGTCTGGCGATCTCCCAGCAGCCACACCGAGAGCCTGCCGCCGCCGCCGTAATAGTGGGCGCGGGTGGCCGAAACGATCTCGGCCGCGGCGGTGTCGAGACCGGCCGCGGTGGCCTCCTCGGCAGACAGCCCGGCGCGAGCGATCTCCAGCCCGAAGAACTTGAACACCGCGGTGCCGAGCACCGGCGGGGCGGGGCGCTGGTGGCCGCAGACATTGTCGCCAGCGAGCTTGCCGGCGCGGTTGGCGCGCAGCGCCAGCGGGAACCAGACCGATGCACCGGTGACCGCGTGGGTGGCATCGGCGCAGTCGCCAGCCGCATAGATGTGCTCATCGCTGGTGCGCAGATAGCGATCCACGGCGATCGCGCCATTGGCCCCCAGGGCCAGCCCGGCGGCCGCGGCCAGCTCCGACTCCGGGCGCACCCCGGTGGCCACCAGGACCAGATCGGTCTCCAGCACGGCCGCTGAGGTCCGCACCAGGATGGCGTCCCCGCTGCGCTCCAGGGCCTCGACCCGAGTGTTGGTCAGCAGTTCGACGCCATGGCGTTCGGCCTCATCCAGGACGCGCTGGCGCTGGGTCGCCGGCAGCCAGGGCAGGATCTCCGGCAGGGCCTCTACCACGGTGACCGCGCAGCCCATCTCGCGCAGGTTCTCGACCGCCTCCAGGCCGATATAGCCGGCCCCGATCACCAGCGTGCGCTGGGGCGGATTGGCCTGGAGCGAGGCCTTGATGGTGCGCCCATCCGCCAGCGTCTTGAGCGGATAGGCGCCGCGGCCCCACAGGTCCGCGAGGCCGGCAATCGGGGGCGTCGCCACCCGGGCGCCGGTGCAGATCACCAGCTTGTCGTAGTCGATCACGAAGTCGCCATCGGCATGACGCCCGCGCACCCGGCGCGCGGCGGGCTCGATCGCCAGCACCTCGTGGCCGAGGCGCACATCGAGGTTGCGCTCCTCGCGAAAGCGCTGGGCGCTGATGATCTGCAGGTCCTCCATGCGCTCCCCAGGGGGTAGCTTGTAAGGTAGACCACAGGCCCCGTAGGAGACGTCCTGGGTCTTTTCCAGCACGATGATCTCGGCGGCGGGATCAGTGCGGCGTGCCTGACTGGCCGCGCTCATGCCGGCGGCGACGGCACCGATGATGACCAATTTCATGGTTGACTCCTGATGCTGCGATCGGCAGCCGCGGGACCGGCGGTGTCGCGCTCGAAGCGAGCGCCGCGGGCGGCTCGGGTGCGTCGATGTTAGTGCTGAGGCCGCACTGCAACAAGCGCGTCGTCGCTAGGCGCGTGCGGGCACGAAGCGGCGATCGGCACGCATAACAAAAGACCCGCCGGGGCGGGTCTGGGTGCGGTGGCCGGGTAGCGGCCGGGTCTGTGTCTGCGGGGCGGGCAGTTGGGGGTGATCGGCGACCGGGAGTGCGGCGGCTATTTGATCTTACCTTCCTTGTACATCACGTGCTTGCGCACGACCGGATCGTACTTCTTAATCTCCATCTTGCCCGGCTGGTTTCGCTTGTTCTTGGTGGTGGTATAGAAATGACCGGTGCCGGCACTGGAATTGAGCCGGATCTTGTCGCGTGCTGCTTTGGCCATGAGCCTGTCTCCGGTGATTGATGGGGTGAGCGCCAGTGTTCGGGTGACGCTGCGCTGATCCGAACGTTAGCCGGGGCGCTAGTCGGGGCAACGGGGAGGGCGTGCAGACGTCCCGCGTCACCGAGGCTGGCGGCGTCAGACCTTCTGGCCGCGGGCGCGCAGCTCAGCGAGCACGCTGTCGATGCCATTCTTGTCGATGATGCGCATGCCCTTGGTGGACAGGCGCAGGCGAATCCAGCGCCGCTCACTCTCGACCCAGAAGCGGTGATACTGCAGGTTCGGCAGGAACCGCCGCTTGGTCTTGTTGTTGGCGTGGGAGACGTTGTGACCGGTCAGCGGCCGCTTGCCGGTGACCTGACAGACCTTGGACATGACCCTCTGCTCCTCGCGTGGGTAACCTCCCGCGCCCGCTGGCCAGTGGGCCGGTGCGGCGGGATGGACTGGGAATCGATACCGGCTGGGCGCCGACTGCCAGATAATGACTGGCCGGATGCTGACTGGCGCCGGCTGGCCGGCTGTTGTGCTTCGGACCATACCGGGGAAATGGCCCGAACGGGGCAATTGCCCGGCCGCCGGTGACTCGTGGTCACCGTTTGCCTGGCCGTAATCGACAGGCGCGGATCACTCGGGCAGCGCCGGACATAAGCGGCGAAAAATAACCGGACCAGGCGCTGCAGTCAAGCGTCGGATCGAAGCAGCAGCAATTCCCGCTGGCCCAGCGGTCAACCGAGCCAGACGGCCCGCGGGGGGCTTCAAGCCGGCGCAGACGTAGTGACCCCTCGCCGCTGGGCGGCG
>REDK01000173.1 GCA_007693535.1 Chromatiaceae bacterium
CTTACGTCATGTCAGCATGCTTTCCCCCTCTTCCAGGCTTTGCCTGGCGCAATAACCGTTCAGAAACAATGTGAGCAGCCGTAGGGCGGATAAGCGCAGCGCCTCCCCCATCACTGAACCATATCTAAGCTGCTTCCTGAGGGTTGCGGGGTGGGCCGGCGGCCGCAGTCAATGCTCGCCCTTGGTGCTGAGCAGCACGGCGAGCCGATTGCCCTGCTTCTGCGGCCCGTCGCGCGGGAAGCGCTGGTGCAGCGCGCCGCTTTCGCCGTCGGCTGCGCCCCACTGCGCGCGAAAGTGCCGGACCATGTCGCGCGCCGAGGCCTGGCTGCCGTGCTGCCGGTCATTCGGCAACGCACGGACACCAGACCGTTGCGCACCTGCTGGTCAAGCAGCCGAAGCCCTATCGCTGAGCAGGTGCGCGTGCGGGGCGGCAGCGGTTCGCCCGTAGCGGGCTGATCGCGGCGGGACGATGCCCGCGCATCTGGGCTTGATGCGGCTAACCACCCGAGCGCCTGCGCCGAGGTCGCCGCACGCCCTGCCGCCCCGGCCACGAACGCTCGCTCCCCGGCGTGCGCCCTCTGGGCCCTGCTGCCTGGACGAGAGCAGAAGCGGCTGTTTGAGTCCCTTCCGCTCACCTGCCCCAACTGCGGCGCGGACAAGCGCCGCGTCGCTAAAGTGACCGCAGCCGCAATGGTGCGGCGGATGCTCGCTCAGATCGGCGAGCGCACCGAACCGCCGCCGATGGCCCCGGCCCGCGGACCACCCGGCTGGGAGGATAAGCTCGGGCCGCTGCCGGACTGGCACCGCATCCGACACTCGGCCCTGGCGCGGGGACTCCGACGTCACGCCCATCGACGCACCGATCATCAACGCCGCGTCATGCGGGCCGAGCGGCGGGACGCGACCCGGCCGACCGGAGGCCGCGCCGGTGCGCTCAGTCCGCGCGCGGCTGCAGGGCGACCTGCAGGACGTCGATGCGCTGGTCGCGGAAGCCGGCCTCGCAATAGGCCAGGTAGTAGCGCCACATGCGGATGAAGCGCTCGTCGTAGCCGAGCGAGCGCACCGCCGGCTCCTGCGCCAGGAAGCGCTGGTGCCAGCAGGCCAGGGTGCGGGCATAGTCCTCGCCGTGGTGGGTGCAGGCGACGATCTCCAGCCCGGCCGCGGCGGCCAGGCGCTCGAATCGTTCCCGCGTCGGCAGCATGCCGCCCGGAAAGATGTAGCGCTGGATGAAGTCCGGGGCGGCCTTGTAGTCCTCGAACATGGATTCGTCGATGCTGATGAACTGCAGTGCCGCGCGCCCGCCGGGGCGCAGACAGCGGCGCAGCTTCTCCATATAGACAGCCCAGTAGGCCTCGCCGACGGCCTCGAACATCTCGATCGAGACGATGTGGTCGAACTGCTCGTCGATGTCGCGGTAGTCCTGTAGGCGCAGGTCCACCTGCTCGGCAAGGCCGGCGGCGGCAACGCTCGCGCGCGCCCAGGCCAGTTGCTCGGTGGACAGGGTCACCCCGGTGACGCGCAGGCCGGCGCTGGCAGCGGTGCGGGCAAAGCCGCCCCAGCCGCAGCCGATCTCCAGGAGGTGCTGACCGGGCTGGGCGCCGGTCAGCGCCAGCATGCGCCGGTACTTGTTGGCCTGGGCCTGGTCGAGGTCGTCCTGCTCGCGCTCGAAGACCGCCGCCGAATAGGTCATGCCGGGGTCGAGCCAGAGCCGGTAGAAGTCGTTGCCCAGGTCGTAGTGATAGGCGATGTTACGGCGGCTGCCGGTGCGGCTGTTGCCGCGGCGACGGTGGTGCAGGCGCGCCAGCAGCCGCGACAGCGGGCGCACCGTCTCCAGGGCCGGCAGATCGCGGGTGTTGGCCGCCAGGACGTGGAGCAGGGCGGCAGGGTCGGGGCTGTCCCAGTCGCCGGCCAGGTAGGCCTCGCCCAGACCGACATGGCCATTGCTTGCCAGGCGGCGGGCGAAGCGCAGGGGATGATGGATGCGGATCTCGCCGGCCGGTCCGGTCTCGGCGCCGTGCATCTCGTGGACATGCTCGCCGATACGGATGCGCAGATGCCCGGCAGTGAGGCGGTCGAACAGCCGCAACAGGGGCCGCAGGGCCGGGAGCCGGAACAGCGGGAGTGCGCCCTCGGCCGTGTTGTCGTTCGCCATCAGGTCACCTCTTGATGGGGCGGGTCGGGTTTTGGGAAGTAGCGCGCGCCGCGCAGCCAGATCTTCAGGGCCTGCCAGTGGATCGCCATGAGCACCTTGAAGGTCAGGAGCGGCGTGCGGCGGAAGGCGCGTGTCAGGGTCGCATCGGTGAGCGGTGCCCCGGGGCCGGTCTGGCTGGCGACCAGCTTGAGCCGGCCGTCGTCGTCGTACTGGCGGATCAGCACCGCCAGCGCCGTCTCCGGGGCGGACAGGCGAAAGTGATAGCTGCCCTGCATGTCCATCAGGGGTGAGACGTGGAAGCACTTGCGGGCACGCCCGCGCAGTGGCCAGTCGATGGGCCAGCCGCCATCGGCGAGCAAATAGAAGTGATGCTCACCGAAGGTGTTGTTGACCTCGGCGATGACCGCCCGCAGGCCCCCGTCGCGATGCTCGCAATACCAGAGGCTCAGGGGATTGAAGGCCAGCCCGAGCACGCGCGGGAAGCACAGCAGGCGGATGCGTCCGCCGGCGAGGTCGATCCCGCGGGCGGCGAGCAGGGCCTCGGCCCAGGGTCGCAACGGCGAGCCGTCGCGGGGTCCGTGGTCGCGGAGATCGAAGCGGAACAGGGGCAGGCGCCCGTGCACCATGCGCGGCGGCAACCGGTCCAGTGCATCGATGTCGAGCAGCAGGCTAAAGACCCGATAGTCAAAGCGGTACTGCACCGGGAACAGGCGCCGGTGCATGACCCGGGTGAAGAAGATGCGATGCGGACTCGCGGCCAGGTCCACTGCTGCCGCAGGCCGGCTCGCGCCCGCTGAGGCTGGGCGCGGGGCGGCGGACGACGCGATGGCAGATCCCATCAGGCGGTCCCCAGGGCCGGCACGGCGGCAGGGTCAGGGACCGCCGGATCGCCGGCGCTGTCCCCGGCCAGCAGCCAACCGGTGTCGGCACCGAGCAGACCGGCGGTCGTGACCGCCGCGCGCAGGGCATCCTCGTGGAAGCCGTAGCCGAAATAGCTGCCGCAGAACCAGAGCCCCGCACGCCCCTGCAACCGGTGCAGCTCGGGCTGAGCATCCATTGCCGCCTGGTCGAAGACCGGGTGCTGGTAGGTCATCCGGGCCAGCACCCGCTCCGGGTGCGGTGGCTGGAGCGGATTCAGCGAGACCAGATAATCGCGGCGGGTCGCCAAGCCTTGCAGCCGGTTCATCCAGTAGGTGACCGAGACGGCGCGGGTGCCATCGGCGCCGACCTGCGACCGATAATTCCAGGAGGACCAAATCCGCCGGCGGCGCGGCATCAGCTCGGTATCGGTATGCAGCCAGGTCTCGTTGGGTTGATACTGGAAACACCCGAGCAGTGCCTGTTCGTCGGCGGTCGGGGCCTCGATCAGGGCCAGGGCCTCGTCGGCATGGCAAGCCAGGACCACCTCGTCGAAGGTGCGCATCTGTCCCGACTGCAGGATCACCTGCACCCCGTCGGCGATGCGCCGCACCCGGGCCGCGCCATCGACCAGCACCCGCTCCTCGCCCAGGTCGGCGAGGATGCGGCGGACGTAGCTGTGACTGCCGCCGCTCACCGAGCGCCACAGTGGGCGGTGGACCAGGTTCAACAGACCGTGATTGGCAAAGAAGCGGGCCAGGCTCTCGGCCGGGAAGGCCATCATGGTGCCGGTCGGGCAGGACCAGATCGCGGCCGCCATCGGCAAGAGATAGTGCTCGCGGAAGGCCGCGCCGAGCCGTTCGCGATCGAGGAATTCGCCCAGGCAAAGGCCATCGAAACCAGGCCCGGCCAGCAACGCCTTGCAGCGCTGGTTGAACCGCAGCAGGTCGCGGACCATACCTAGAAACTGCGGCCGCCAGAGGTTGACGCGCTGGGCGAACAGGGTATTCAGGTTGTCGCCGGCGTACTCGATCTCGCCCGGGCCGATCGAGGCCGAGAACGACATGTCGCTCTCGCGGGTCGCAACGCCGAGGCGGGCAAAGAACTGCGTGAGCAGGGGATAGTTGGGCTCGTTATAGACGATGAAGCCGGTATCTACCGGTACCGGCTGGCCGTCTTCCTCGACCACGACGGTGTGGGTGTGGCCGCCGAGGTAGTCGTTGCGTTCGATCAGGGTCACCTCGCACTCGGCAGCACCCTGGGGTCGGCTGAGCAGCCAGGCGCTGGCAAGACCGGCGATTCCACTGCCGATGACGGCGATCTGTCTGGGCATCTGGGGCTTCGTCCTAGTTATGTCCAAAAACTACTGCGGAAAATCTGGACAACCCGAGGCTTTTCAACGGTTGACCCGCCGCGCCTGTAAGGATAAGGGCGCCAGTCGCCGCGAACAACGCGGCCCGGGTGCCGGGGCGGATGCTGGAGCGGGTTGGGTCCGAAGCCGCGCCCCGCAGCCCGGCCGCGACCGGGGTTAACATGCGGGCACCGTTCCTCAGCCACCGCCGCATCCGCATGAGCATGCCTCCCAGCCCCCCCCCCGGTCCGCACTGTGACCTCTCCCGCCTCGCCGCCGCCGGCCCCGAACTGATTGGCCGCGCGGCCGAACTGGCCCGGCTCGATCGGTGCTGGCCGCCGGACGCGGCCAGGGTGCGCGTGGTGGCGCTGGTCGGTCCGGACGGGGTCGGTAAGACCGCGCTGCTGCGTGCCTGGCTGGCCCGCCGGTGCACACCGGCGGCGAGCGGCCCGCGCCAGTTCGGCTGGACTTTTCGGATCCCGGTCGGGGAGCGGGCCGGCTGGACCCCGGAAGACGACTTCCTGGCCACGGCCCTGGCGTGGTGCGGGGTCGCCCATGATCCGGCCCTGCCGCCCTGGGAGAAGGGCCGGCTGCTGGCCACGGCCCTGGCCACGACCCCGACCCTGCTGCTGCTCGATGGACTGGAGGCCCTGCAGTATCCAGCACCCGACGGCATGCGCGACCGCGTTGGTAAACCCGCCGGCGAAACCGCGGACGGGCCGGTCGTCGGGTCGCAGACCGACGTCGGCGACACCGCGATGGCACCGGTCCCCGGGCAGTTGCACGCCCCCGGCGTGGCCGCCCTGCTGGCGGCCTGGCTCGCGGCGCCCGTCAGCGCTGGGTCGGCCGGGTTGATCCTGCTGACCACGCGGCTGCCGGTGGCCGATCTGGCCCCCGACCCGCACGGCCACGAGCGGCCGGATGGCCTGCTGTGGCAGCTCGACCTGGCTGGCCTCGACCCCGCGGACGGCGCCGACCTGCTCGCGCACTGGCAGCGGGCACGGGGCGCCGACGACGCCGTCGCCACCGCGCCAGCCGACTCGGCGATCGCGCAGCGGCGCGCGATCAGCAGCGCCCTGCACGGACATGCGTTGAGCCTGCAGCTGCAAGCCATGCTGATACACCCGCCGACCGCGGCCGCCGCTGGTCAGGTCGAGACCCAGGTCGAACGGCTGCTGGCGGCCGTCTGCACCGACCTGCCGACACGCGGGGCAAGCGGCGCCCAGGCACTGGCGTTGCTGCGACTGCTCGCCCTGTGCGAGCAGCCGGTCCCACCGGCAACGCTGGCCGCCCTGTTGCGCGCGCCGCCGATCCCCGGCCTGAGCGAGGCCCTATTCACCAGCAGCAAGGCCCTGTTCGGCGTGCTGACCCGCCACCGCCCGCTGCCGGCGCCGGCCCTGGCCGCGGCGCTGCAACAGCTGCACGCGGCCAGTCTGGTGCGGCCGGCCATGGACCAAACCGCGGGGCAGGCGGCACCCACCCTCGACGCCCCGCTGGAACTGCATCCAATGGTGCATGCCTGGTGCGCGGCCGACCTGCGCGAGCGCGCCCCGGCGGCCTGGCAAGCGGCACATCGCCGGCTCTATCTGCACCTGCGCGACAGTGCCGCGGAGCGCCCCGAGCAACTGACCGGGCTGTTGCCGCTGTATCAGGCCTTGGGCCACGGTGGCCTGGCCGGCCTGGCGCAGCAGGCCTGCGACGAGGTCTATTCCAACCGCATCCTGCGCGGAGTCGGCGACGATGGCCTATATCCGGTGCGCCGTCTGGGCGCCCTGGGCACCGACCTGACCGCGCTAGCCGCCTTCTTCACCTACCCCTGGGAGACGCCGGACCCGACCCTGGCGGAACTGGACCAGCTCTGGGTGCTGGAGCAGGTCATCGCACGCCTACGCGCGCTGGGGCGCCTGGCCGAGGCGCTGACACCGATGGCGACCGCCGGCACCCTGCACGCCGCCCGCGACGATTGGAAGAACGCGGCCGGTAGCGCTGGCGGGCGCAGCGACCTGCTGCTGATCCTGGGGCATATCCCGGCCGCCATCGCCGAGGGCGAGCGCTGTGTCGAGCTGGCCGATCGCAGCGCCAACCCCTTCTTTCGGATGGTTGCCCGCACCACCCTGGCCGCCGCCCTGCATCAGCAGGGGGAGGCCGCCGCTGCCCGCGATCTGTTCAGCATCGCCGAGGCGATCCAGGCCGAACGCGAGCCCGACTATCCGCTGTTGTATTCGCTGCGCGGCTACCAGCACCGCGACCTATTGCTGGCCGCGGCCGAGGTGGCCGCCTGGGAGCGCCTGGCCGGGGCCGGACCGCCAGCGGCCGCCAACGACGAGTTGGTGGCTGCCTGCGACGAGGTCAGCGCGCGCGCCAGCCGCACCCTGGGCTGGATCAGCGCCCAGCCCTGGCCGTTGGAGATCGCGCTGGACCATCTGGCGCAGGGCCGAGCCGCGCTGCTGCGCGCGGTCCTGACCACGGCGGCACCGACGCTGCCGCTGGCGGCCGCCGACGCCGACCAGGCCGCGGCACTGGACCAGGCAGCGACAGCGCTCGAGGCCGCCGTCAGCGGCCTGGCCAGCGTCGCGGATCAGACCCGCCAGCCGCTGGGGCTGCTGGGACGGGCCTGGCTGCGGGCGCTGCGGGGCGAGGCGGCCGCGGCCGCGGCGGACCTGGATGCGGCCGCGGCGATCGCCGGCCGTGGCGCGATGCGGCTGTCCCTGATCGACATCGATCTCTATCGTGCCCGGCTGTGCGGTGACCGCGCCGCGCTGCAGCGGGCGCGCACCGGCATCGAGACCTGCGGCTATCACCGCCGCCGCGGGGAACTGGAGACCGCCGCCGCCGGGCTCGGCTGACCACCCGTGCCGCACCGCCGGCGCCTGGCCGGGTGCCACTCTCGGTGGTGGCTCCGGTTAGCCGCCGCGGCCGCCGCACGCCATGGCTCAGCCGCCGGTCTCGACAAACTCCAGGGCGTTGGCGTCGAGATCGCGACAGAACAGAGCGCGGCGGCCAGAGCGGCTGCGGGTGAAGGGAATGTTGGCGGCCGTCAGGGCCGCCGCTAGGCGGTCCAGGTCGCGCACCGCCAGGGCGACATGGCGATCGCGCCCGCCGTGGGCCGGGCGCCCGTCGAGCGGGTCCGGGTTGGGCAGCTCCAGCAGATGGATCTGCTGCGCGCCGACCTGCAGCCAGGCCCCGGGGTAGCCCAGGTCCGGGCGCGCAGGATCGACCGTCAGCCCGAGCAGATCCCGATAGAAACCAAGCGCGCGACGGGTATCGGCGACGATCAGGCTGACGTGATGCAGGGTTTCGATCATCTCGGTCACCTCCGTTGAGTGCCAAAATGGGATTGCCAGCGCGGTGTGGGGTGACGCCGCCAGAGCCGTCTGGTGGGTACCAGGGGGTTCACCTATACTGACTCTCTTTGAGTGCTGCAAAATCACCACTATGGGAGACTTAACCGCTCACGGTGAGTGGTGCCTTAGCGGCCGGGTGCGGCAAACAGCCGGCAGCGACCCGCGGGATGGTCGCCGACACCCCGGCGCGCGCCGCCGTCGCGCCCGCCCGCCCAACCACCGCCCGCGGTGCCCGCTGGCTTGGCATCGGGAGCAGCGGCCAGCCCCGGTCAGCCTGATATGGTGGCCACGATGAACCCGAACCTGGATCGGCTCGAACCCTATCCCTTCGAGAAGCTCGCGGTCCTGCAGCGCGGGGTGGTGACACCAGCCGGGCTGCGGCCGATCGCGCTGTCCATTGGTGAACCCAAACATCCGACCCCGGACTTCATCCGCGCGGCACTGGTCGCGCACCTGGACCATCTGGCGACTTATCCCAGCACCCGCGGCCTACCGGCCTTGCGCGAGGCGATCGCCGCCTGGCTGACCCGTCGCTACGGGTTACCGGCCGGAGCGTTGGACCCGGCGCGCCAAGTGCTGCCGGTGAACGGCACCCGCGAGGCCCTGTTCGCCTTCGCCCAGGCAGTGATCGATCCCGCCGCCGACGCCTTGGTGCTGCTACCCAACCCGTTCTATCAGATCTACGAGGGGGCAGCCCTGCTCGCCGGCGCCCATCCCGTCTATCTGCCCTGCACCGATGCCAGCGACCTGCTACCGGACTTCGACGCGGTGCCAGAGGCCATCTGGCGGCGCTGCCGGTTGCTCTACCTCTGCTCGCCCGGCAATCCTACCGGGGCCGTCCTCGGGATGGCGCAGCTGACGCGCCTGATCGAACTGGCCGAGCGCTACGACTTCATCATTGCCGCTGATGAATGCTACGCCGAGATCTACCTCGACGAGACGACACCCCCCCCGGGGCTACTCCAGGCTGCCGCCGCCAGCGGCCGCGACGACTGGCGCCGCTGCGTGGTTTTCCACAGCCTGTCGAAGCGCTCCAATCTGCCCGGGCTGCGCTCGGGCTTCGTCGCCGGGGATGCGGCGATCCTGGAGCGCTTCTTCGCCTATCGCACCTACCACGGCTGTGCGATGCCGCTGCAGCATCAGTACGCGAGCCTGGCCGCCTGGCAAGACGAGGCCCATGTTCGCGACAACCGCCAGCGCTACCGGGACAAGTTCGCCGCAGTGCTGAAGATCCTGGACGGGGTGCTGTCGGTCTCGGCTCCAGCCGGCGGATTCTATCTGTGGCCGCGCACCCCGGGGGCCGACACCGACTTCGCACGTGGACTGCTGGCTGCGCAGAATGTCACCGTACTGCCCGGCAGCTTCCTGTCGCGCCGCCAGCCCGACGGTTTGGATCCCGGCGCCGGGCATCTGCGCCTGGCCCTGGTGCCGCCGTTCGCGGACTGCGTAGAGGCGGCCGAGCGCATCCGCGCCTACCTGTGTGCGCAGGCTGATCCCGGCCTGATTCCAGCCTGATTCCGACCTGATTCCTGCCGGCACCGCCGCCCCTGCCTACCCGCTTTCCACACCCTGTTCAACGGAGCCCAATATGAGCGATCCCCGCAGCATCATCGAGGCCGCCTTCGAGCGCCGCGCCGAGATTACCCCCCGCAACGTCGAGACCCTACTCCACGATGCCATCGTCGATACCATCGAGCGCCTGGATCGCGGCGAATTGCGTGTGGCAGAAAAGCAGAACGGCGCCTGGGTGGTCAACGACTGGATCAAGAAGGCGGTGCTGCTGTCCTTCCGCATCGAGGACAACCGCTTTATCAAGGGCGGCTTCACCAACTATTACGACAAGGTCGTCTCCAAGTTCGCCGACAGCAATTCACGCGACTTCCGCGAGGGCGGTGTGCGCATCGTGCCGCCGGCCACCGCCCGCAAGGGCAGCTACATCGCCCCGAACTGCGTGCTGATGCCCTCCTACGTGAACATCGGCGCCTACGTGGACAGCGGCACCATGGTCGATACCTGGGCCACAGTGGGCTCCTGCGCCCAGATCGGCAAGAACGTCCATCTGTCCGGGGGCGTTGGCATCGGCGGTGTGCTCGAACCGGTGCAGGCGGCCCCCACCATCATCGAGGATGACTGCTTCATCGGCGCCCGCTCGGAGATCGTCGAGGGGGTGATCGTCGAACAGGGGGCGGTGATCTCGATGGGGGTCTATATCGGCGCCAGCACCAAGATTTATCACCGCGCCACCGGCGAGGTGCTCTATGGCCGCGTCCCCGCCGGCGCGGTGGTGGTGCCCGGCAGTCTGCCGGCCGCCGACGGCAGCCACAGCCTCTACTGCGCGGTCATCATCAAACAGGTGGACGAGAAGACCCGCGGCAAGGTCGGCATCAACGAGCTGCTGCGCGACATCTGAGCCCGCCATCGGGGGCGCTACCGGAGGCGACCAACCCGGCACCGGCCCCAGTCCCCGGCCGCTGCGCGCGGAGTGGCGGTTGCCATCAGGCACCAGCGACCACCATCTAGCCCCAAGGGGGTGGCCCAGCACGGCCCGCCGCCACCCCTGCGGGTGCCCGCGTGGTCGCCCCGACCGTCTTCTTCCACCGCGATCCCCGCCCGGCCGCTGCGACCCCGGCCACCCATACTTTAGCTACTGACTCACCCATGGAGGTCTCCGATGCCCGGCCAACGTGCCCTGATCGTCCTTACCCTCTTGCTCGCCAGCCTGTGGACCGCGACCACCATCGCCAGCGAGGCCACCGCCCGGCCGTCGGCCCTACCGCCGATGACTCATCCCGAGGACAACCCCGCGACCCCAGAAAAGATCGCCCTCGGCGCCAAGCTCTTTTTAGATCCGCGTCTCTCCGGCAGCGGCACGATGGCTTGCCAGGGCTGTCACTATCACGAACTCGGCTGGGGCGACGGCAAGGTCCTGTCGCCGCGCGACAACGGCGACATGAACACCCGCCATACCCCCAGCCTATACAATGTGGGCTACCAGACCGTCTGGTACTGGGACGGTCGCGCACCGACCCTAGAGGCACAGATCCTCGCCGCCTGGCGCGCCCAGATCAGCGCTGACCCGGACGTTGCCACCGCGCGCATCAACGACGTACCCGACTACGTGGAGCAGTTCCAGGCCATCTATGACGAGCCGGCCACGCCGGAGAATATCGTCAAGTCGCTGGCCGCCTATCTGCGCACCAAGAACAGCGACAACTCCCCCTGGGACCGCTACGAGACCGGCGAGACCGATGCGGTCAGCGCCGATGCCATTGCCGGACAGGCCCTGTTCATGGATAAGGCCGGTTGCGCCGCCTGCCATGCCCCGCCCTTCTATGGCAACAGCACCTTTTTCAACATCGGCCTGGAATACGGCAAAGAGAACCCGGACCCGGGCCGCTTCAATGTGACCGAGAACGAGGCCGACCGCGGCGCCTTCAAGACCCCGACCCTGCGCTCGGTCGCCCGCCATGCCCCCTATTTTCATGATGGCAGCGCCGCCACGCTCGAAGAAGCGGTCCGCTACATGGCCTCCGGTGGGGGCGATGATCCCAACAAGTCGCCATTGCTGATCGACCGCGAACTGAGCGACGAGGAGATCGGCCAATTGATTGCTTTCCTGGAGTCGCTGGTCAGCACTGAAGACTGGGAGCCGGTGGCGGTCCCTTGAGTCGGCGCTGATCATTTGCCACCCGAGCACTCGGATCGGCACAGGGGCCTTGGTGATCTTTTGGTCCAGCGGCTGGCGATCCCTGCGTAGTCAGGGCTTCCAGCCCTGATTCTGTCAGGCCAGGATGGCCTCACGACGCGGTTGGTTGCCGCGGTGGCCGAAGTGACGACCGACGCCGGCACGGGCTCCCACGATGCCGTCGTGGGGGCCCTTCCGCATCCACCCCGTCCAGAAAGATAGGGCCCAACCGCTTGTACAGTTGAAGGCAATAGCCGGGTCCGATGTGCCAGAACCGTGATCGAGATTGGCATTCTCCGAGAAGGAACCCGTCGTGACTTGGTCATTCCTCCCCCAATGCAGACGGACGGACAGGGCTCCGGATACGGGGGGATCGTTGCTGATGACCGGTTATCGCGCAGGCGCATCCCGGGATTGCCAGAGGGCGGAGAGCACCTCAGCCTGCTGCAGCACCGTCTGCACCGCCGCATTCTGCAGATCCGGGGGATAGCCATACTTGCGCAGGATGCGCTTGACCAGCACGCGCATCCGCGCCCGGGCTGATTCGCGGTGGGCCCAGTCGACCGCGACGTTCTCGCGCAGGCTGACCAGCAACTCGTGAGCGATCACGCGCAGCTTGTCGTCGCCCATTACCTGCAGAGCAGATTCGTTTTCCGCCAGCGCGTCGTAGAAGGCGATCTCCTCGTCGGACAGGCCCTGTTCCTCGCCTCGGCTACGCGCAGCGCGAATGTCCTGTGCGAGCTGGATCAGCTCTTGCAGCACCTCGGCGGTGGTGATGGCGTTGGCGTGATAACGGGCAATGGCGTATTCCAGCCGCTCGGTGAAGGCGCGGATCTCGACCACGTTGGTGCGGGTGCGCGAGCGGATGCTGTCACTGAGCAGCTTGCGTAGCGCTTCCAGCCCCAGGTTCTTCTTCTCCATCTGCTGCACTTCGAGCAGGAATTCGTCGGAGAGGATGGAGATGTCCGGTGTCTGGATACCGGCCGCGGCGAGGATGTCGACGATCTCGGTGGAGACCACGGCGCGGCTGACGATCTGCTGGATGGCCAACTCGCGATCCTGCCGGGTAGCACCTGAGCCGCCCGCCGTCTTGACCAGCGCGGCACGGATGGCCTGGAAGAAGCCGACTTCCTCGCGGATACCGCGTGCCTCATCGGAACTTGCGGCCAGCGCGAATGCCTTCGACAACGCCAGCACGCCATCGGCAAAGCGCCGCTGGGCCTGCTTCTTGGCCTCCGGCGTCTTTTCTGCCGCTGCCCATTGCTGCTGCTTGTCGAGTACCCATTCGATGGCGCCGGCCATCATGGCCAGCCGTTCGCCTGGCGTGCCGCCCAGGCCCGTGCGGTAGTCGAAGCCGTGGAACATGTCGCGCACGATCTCGTACTTCTCCAGCAGTACCGCCACCGCCTCGGCTTCATCGATGCCGGTCTTGTCCTGGTCGGGCTTGGAGTACTGCGCCAGCGCGGATTTCAGGTTCTGCGCGATGCCGATGTAGTCCACGATCAGGCCCGCCGGCTTGTCGCGGAACACGCGGTTGACGCGGGCGATGGCCTGCATCAGGCCGTGGCCGCGCATCGGCTTGTCGATATACATGCTGTGCATGCTGGGTGCATCGAAGCCGGTCAGCCACATGTCACGCACGATCACCAGTTTGAGTGGGTCCTGCGGGTCACGGGCGCGCTTGGCGAGCAGATCGCGGCGCGCCTTGTTGCCGATGTGCTGTTGCCATTCCACCGGATCAGATGCCGCGCCGGTCATCACGATCTTGATGCTCCCGGCTTTGTCCTCGCTGCTGTGCCAGTCGGGTCGCAGCCTGATGATCTCGTCGTAGAGCGCCACGCAGATGCGTCGGCTCATGCACACCATCATCGCCTTGCCATGGAGCGCCGCCACCCGGTCCTCGAAGTGCTGCACCAGGTCGGCGGCCACCAGCGCCAGGCGCTTGTCGCTGCCCACCAGCGCTTCCACCGTGCTCCACTTCTGTTTAGTGCGCTCGGCGCTGGGTTCGTCCTCGTCCTCCAGCAGCGCCTCGATCTCGGCATCGATGCGCGGCCTCTCCTCCTCGTCCAGCTCGATGCGCGCCAGCCGCGATTCGTAGTAGATCGGCACCGTGGCGCCGTCTTCCACCGCGCGGCTGATGTCGTAGATGTCGATGTAGTGGCCGAACACCGCCGGCGTGTTCACGTCGGTCGCCTCGATGGGTGTGCCGGTGAAGCCAATGAAGGAGGCATTGGGCAGCGCGTCGCGCAGGTACTTGGCAAAGCCGTAGGCGATCTCGCCGGTCTTGTTGGCCACCTTGGCCTTGAAGCCATACTGGCTGCGGTGCGCCTCGTCGGCGATGACCACGACGTTGGAGCGATCGGTCAGCGCCGGGAAATCGGTCTCGTCCGCCGCCGGCGAGAACTTCTGCAGCGTGGTGAAGATCACGCCACCGGAAGCCCGGTTGAGCAGGGTGCGCAGATGCTCGCTGTCCTGCGCCTGCACCGGCGTCTGCCGGAGCAGGTCCTTGCACATGGCGAAGGTCGCAAAGAGCTGGTCGTCCAGGTCGTTGCGGTCGGTCAACACCACCAGCGTGGGATTGGCCATGCGGGGGTCGAAGACCAAGAGGCCCGCGTAGAACAGCATCAGCAGGCTCTTGCCGGAGCCCTGGGTGTGCCAGATGACCCCGGCCTTGCGGTCGCCTTTCGGCTGTGAAGCCACGCTGGGCAGCCCGTACTCGGCCGGATCCTCGGCCTGCTCCAGCATGCTGGCTCGCAGGGTCGACTTGACCGCCTTCTTGACCGCATGAAACTGATGGTAGCCGGCGATGATCTTGATCAGCCCAGACGGGCCCTCGCCGAATACCGTGAAGTGGCGCAACAGGTCGAGAAAGCGCCCCTGCTCGAATACGCCCGCGATCAGCGTGGCCAGCTCCGGCATGCCCTTGGGCTCGATGCGCGTGCCGTCGGTGGTACGCCAGGGCATGAAGCGCTCCTGCTCCGCCGACAGCGAGCCCACCCGCGCCGACAGGCCATCGGAGGTCACCAGCAGCGCATTGCTGCGAAACAGCGCCGGGATCTGCTGCTTGTAGGTCTGGAGTTGATTGAAGGCGCCGGCCAGCGTCGCGTTCTCGCCGCCGGGGGCTTTGAGTTCGATCACCGCCAGTGGCAGGCCGTTGACGAACACCACCACGTCCGGCCGACGCTTGGCCTGGCCAGCCACCACGGTGAACTGCTGCACGGCGAGCCAGTCGTTGTGGGCAGGGCGTTCGAAGTCGATCAGCCGCACCTTGCCCGCCGTCAGCGTGCCGTCCTCGGCGTAGTACTCCACATCCGCGCCTTCGGTCAGCAGCCGGTGGATGCGGCGGTTCTCCTCCAGCAGGTTGGGCAGTTCCGACTGCGTCAGGCGGCGAATTGCGTCGGCTTGCGCCTCGGGTGGCAGTGCCGGGTTCAGCCGCGCCACGGCGGCGGTGAGTCGTGCCTTGAGCGCCACCTCGTCATAGGCCTCCCGCTCGGGCTGTTTGCCATCGGGGCCGATGCGGTCGTCCGAGGTGCAGGCGAAGCCCAGCCCGGCAAGCTGAGTGAGCAGCGCGGCTTCCAGTTGGGCTTCGGAGAGAAAGGCCATCCTCATGCCCCCTTTTGCTGTTCAAGCCACAGCCGCCCCAGGTCGGTCAGGCGGTAGCGTTGCAGCCGGCTGCTGGGCTTGTCGGGAACGCTCATCTCGATCAGGTCCAGTTCGAGTGCCGGGGCGAGGTAACGCTCACGGAAGGACTTGCGATCCTGCAGGCCCAGCGCCTGCTGCAGCGCCTCGCGGCTCATCTCGCCGCGAATGCCGCGAAGCAGCCGCTCGACTTGGGGGGTGGGCTGGGGGGTGACTTGGGGGGCGGCGCAGCCGATGGCCTCGAGGATCCGGTCCAGCATGAAGGCCAAGAACGGCGCGGAATCGGCCTCGTCGGTGCTGCTCTGCAGCGCCGCGTAGTACGCGGCCTGATGCTGATGCACCAGGCTTTCGACTGGCGTATCGATGAACAGCGGATGCCAGCGGCTCAGGACCAGGGTCTGCCACAGCCGCCCCATGCGCCCGTTGCCATCGCTGAAGGGATGGATGAACTCGAACTCGTAGTGAAAGATCGAACTGGCGATCAGCGGATGGGCATCGGTGCGGTCCAGCCAGTGCAGCAGATCGCCCATCAGCCGCGGCACCTGGCTGGCCGGCGGCGCCATGTGGATCACCTGCTGCCCCGCCATCACGCCCACACCGCCAGCGCGCCAGCGCCCGGCATCGTCGACCAGGCCGGCCATCAGGCAGCGATGCGCGGCCAGCAGATCGGCCTCCTGCGCCGGTTGCCAGCCCGGCAGCAGTTCATAGGCCTTCAGCGCGTTGCGCGCTTCCTGCACCTCCCGCGGCGGACCGATCACCGGCTTGCCGTCCAGGATCGCGGTGATCTGCGCCTCGCTCAGGGTATTGCCCTCGATAGCCAGCGAGCCGCGGATGCTGCGGATGCGGTTGACGCGACGCAGGTGCAGGTCGCGCTCTGCTTCCAGCCGCACCGCCAGCCGCCCAACCCGCTCGGCAATCTCCGCCACCCGATTGAGGATGGTGGGAGTGAGCGTGCACGGGGGCTGGTAGGGCTGACTCACGGGGCTGCTACCGGAGCGCCGCTGAACCGGCATGGGGAACCCGCACGAGCGCATCCGGCCCGGCGCGCTCGCGCGCCCAGGTCAGCAGCTCGGGGTTGACGGGGATGCGGGTCATGCCAGCAATGCCTCCACACCATCGAGGAAAACCTGGAAACTGCGCGAGCGGTTGGCCCGAAGATCCAGTTTGGGGGCGATCCTCCGAGCGGCGTCGATCTTGGGGTAACTGCTCTTGTATATTCCATGCTTCTTGAGAAAGCGATGCAGCGCCTCCCAGGAGCCACCGTTGTCAGGATTGCGGAAGACGCCTTTCGTCTCGTTAATCCTCGGCAGACTGCGGAACGCCTGGCGCAGGGCTGCCGAGTCACCGATGAACCAGGATTCCAGCTCTTCGATGACGATGCGATTGACGACGAGAAACCGGCCATCGGGGTCGGGTGCCGACTTGGTGGTTAGACCACTATTCTTTGCTTCTTCTTCGAGCCGGTGTTTGAGCGCCATGCAATCATCACTATCACGGTCCACCAGCACCATCACCCGCAGATCTTCGCCTTGATAAATGCGCTGCCTATAGGCGACGAGCCTTTGTGGAAGAGCCTTAAGCAACTTGTACTTGCTGCCAAGATTGATGAGCTTCCATTGAGCGCGTCCGCCAATCAATCGCGGCAGCAGGTGCTTCAACGCTTCCTCGGCGGACTGCTCTTCCACCAGAAATTCTATCTTCATCACTTAAGCATCCCCCATCGAAAGGGGGTCACCTGCATCGAAATGGCCTTCCATCCAGAGCTCGCCCAGGGTTGCTCCATTCTCGAGAAAAGCGGAAATACCGGGCATGTCGGCCACTCGACGCACCTGTGTGTAGCCGTCAGCGGCCCGGTACAGCACCCGCACCTCCTCCGGTCGCAAGGGATTGATGAAGAAGGGCGAATGGCTGGTAACGATCAACTGGGTGCGTTCCGCCGCCTGTTGGCACTCCTCGGCAAGTTCCGGCAGCAGACGCGGATGCAGGAAGTTCTCCGGCTCCTCGATACCCACCAGTTGCGGCGGCTCGGGATCGTAAAGCACGGTCAGATAAGCCAGCAGCTTGAGAGTGCCGTCGGAGGCAAAGCGCGACAGCACAGGTGTCGAGAAAGGCGCATCCTTCACCAGCAACAGCAGGCGGCTGTCCGCCAAGACCTCGGCCTGTACGCGCTCGATACGGGGAATGCGCCGTCTCAGGGTCTCGAAGATCTGCTCCAGCCGCTCGGGGTGTTGTTCGCGCAGATACTGAATGACGTTGGGCAGATTATCTCCGGTGGGCGAGAGCCGCTCTTCCGCCCCCGCCTCCGGGTTGCCATGGGCGGCATCTGCCGACAGGTAGGAGAGATGCCAGCCGGTGATGAAGTTGCGCAGCGCGATGACCCGCGGGTTCTCGGCCAGCGTGCCCAGAGTGCTGACCGCGAGTACATCCGGGCCGGAAAGCGGCTTTTCAATACGCGTATCCGTGGATTCGGGCTCTGCACCGGTGATGACCTTGCCCTTGCCGTATTGATAGTCAAGGAAGTGAAACGGCGCCGCCGGGTGTCCGCGTTTCCAGCGCAGGAACTCCCGCGCCACCACCGGCCCCTTCGCCTGCTCCTCGATCTTCAGGTGGTAGGTGATCAGGGGCGAGTGCTGTTTCTCGCGATACTGGATCTCGATGACGATCGGCCCCTCCTGATCCCGGCTACGCAGCTCCTTGAAGCGCCCCCTGCGGTCCCACGCCTTGCGCAGGCCGTCGGTGAAGCATTCAGCCAGAAAGGCGAACACATCGAACACCGTGGACTTGCCGCTGCCGTTTGGCCCCAGCAGCACGGTCAGCGGCGTCATCTTTTCCAGCCTGATGTCCCTCAGCGCCCGGTAGTTTTTTATGTGCAGGCTCTCGATGCGCGGCGGTTGAATGGCAAGGGTCATAGGGATTTCTCCAGAAATTTCTCCGCATCCGCGATACGCAACTCGCCGGAGATCAGTTTGGGCAGCAGGGTGTCGCGGAGTTGGGCGAGGCCTCGGGATTCGAGTTCGTTATGAATCGATTGCTCAACAAGCGGTGCCATAACGACGCCGAGTCTCTCCAATACATTTTCTGGCGGGCAGAGCGTCATCGCCGCCTTGAGATGGCCTCGCTGGATATGGCCCATGGTCGTGGCCTTTGAGGCCGCGATAGCTTGGAATTCCTCAAGGTGGTGATGCACCCAATGGCTGACAAACCATATGGGGTAGCTCTCGGAAGTGACCTTGAACAGGTGCTGGTTGAGCGCTCCTTCCCCTTCGGTCCAGAACTTTGCCAGCAGGCTGCCGGACCAGGAAAACAGGAAATCGCCATCCTTGATGATGTACTTGGCCGGCACCTCACGCGATGCGCGATCGCTCTTGGCGCTGACGCCATTGCGAAGTTCGGCGATCTTGATCACTGGGAGGCTGTCGTCAGGATCGGTCGCCGGGAATTTTTGCAGGGCAAGGCCATTGAGAAAGTCTGCGATCTCATCGAGCGGCCGTTCACTCCACCCCTCGGGCTTGCCCTCGTCATCAAGGCGGTCGGTGAAGAGCTGCCAGAGATCGGCGGGGAGGTAGGGTTCACGGCCTTCCATCTTGGTGCGGACGGGGCCGAAGTCGACGAACCAGTCCTGGAACAGGGCGCGGGCCATGGCCTCCAGGGTCTGGTTGCGGCGGCGGTTGAGTTCGATCTTGTCGTCCAGCGTGCCGAGGATGTGGGCGATGGCGCGTTGTTCACCGATCGGTGGTAGTGTCAGTTCTATTTTCCGCAACTCGCTTTGCTTGATACCAACTACGGTTGTTCCCGTGCTGCGGCCTAGCAACTTGGTCTGCATTTCATCCGACTGTAGAAGATAGAGCAGATAGTCGCTATCGAGGACATCCGGCTTTCCACGTAACGTGATAATTCGCTGCGCAAGTGCAACCGGTAGGTATTTGATTTGCGCGACTTCACCAAGTGGCGCTTCGGTAGTCAGTATACTACATCACCTACCTCTGGGTGGCCGCGAGTCATCCATGTTTCATAGTCCTCTTCTGCAATGAACTCATCTGGTGGTTCAATCCGACCGTCCTTGACCACTTTTGCCGTTATCAGTGGAATTCCTGCGTCGACTTTCCGTGGCGTTTTCCCCCGGTAATCAATTAGCGCATCCAGACAGGCTTCCAGCGGCAGTATGGTTACCTCACGATTCGCCTGTTGAGATTCCTGTACAACGACCTTGTCCCGCGCAATAACTTTACGAAAATCTTCGCTAATGACAGACCAGTCGACGATATCCACCTTCCATGGCAAATCCGACTCTGAAAAGGCCTCGCTCAGTTCCGCACTTTCGGACAACGACATTGGCCTTTCGGTTAGGACGGCCAAGTCGAGATCCGAAAGTGTTTTCGCTTTCCAAGTGGCTCGCGAACCAAACGGCCAAACCGAATACTGAGGCACATGCTTGCGCAGGATGTCCCGCACCACTAACCAGTGATAGGGCTGAACGTCAATAGGTGGCGCATCTATTGTCATGCTAGGCGTTCCGACAATTGCCCGAATAGATATTGAACCTCTTCCAGGAAAGCGGGGATGCCCTCGACAACTTCAAGCGCAACATCTTCATCGTAGGTGTGACTGGTTTTACTGCGCATTTCGCGGTATTTGCGCCACGCCGACCAGTCACCTAACAACAATCCTTGTTCGTTACCAGAACGTATTAAGTCCTGGAACGCCATGCCGTCATACTGCTCTGGCGTCGGCGAGACGAACTCCAGATAACGCTTGATCATCTTGTGGCCGATTTCGTAGGTGAACTCAAAGCGCTGGATTAGGCCGTCGCGTATCTGGGCATCGGTAATATCGCTCTGATAGCGCGTTAGGCCTTCCTGCAGACGGTCGATGGCCTTTCCCAGCGCACTGATGTCGAGCCTTGTGTCGCTCATATTGACCTCCTCAATACCCTAGGTGTTTCAGGTTGGCCTTGATCGCCGCATCCAGCCGCGCCGCTTCCTGCTGCTGTTCGCGCCACTGGGCGCTGAGACGCTGCATCTTGTCGACGAAGGCTTCGCCGTCGTCCTCGGCGGCCTCGGCACCGACAGGCCTTGCTCGTTATTGCGGCCACCGCCCTCAGGCAGCGACCGGCATCAAATAGG
>REDK01000068.1 GCA_007693535.1 Chromatiaceae bacterium
GGGCAGTGGCGGCCGGCATCATCGCTGCCGACAGTGCCGCCGCGGCCCGCCGCGAGCCGGTGCCGACCCGGCGCCAGGCATTCCCGTTGCTGGCCGCCCATGCCGCCGCGGCGGCCCGGCAGGCGGCCCCCGCCCGCACCTTGCATCGCCTGACCATCGACGCCGGGCTACAACGGCAACTGGAGACGCTGGCCGCGGAGCATGCCCGGCTGCTGCCGGCCGGGGTCTCGGTGGCCCTGCTGCTGGCCGATCATCAGACCGGGGAGGTCCTGGCGGCGGTGGGCTCGGCCGGGCTGCTGGGCGCCGATCGCGGCGGTTTCATCGATATGACCCGCGCCCTGCGCTCCCCCGGCTCGACGCTCAAGCCACTGATCTACGGCTTGGCCTTCGAGCAGGGGTTGGCGCATCCAGAGAGCCTGATCGAGGATCGCCCGAGCGGCTTCGGCGGGTATGCCCCGGAGAACTTCGACCGCGGCTATCAGGGCACGGTGACCGTGCGCCAGGCCCTGCAGCAGTCGCTGAACGTGCCGGCAGTGACGCTGCTGGAGTTGGTCGGCCCGGTGCGCCTACTGGCCCGCATGCGCCGGGCCGGGGCCGACCCGCGTCTGCCGCGCGCGGCGACGGTTGGGCTGGCCGTGGGCCTGGGTGGGGTTGGGGTGACCCTGCGTGACCTGGTGGCCATCTATGCCGCGATCGCCCGCGGCGGCGGGCCGGTGGTCCTGCGCGAATCCCGCGATCTGCCGGTGCCCCCGTCCGCCGGCGCGCCGGTGCTGGCGCCGCGGGCGGCCTGGCAGGTCGGGGCGATCCTGGCCGGGGTCGCCGGCGGGTCGATCGGTCATGCGAGCGGACCGGGTGTGCCAGGCGCCATCGCCATGAAGACTGGGACTTCCTACGGCTATCGGGATGCCTGGGCGATCGGCTTCGACGGGCGCCACGTGGTGGGGGCCTGGGCCGGCCGACCGGACGCGGCGGCGGTGCCCGGGCTCACCGGTCGCGCGGTGGCGGTGCCGCTGTTGCGCGATGCCTTTGCCCGTCTCGCCGCTAGCGGCCGGCCCCCGGCGCCGCTGCCGGGACCACCGCCCGGGGTGCTGCTGGCGCGCACCGGCGAGCTGCCGCCGACCCTGCAACGGGTCCGCACCGGGGGCAGTACCGGGGGCAGTACCGGGACGGTGGCGGACCCGGTGGAGATCGCCTATCCGCCGGCCGGGGCGCGCCTGGCGCTGCCGCTGGCCAGCGCCAGCGCTGCGCCGGCACTGGTCCTGAAGGTGCGCAACGGTCAGCCGCCCTTCATCTGGTTTGCCGACGGCCGCCCGATTGCCCGCGAGCGCTTTGCCCGCAGCACCAGTTGGTGGCCGGACGGGCCCGGCTATACCAACCTCGCCGTCATCGACGGCCGCGGCGACGCCAGCCGGGTGACCGTGTTCATCGAGGCGGCACTGCCATGACGGCGTGACGCCGGCGCCCTCTCGGAGAGCCCGGCTGCCAGTTGCTGCTCCAGCAGGGCCACCTGCCGGCACAGGTCGCCGCGCAGGGCGCAGGGCCCGTGTTGCGACTGGTGTTGCGACCGGACCGGGTGCGGCGGGCATTGATGAGACGGCTTTGGTCCCACCCCAGACCCGCGGGAAAATATAACTCTTTCTCTATGGGTTCGATCTCAATTATCGATTTCCTTTCAGTGCGCACGGTCTGGACACTCCGCGCCTGACAGCGGACGGCGGCGCCGACGCGGTTGCGCAACGGAGCGAGCGATGCAGATCCTCAACCATATCGACTTCAAACACGTCCGGGGCGACTTGTTCGGCGGCGTCACCGCCGCGGTGATCGCCCTGCCCATGGCCCTGACCTTTGGCGTGGCCTCCGGGGCCGGCGCTGAGGCCGGGCTCTATGGCGCCGTCCTGGTCGGGCTGTTCGCCGCCCTGTTCGGCGGCACGCCGACGCTGATCTCCGAGCCGACCGGGCCGATGACGGTCGTCTTTACGGCGGTCATTACGCTGATGGTCGCCGCCGATCCGGTCGACGGGCTGGCCATGGCCTTCACCACGGTGATGTTGGCAGGACTGTTTCAGGTGCTGTTCGGGGTGCTGCGTCTCGGCAGCTATGTGACCATGATGCCCTACACGGTCATCTCCGGTTTCATGTCCGGCATCGGCCTGATCTTAATCATCATCCAGTTGCCGCCGTTGCTCGGCTATCCGCCGCCGCCGGGCGGCGTGCTCGGCGCCCTCGGCGCCTTGCCGGAGCTGGTGCCGGCGTACCGGCCGCACGAACTGCTGCTCGGCGGGCTGTCGCTGGGCCTGCTGCTGCTGACGCCGCGGCGGGTGCGCCGGCTGGTGCCGCCGCAATTGCTGGCGTTGGTGATCGGCACCCTGGTGGCGGTCTGGTTCATCGGCGCCGAGCATTATCGGGCGATCGGCCCGATCCCCGGCGGGCTGCCCAGCATCCACCTGCCGACCTTCACCGAAGAGAAGGTCCAAGTGATCGTCATCAATGCTCTGGTACTGGCGATGCTGGGGGCGATCGATGCCCTGCTGACCTCGGTGATCGCTGACAGTCTGACCCGCACCCATCACAATTCCGATAAGGAACTGATCGGCCAGGGCCTCGGCAATGCGATCTCCGGCCTCTGCGGCGGTCTGCCCGGGGCCGGCGCCACCATGGGCACCGTGGTCAATATCCAGGCCGGGGCGCGCACCGCGCTGTCGGGGCTGACCCGGGCGCTGATCCTGGCGGTGATCGTCTTCGGGGTCGGCGGCCTGGTGGAGACCATCCCCAAAGCGGTCCTCGCCGGCATCGCCATCAAGGTGGGGCTGGACATCGTCGATTGGGCCTTTATCCGCCGGGCCCACCGGGTCTCGCTACGCGGCGCGGCGATCATGTACGGCGTCATCGCGATGACGGTGTTCGTGGACCTGATCACCGCGGTCGGGATCGGCCTGTTCGTTGCTAATATCCTGACGATCCGTCGCCTGGTCGCCCTGCAATCGGAGGGGGTGCGCCTGCTCGGCCTGCCCGATGAAGACGACGAACTCGACGATCTCGATACCAGTCCGGAAGAGCGGCGCATCCTGCGCGACCCGAGCAACGGCGTGGCGATGCTGTCCCTGAGCGGTCCGCTGATCTTCGGTGCCGCCAAGGCAGTGACCCGCCAGCAGCAGGCGCTGGCTGCGGTGCGTTCGCTGGTGATCGACATGACCGAGGTGCCGCATCTGGGGGTGACTACCTCGCTGGCCATCGAGGTTACCGTGCGCGAGGCGGTCGAGCGCGGCTGCCGCGTCTATCTGGCCGGGCT
Source organism: Chromatiaceae bacterium (assembly GCA_007693535.1). Classification (GTDB taxonomy): domain Bacteria; phylum Pseudomonadota; class Gammaproteobacteria; order Chromatiales; family Chromatiaceae; genus Lamprobacter. Next base: position 3,290 of record REDK01000068.1, read on the forward strand.
CAACGAGCAGACCCGCAAGCGCCTGCTGAGCCTGCGGCTGGAGCGGCTGGTGGCGCGCGAGAACTGGCTGCCGACCCGCTACGATGCCCTCAAGCGGGCGGTCTCGGAGCGCGCGGGCCAGTTGGTGCGCGCGGACTGAGGCGATTGTGCGAAACTTTCCGGTCTGCGCCGGCGCTAACTGCCGGTGACGACTGCCGGCACCGGCCCATGCTGCTGTCGGCCGCGGTGTCCTCGACCATTGCGCCTCCGCCATCGATGTACAGTCATGATCGTCTGGTGATCCTCGACGCCGACGGCACCACCATTGACGCATTTCGGGCCATCGAGAAGACCTTTGCCCATCACGGCATGGACATCGGTCCGCTGGCGCGCTTTCAGAAGCGCCGCAACCTGTTCAAGTACCTGGGCGGGTTCAAGCAGATGCCGCAGAACCTGCGCCAGCAGCTCGGGCGTGGCCAACGTAGCCGCATCGTCGCCACCCTCACCGAGGTCTATCGGGAGGAGGCGGTGATGTTCGATGGCATTGAGGTGCTGATCCGGCGCCTGGCACTGGCGCCCGATGTGAAGGTTGGCATTGTCACCCGCAACATTACCCACGAGCCAATCATCACCCTGATCCGCCTGTTCGAGCGCCATGGGATCGCGCCCGATTTGCTGGATTTCCTGATCCATCTGCCACTCAGCGACGAAAAGCTCAACGCCTTTCGCAGCACCCGTGCCCAGTTTGCGGTCAATCCCGCGTGCGCCTTCGCCTGTGGCGACGAAGCGCGCGATTTCCGCGCCGCAATCAATGCTGGCATGCATCCGTTCATGGTCTCCTATGGCTTCGAGGGGTTTGAGCGCTTGCACGCGAAGCATGGCATCCCCATCGAGATCATCGCGCGCACGCCGGACGAGCTGGCACGCCGGGTCTTGCATGCCCTGCGGCTCGATCCCGACCTTGGCATCGCCACTGCCAACTCCTGATCCCGGATTTCTGTGTCCGGCCTGCTGAGTCCAAACTGCCGGCGCACCGCTTGGAGAGCCGCCGCGGCCGTTGCGTAGCCCATCGCCGGCATTCATCGCTGGCGCCCGTCGCCATCGTTTGGCGCAGTTTCGGCCCCGGAGGCCATCCCGCATGCTCGATCCGAATCAGGATTCCAATCAGGAGGCCGGCCCAGATCGCCGCCTGGATCTCAGCCAGGCATGCGGCCCCAGCCTGCTGCGGCGACTCGCGACCATGGCCTATGACCTGATGCTGCTCGCCGCCGTGCTGGTCATCGCCGCCGCCCTGCCCACCATCGCGGTCGGGCCGCTCACCGGCGGCGATCTCACCGGCGGCCCCGGGCAGTTGCTGTTTCGGCTCTACCTGCTCGGCGTCATCCTGCTCTATTACGGTTACTTCTGGACCGGTGGGCGGCAGTCCCTCGGGATGCGCGCCTGGCGGGTGTTGCTGGTGCGTGCCGATGGTGGTCCGCTGACCCTGATTGACGCCCTGCGCCGCTTTGGATTCGCCGCCTTGACCCTGGCACCGGCCGGGATTGGCCTGTGGTGGGTGCTGTTCGACCGCGACGGCGATACCTGGTATGAACGGCTCTCGCAGACGCGCTCGGTGCTGCTGGCCAAGGCTGCCACCGGCCCGGCGGGCAGGGCCGACACCAACCCCAAGGTACCGTAATGCGTTATGAGATCGTCCCGGTCACCCCGTTCCAACAGAATTGCACCATCCTCGCCTGCCCCGAGACTGGCGTGGCCGCCATCGTCGATCCTGGCGGTGAGCCCGAGCGCATCCTGGCCGCGGTAGCGCGCATGGCGGTGACGCCGGACAAAATCCTGCTCACCCATGGTCATCTCGACCACGTGGGCGCGACCGCTGAACTGGCCCGCCGCCTGAAGGTGCCGGTCATCGGCCCACATGCCGACGACGAGTTCCTGCTCGCCGGCATGCCCCAGCAGTGCCAGATGTTTGGGTTTCCCTATCATGCTCCGCTCAGCACCGATCGCTGGCTCAGCGCTGGCGACCACGTGGCGCTCGGCAATCAGTCGCTGGAGGTGCTGCATTGTCCTGGGCATACGCCGGGGCACGTCGTCTTCTATCACCGTCCCTCGCAACTGGCCCAGGTGGGCGATGTGCTTTTCAACGGCAGCATCGGACGGACCGATTTTCCTCGCGGCAATCACGCCGATCTGATCCGTTCCATTCGCACAGTGCTGTTCCCGCTCGGCGACGCGGTGCGGTTCATCCCCGGCCATGGCCCCATGGGTCAGTTTGGGGCTGAGCGGCGCCATAACCCGTTCGTCGGCGATCGCGCCCTACGCCACGGGGGCTGATCATCGAGCCGTCGTGCGCTAGCTGGCCGTCCGGGGCAGCACAGCGCAGCAGCCGGGTGCGACGGCCGGCTCGGTGCGGTTGGCAAAGCGTGCTTTACTTGATCTTACGTAGAGCGATCGGGGTTTCGCCGTTGCCTGCCGCGGCGCGGTCGGCAACCTAGTCGCCCCGGCCCACTCGCCATCGCCGAACTACCAAGAGGACGGGACCATGGATCAAGCAGCACCGCCGGGGCGTTTGCGGCCCCGACCGAAACGGGCCACCCGCGCGCGGATCACGGTGCGGACTGACGGGCTGGATGTGCCCGCTGTCATTACCTATGGGATGGCTACCCCCGGTGTCGCGGAACCGCAGGCCCAACGCGCCAGACCTGCCCCGGCCGCTAACCGCCGTGCCGCCAGCGACCAGGCCAATGACCAGGCCAGCGCCGATCAGCCTGCCGTGGACCCAGAGCCGGGTGCTGCCGCGACCGCGTCCAAGGCTGCCGCCAAGGCTGGGATTCGCGCCGCCCGCGACCCCGCCCCAACCCGGACCCGAAACCTGACCCGCGCGGCAGCCACTGCGACCACGACCACCCGCCGGCGCGCGCGCAAGGCGGCAGCACCTGGGGTCGAGGCGGACAGTGGGGTCGAGGCCGACAGCACGCCCGCGACTCGGACTGAGAGGAAGGTCCCGGTTGCAACCCCAGTCCGAACCCGGGCCCACTCCAAGACCCCGGCCCGTCGGTTCATCGAGCCCTATCGGTTCAGCGCTGGCGAGTACGCGACAATCGATGCGGCCTTGGCTGCCAGCGGCATCGACGATGCGACGGCCCGCACGATCTTTATCGGCGCGATCGCCTATGATCTGGCCCTGTTCGAGGCTGCCCACGCGACTGCTCGCGCAGCCGACCATGTGGTCGCCGCGGCCGGCATGGATGCGCCGGCACCAGCGTCGCTGTCAGCACCAGCAGCGGCCTCGGTGGCCGTCCCGGTCGCCGCGACCGCTGCCGCGGACCCGGTGCAGCACCGGCTGGCGGACCTGGCCGTTGCGGCCACCGCCCTGAGCCAGCTCCTGCAGGCACTGGATGTGGTTGAGCGCGCGCGTCTGGGTGTCCAACTCGGCCGCGCCGATCCCTTTGCCCGCGCCTATGGCGAGCCCTATTTCACCGCCGTAGCCGGAGAACTCGGGCACCTGGGTGTCGCCGCTCAAGCCTTGTCGGCGGTTGCATCGGTCACCGCTACGCCGCCCCCCGCTCCGGCCCCGTCGCCAGCGCCGCCACCGGCACCGACCTTGGCCACCCCGACGACAACGGCCGAGGTAGCAAGTACGACCGTGCCGGACCCGGCCGAGCGCTTTGTTTGCCAGGTTGCGCGGGCCTATCGCGAATGCTTCGATCGCGCCCCGACCACTCGCGCCGCCGACCCCTTCGCGCGGGTGCTGAGCGCCATCGCCAAGGCCACCGGCCTGCCGATCCCGAGCCGGCCCAAGGCGCTGGCGGCCGTGCTCGCGAACGGTTGCGACTGAACGCTCATCGGTGCTGGATGACCAGCGGCAGTGCCAGGATGGAACATGTTCCCCATGTCAATCGGCGGGCAGGCGGCCCGATCGATCAGCGTCTCGCTGCATGGGAAACACGATGACCAAGCGCACTCTCATCCACCTGTCTGCGACCACGAAGCCGTCACGATGAATCCGCAGTTCTGGTTGCAGCGCTGGGCGCGCGGCGAAATCGGCTGGCACAGCGACGACATCAATCCCCACCTCACCGGCTATTGGCCGCGGCTGGCGGTGCCGGCTGGTGGTCGGGTGTTTGTCCCGCTCTGTGGCAAGAGCCGCGATCTGCTGTGGCTCGCTAGCCGTGGGCAGCGGGTGCTGGGCGTGGAGGTCAGCGCCCTGGCGGTCAGGGCCTTCCTGGACGAGAATGATCTGACCGCGACCCGCACCGAGGCAGCGCCGTTCGTGCGCGTCGTGGCCGCCGAGATCGAACTGCTAATTGGCGACTTCTTCGCCCTCACCCCGGTGCTGGTCGGCTCGCTGGCCGCGGTCTACGACCGCGCCGCCCTGATCGCGCTGCCGCCGGACCAGCGTCCGGCCTATGTCGCGATGCTCGCGGGGCTGGTGCCGGCCGGGGTGCCGTTGCTCCTGATCACCCTGGATTACGACCAGAACGAGATGACTGGACCCCCGTTCGCGGTGACAGGCGCCGAGGTCGAACGGCTCTTCGGCGGCACCTTTACGCTCGCCCCGCTCGCCGCCGCCGATGTCCTCGCCGAACATCCGCGCTTTCAGGCGCGTGGTCTCACTGCCCTGACCGAACGGGTCTATCTGCTGCGCCGGCGCGCGGGGTTCGACGTCTAGCCTATGGCGCGGGCAGGGCGCAGTGGGCGCCGGCAGTGGCCAGGCCGGAGCCGAAGGCAGCCGGCGGTGGCACCTGGAACGGGTCGATGCGCTCGGCAGTGAGGAGGTCGAGAGCCAAGAACAGGCCTGCAAGGGCGAGGGTCATGACCGCTACCAGCACTCGCCCGGGATGCGCCGGGGGGGCGGCCGCCGGTGCCTGTGCGGGGTGGGTTCCCGGGGTTTGGGGGTCAGGTCGATTCATGCTGCCTCCGCCGCCGCCACGGGCGGTCGCAGGGGCACGAGCACGCGCTCGCGCAGACGGATCCCAATGGTGGAACCGGCGAATCCCGCCAGCAGCCAGGCCCATCCGTGCAGGCTGCCGGTGGAGATACCGCTGAAGAAGCCACCGACATTACACCCGAAGGCGATACGGGAACTATAGCCCAACACCAGCCCGGCCGCTGCCACCACCAGCCAGCTGACCGGCTGCAGGGCGGCCACCTGCGGGGCGACCGCGGCACGCCAGCGCAGCACGATGAAGGCGCCGATGACCAGTCCGATGTTGGTCAGCGAGGTTACATCCAGCAGCACGCTCTGGGCCAGGCGCTCGGCATTGGCCGGCGCCGACCAGAAGGCGGTTGCGGCGACATCCAGCCCCAGTACCTGGAACAGCTTGGCGCCCCACAGCCCCAGGCCATAGACGATGCCCCAGGGCTGCCCGGCGATCAACAGGTTGAGGATGGCGAAACCGGCCACTAGGCCGGCGGCGATCAGCAACCGATCCGACGGCCGGCGCTTGCCCGGCACCGCCCGCTGCCAGACCAGCAGCCCCACCCCCAGCAGCAGCAGCAGCGTTAGCAGCAGCCCGCCGACGGTGCCGAACAAGCCCTGCAGGGTGAGCACTGGCAGCGATCCCAGGCGTGCCCACCAACCCAGGTTGAGGGTGCCGAAAAAGCTACCCAGCATGAAGGTGACCAGGGCCACCGCGCTGACCAGGTTGCCACTGCCGGCATTGAGCAGGGTGCCGGAGCCGCATCCCAGCACCAGCTGCATGCAGAGGCCGAAGACGAAGGCCCCGAGCACCATGCCGATGCCGACCGGGGCATGGGCGCCGATGAGTTCGCTGGCACCAACCGCAAGCAGCGGGATTGCCAGCAACGCGGTGAGCCCGATCGCGACCAGTTGCGCCATACAGCCACGGCCGTCGCGCTCGGTGACGAGCAGCCGCCAGGGGCCGGAGAAGCCGAGGCCGAGCCCCTCCATGGTCAGGCCGAAGCCCAGGCCAATCAGCACCAGCAGGCCCGAGCGCGGTCCGGCATAGGCAGCAATGCCGAGGGCCAGGACCAGGGCAAACAGGATCAGGGAGACGCGCGTGGAGTTCATGGGTAGCTCCGGAGCGATTGTCGTCAGGATACGAGGGCGCGCACCGGCCCGAGCCGGTGACCGGGCGTTCAGGTGCAACCGGGCGTTCAGGTGAACAGGCCCGCAAACCAGCTCGCGAACATGCGCCAATAATAGGTGAGGCGCCCTGGCACATGGTCCATGGGGCCGTCGGCCTGGGACCATTCCACCACGCTGGAGGTGTAGAGCCGAGTGCCCTCGACGCCGGCCAGTTCGCTCAGCGCGAACCAGTTGGTTGCCGCCAGGATGCCGGTATTGCAAAAGCTGACCACGGGCGGACCATCGGTGAGGCCGGCCGCCTCGGCGATGGTGCGGGCGCGCTCTGGGCCGACCATGCGGTTATCCTCGAACCAGGTCTCGAACGGCAGATTAACAGCCCCAGCAACGGTACCCGGGCGCGCGGCAATCGGCACCCGGGCGCGACCGGCGAAAAAGTCCAGCGGACGCGCGTCCACTGGCCGGGCCAGGTCATCGTGGCCGAGCAGGTTTTTGAGTTCTTCGGTGCTGACTCGCGCCGCTTCCAGCGGACGCGGGACGAACTGGCTGGGCGTCACCGCGGATACCGCGGTGGTGATCGGCAGTCCGGCCGCGATCCAGCCCTGCAGACCGCCGTTGAGGATGGCGATGCGCTCGACTCCCATCGCCTGAAACGACCAGTAAGCGCGGGCGGCGCGCCCAAAATTGCCCGGGTCGCTGCCCTGATGGACGATCACCAGCGGGGTATCCGCGGTGATGCCCCAGGCCTGCACTGCCGCGACCACCTCGGCTGGGTCTGGCAGGGCGCCGGGGTTGGTCTCTGGCCCACGCAGGGCCTCCAGTGGGGCATCGACGGCGCCGGGGACATGGCCGCGCTCGAAGTTGCCGTCGATATGGAGGATGCGCAGGCCGGGTTCTCGCTCGATCAGTGCCGCCAACTCCTCGGGGGTCATCAGTTTGGACCAGGTGGCGCCGATCGTGGCCAGCTCTGGGGCTGCGCTGGCTGTCGACAGCGCCAGTCCCGGGGCGGGCACCAGGATCAGACAGGCCAGCAACAGGGTTCTCGGGAGAGACATCTGGGGCAGGGACATCGGGGCGCTCCTCCAATCTGGTTTGGTGGCGGCCGGTCCGTCGCCGGGGCAGGCGCGGACCGAGCCAGGCGGCAGTGTCGGTCATGACGAGAGCACCACGCCCATGGCGGCAATTTAGGTCCTAGTAGACGGGATCGCCAGTCGCGCCCGCGCGCTGGCCGTCAGGCTTCCGCGCCGGTCCATCGGCCCGGCGGACACGCCCGCATGAAGTGACGGTGGCGGCTCAGAACACCAGCAGCAGGCTGCTGTAGGCTAATGCCAGCCCCATGATCAGGGCGACCAGGACGTCACTCGGATAGTGCAGGCCGAGGATCACTCGGGAGGCAGCCACCAGCAGCGTAAACGGCACCAGCAGCCAGGCTAGGCCTGGATAGTAGGCCAGGGCGATGGAGGAGAAGGCGACCGCGTGCAGGGTGTGCCCAGAGGGGAAGCTGTAACGGTCGAGCGGGGGCACCATGGCCGGGATGTCAATAGCCTGATGGCAGGGGCGCACCCGGCGCGTGGTGCCCTTGAGACCCTTGTACAGGATCAGTGCCAGCGCCCCGGTGACCAGCATGTGCAGGGCTGCGTGCAGGCCTCGGCGGCCGTCCATCACCGGCAGCACCGCCATCAGGCTGTACCAGAACACCCCGTTTCCGAGGCGGCTGATCAAGGCGAACGGGCGCAGCAGCCAGGGGCGCTGGCTGGACCGGCTGGCACGCCGGCACACCGAGACCTCTAGTTCATTCAGTCGTCGCAGCCATCGTTTCATGGTGCCGATCCGGGTCGCTATGGCGTTGGATCACCTCGAGCAGGCGCTGCTCGACCCCGCGGATGACGCGCTCCCAACTCAGCGATTCTGCCTGTTGGCGGGCGGCAGCGCCAATCCGGGCCAGCCCTGGCCGCGCGACCGCCGCCGCGGTGGCGGTGGCGATAAAGCCAGCGGCATCGCCGCGCGGCACGGTGTACCCGGTTTGGCCATGGCGTAGATGCTCGCGGGCGGCGGCGTAGTCGAAGGCTACCACCGGCAGGCCGCTGGCCATGGCCTCGGTGACCACGTTGCCGAAGGTCTCGGTCAGGCTGGGGAACAGGAACAGATCGGCAGAGGCATAGTGCGTGGCCAGATCCGCGCCGACCCGCGCCCCGGTGAAGACGAACTCGGGATGCTCGCGGCGCAACCGCGGCAGCTCCGGGCCGTCGCCGACGAACACCGCCCGGCTGTGCGGACACGCCGCGGCGATTACCTGATAGGCCATCACTGCCAATGCGATGTTCTTCTCGGCGGCGATGCGGCCAACATAGAGCACGACCAGGGTATCGTCGCCACAGCCCCAGGCGCGGCGCAGGTCGGCGCTGCGATGGGCCGGGGAGAACCGCCGGGTATCCACGCCGCGGCTGAAGATCTCCAGGTTCTCGAAGCCATCGCGTTCGAGCTGTTGCTCCAGGGCTGCGGTCGGCACCAGGGTGGCATCGCCGCGGTTGTGAAAGCGGCGCAGGCCATCAACGATGAACCGCTTGAGCAGGCCTACCCCGTAATAGCGGGTGTATTGATCGAACTGAGTGTGGAAGCCAGTCAGCACCGGTAGGCGGGCCATCCGAGCGGTGTGCAGGGCGGCGTGACCGAGCGGCCCTTGGGTGGCGATATAGACCGCATCCGGGCGCGCCCGGCGCCAGCGGCGGCGCAATTGCCAATACACCGGCAGTCCGAAGCGCAGCCCGCGGTAACCGGGGATCGGCAGACCTGGTACCAACACCAGGACGGGAGCCGGCGTGGCGGCGGGGTGGGCCTCCCGCGGCCAGGACTCGCCCTGCTGGCGCGGCCGGATCAGAGTCAGGCGATGACCACGCTGCTGCAGGCCGCTGACCAGTTGGTACATGGTATTGGCGACGCCGTTGATCTCCGGCGGATAGGTCTCGGTGACGATGGCGATGGTTAGTGCCAGCGGCGCCGGCTGGGGGCGATCGGGACGGCTCATCCGGCGGTTGCCTCATGGTGCGGGGGCGGCGCGGCAGCCGGCTCGCCGAGGGCGACGGCGATGGCGGCCTGGGTCTGGGCGGCGAGCGTCCGGCGATCGCGGTGGCCGGGTACGAGCGGCGGCAGGAAGTGCACCTCTACTGCCAGGTGCGGATGGCGCAGGATGCGGGGCAGATGTGTCAGCAGGTTGTCGTCGCCGACGAACGGGGCGATGGAGTCGGGAGCCTGGTTGCTTCCGTAGCGGACCGCCACTGGCTGGACGCGGATGCCGGGCTGCTGGGCGGCGGCGAATAGTCGCGGATGGAACCGGCGCAGGGCCTGACCGTCGCTGGTGGTGCCCTCCGGGAATACCAGCACGGAACTACCACTGCCTACCCGGGCAGCGATCCGGGCGGCCAGGTCGCCGGCCTGATGGGCGCCGCGCTCGATAAAGAGCGTGCCACTCATGCTGGCCAACCAGCCCACCAGCGGCCAGGTGCGGATCTCGGCCTTGGACAGGAAGGCGAGCTGCCCCTGTGCGCCAAGCACGGGGATGTCGAGCCAGGAGACATGATTGGCCACTAACAGGGTGCCGGGTTGATACTGGCCATGGACCGCGATGCGCAGGCCCAGTGCCCGGCACAGGCGGCCGTGCCACCAGCGGGTGGCGCGCGGGTACCAGCGGCAGGCAAGGCCGAGCCGGCGCAGCAGCGCCACCAGGGCAGTGATTAGGGTGCCGGTCAGCAGGTGCTCACTGATCCGGGCGCTCCGCCAGATGGCGCGGGGGAGGCTCATGGGTTGGGGTCGAGCGGCTCGACGGACGTTGCAGCAGGTAGAAGATGGGGGCGTTGGCCGGGCCTGCCGAGGGCGGCGCGGTCGATAATAGGGGGTCGGCGGCCGATGAAACGGAGGATGCGTGTAGGTGGGTCGTTGCCCAGTCCGGCGGCATGCCGTGTAGGATTAGGCCGGTCAGGATGGTGTGCCAGGCCGCAGCGGCGATCCTGTGCTGCCCGAGGGATTTCAGGAGGATACGCCGAGCGATACGTTGGCGGTTGGCCCCGGTGTCAGCTGGCGCCGGTCAGCCGTCGCCGCGGTCCGGCCGCGGGACGACAGGATTGGTCTCAGGTGGTCTCCAGCCGCTCCATGAAATGTCGGGCATAACTCGGATTGAGCTGGTTGACATCCAGCAACATCAGCACGTCGGCGACCGCGAAGTCCGGATCCCGGCAGGGCTCGCCGCAGGCGCGGGCGCCTAACCGGATGTAGGCCTTGAGCAGGGCCGGCAACGGGGCATCGAGGACTTGGTCGGGCACCCCGTCGGGCAGTCGGGATGTCAGTAAGGGCGCCCGCGGCTGGACCCGCAGCGCCGCCGGTGCCAAGGCCTGGCGGCGCAGCCGGTTCATGATCGCCGCCGCTTGCCAGTCGTTCTCGCCCAGAGGGACGCTGGCGCAGCCAAACAGGTAATCGATGCCGTGCAGGTGGATGTAGCCAGCGACGCCAGACCAGAGCACGGCGATGGCCGAGCCGTGGCGGTATTCCGCGGAGATACAGGTGCGGCCGAGTTCCAGCAGGCGCCCGGGCAGATGCGCGACAGCGCCCAGATCGAACTCGCTCTCGGAATAGAAGCGCCCGAGCTGGCGCGCGCCCTCGCCGGTGAGCAGGCGGGTGCAGCCGACCACGCGGCCGCGCCCAGTCTCGCGCACCAGCATGTGCTGGCAATAGTCGTCGAACTCGTCGCTGTCGAGGCCACTGTCGCCGCCTTTGAGCTTGGCGCCCAACTCCTCGCCAAAGACGCGGTAGCGCAGTGCCTGAGACTCGCGCACCGCCGCGGGTCCCGCCGCCAGTTCGACGAACAATCGGTCACCGCGTTTGACGGGCAGAGCGAACGCGCTTGCTGGCATGACACCCCTCGATTTGGCCAGGATCAACCCTTGATTGTAACGATGGTCTGTGTCGGTGTGGTTGTAAAGCTGTGACCGGCGTGTGACCTTGATGGCCGGCGGCTGGCCGTCCAGGCTGGGCCCTCGGCGCGCCCCGCGGGACCACCGCACCCGGCCCGCGGAGCTTCAACTCCGATCATCGTATAACCATGGGGATCGTACTATAGTTGGCCCTGTGACACCCCGATTCGATGTCATCTGAATCCTTGGTTTGCATGACCATCAGTCCCCCGCAGATGCCTGGTCCCCTGGCCCGACCTGGCCGTGCCCGCCGGCGTCAGCGTCGGTATCGCGCCTTGCGCCCCCTAAGGAACGCCCGGGCGGCGCTGGTCCCACGGTTGTTTGCCTTAACGTCGCCCTGGCGGTACTGCTCCTGCTGGCCATGGTGGGGCCGCGCGCTGCCGCGGCGGGTGCGCGCTGCTGGCGTGCCCGGGGCAGCCGCGCAAGCACCTGCGACCGCGGCCGAGCTTGGCCAGCTAGTGCGCGAGGCGATGACCACGCTGGCACCGGAGTGCCTGAAGATCGTGCTGGAATGCTCGGGTGATGATGACGCCACCTGGGGTACCGCGGGGCACCGCTCTGCAATAGCCTGGGTACCTGGTGCGGTCATCTTCGGCGCAGAGCCGCTCCGCTGATCCGTCCACCCGAGCCCCGGCCTCTTGATCCGCACTCGCCCGCCGAGCATAGAACGGCCCCCGATCCCCGATAATGGCGTCTCCCCGGGCCGCCCCCGTCGCGGTCTTCACCTACCTGTCTCGATCCCATGGACCAGATCCGCATCCGCGGCGCCCGCACGCATAACCTCAAGAACCTCGATCTCGATCTGCCACGCAACCAGCTAGTGGTGTTGACCGGCCTGTCCGGGTCCGGCAAGTCATCGCTGGCCTTCGATACCCTCTATGCCGAGGGCCAGCGCCGCTACGTGGAGTCGCTGTCGGCCTATGCGCGGCAGTTTCTGTCGATGATGGATAAGCCGGACGTGGATCAGATCGAGGGCCTGTCGCCGGCTATCGCGATCGAACAGAGGACCACCTCCCATAATCCCCGCTCCACCGTCGGCACCATCACCGAGATCTACGATTATCTGCGCCTGCTATTCGCCCGCGTCGGCATTCCCCATTGCCCGGAACATCAGGCCCCGCTGATCGCCCAGACCGTCAGCCAGATGGTCGATCAATTGCTTGCCTGCCCCGCCGGCGAGCGCCTGATGCTGCTTGCCCCGGTGGTGCGCGACCGCAAGGGCGATTATCAGCACCTGTTTGCGGAACTCAATGCCCAGGGCTTCGTGCGGGCGCGGGTGGATGGGGTGGTGGTGGATCTCGACCAGCCTCCCACCCTGGACCCCAAGCGCAAGCATGAGATCGCCGTGGTGGTCGATCGCTTCCGGGTCCGTCCGGACCTGGCTGCGCGCCTGGCGGAGTCGATCGAGACTGCACTCGCACTGGCCGGCGGGGTGATCCAGGTGCTGCCGATGGATGCGTCAACGGATGCAAATGATGCAGGTCGTGCAGCGGCGCTGACCTTCTCGGCGGTGTTCGCCTGTCCGGTCTGCGGCTACAGCATCCCGGAACTGGAACCACGGCTGTTCTCGTTCAATAACCCGGCCGGGGCCTGCCCGGTCTGCGATGGCCTGGGGGTCGAACAGTTCTTCGATCCCGACCTGGTGGTGGCACACCCGGAGCGCGGGCTGGCCAATGGCGCTATCCGCGGCTGGGATCGGCGCAATCAGTATTATTTTCAGGTTATCGAGGCCCTGGCCGAGCACCTGGGCTTTGCTGTCGAGACCCCCTGGTGCGAATTGCCCGAGGCGGTGCGTGCGGTCCTGCTGGATGGCACTGGCGCGGAACGGCTGCGCTTGAGGCTGCCACACGAACGCGGGAGCGGCAAGGTGCGGCCCTTCGAGGGCATCCTGAACAACCTGGCGCGGCGCTATCGCGAAACCGATTCGGCCGCGGTGCGCGAGGAACTGGCCCGCTACCTGGGCAACCGGCCATGTCCGGCCTGCGACGGAACCCGGCTCAACGCGGCCGCTCAGCAGGTCCGGGTTGCTGGGCAGTCCCTGCCGGCGCTGACCCAATTGCCGGTTGGCGGGGCGCTGGCGTGGAGCGAGGGCCTGATCGCCAGCGGCGGCTTGACCGGCAACCGCGCCGAGATCGGCGCCCGGGTGTTGCGCGAGGTGGCGGCCCGCTTGCGTTTTCTAGTGGATGTGGGGCTCGATTATCTGACCCTGGCACGCCCGGCCGAGACCCTATCCGGCGGCGAGGCGCAGCGCATCCGGCTGGCCAGTCAGATCGGCGCCGGGTTGGTCGGCGTCATGTATATCCTGGACGAGCCGAGCATCGGCCTGCATCAGCGCGACAATGCCCGGCTGCTAGCCACGCTGACCCAGTTGCGCGATGCCGGCAACAGCGTCATCGTCGTCGAGCACGACGAGGAGGCGATCCGCCGCGCCGACCATGTGGTCGACCTCGGTCCCGGGGCGGGCGTGCATGGCGGGACCGTGGTCGCTGCCGGACCGGCCGCGGCGATCGCTGCGCATCCGGATTCATTGACCGGACAATACCTGTCCGGGCGTCGGCGCATCCCGGTGCCGTGCCCGCGTCCGGTCGCCGGGGAAGCCGCCTGGCTGCAGATCCAGGGGGCCAGCGGCAATAACCTCAAGGACATTGAAGTGGCCCTGCCGATCGGGCGCTTCTGCGTCATCACCGGCGTCTCCGGCTCCGGCAAGTCCACGCTGATCAACGATACCCTGTATCCGCTCGCCGCCGCGCGCCTGAATGGTGCCAATGCCCGCGCCGCCGCGCATCGGGGGCTGCTCGGGCTGGAGCATTTCGACAAGGTGGTGGCGATCGACCAGAGCCCGGTCGGGCGCACCCCACGCTCCAATCCGGCCACCTATACCGGCCTGTTCAATCTCATTCGCGACCTGTTTGCCAATGTCCCCGAGGCGCGTGCCCGCGGGTATGGGCCCGGGCGCTTCAGCTTCAATGTCAAGGGTGGACGCTGCGAGGCCTGTAAGGGCGATGGTCTCATTCGCGTCGAGATGCACTTCTTGCCCGATGTCTATGTGCTATGCGAGGTCTGCCAGGGGCGCCGATATAATCGCGAGACCCTGGAGATCCGCTACAAAGGTCGGACCATTGCCGAGGTGCTCGATCTCACCGTCGAGGATGCGGCGGTCTTCTTCGCCCCGGTGCAGGCCTTGCGGCGCAAGCTCGATACCCTGCTCGACGTCGGCCTGGGTTATCTGCGGCTGGGCCAGAATGCAGTGACCCTCTCCGGCGGCGAGGCGCAGCGCGTCAAGCTGAGCCGGGAGCTGGCCCGGCGCGATACCGGTCGCACCCTCTATATCCTGGATGAACCCACCACCGGGCTGCACATCCACGATATCAAGCACCTGCTGGAGGTGCTGCAGCGGTTGTGCGAGGCTGGCAATACCGTCATCGTCATCGAGCACAACCTGGATGTCATCAAGACCGCCGACTGGATCGTCGATCTGGGTCCGGAGGGCGGCGACCGTGGCGGCGAGATCATCGTCAGCGGCCCGCCGGCGGCGATCGCGGCCTGCCCCACCTCGCAGACCGGGGTCTTCCTCGCACCTCTGCTGGAACGTGGCTGGTGAGGGCGTGCGCGACCGTCTGCCCGCGGCCTGCTCCCGGGTTGCCCTCGGGCCGATGCCGGGCGGCTGGTTGGAAGCCGGTTGGGAGCGAAGGCCGGGCAGGAGCCGTTCGTGATCCCCTCGCCAGCCTCGTGCCGGCGCACTGCCGGCAGGGCACCGCTGCGCGACCGGCGGCGCTCTGATAGCCTTGCCGCTCTCCGCTGTCCCTGCCGTCCCCGCTGTTATCCCCTCATGCTGCGCCTGCTTCCTGTCCTGATCCTGCTGCTCTGGGCCAGCGCGGCGCTGCTGGCGCCCTGGCTGGGGCTGGAGCCCAATCGCATCGATCTGCCGCGCATCCTGGCTGCGCCCGGGGCCGCTCACCTGCTCGGCACCGATGACCTCGGGCGCCCGGTCCTCGACCGCCTGCTAGTGGGGGCGCAGACTTCCCTGTTCGTGGGGGTGGGGGTGGTGCTGCTCTCGGCCCTGGTCGGCAGTTTGATCGGAGGCACCGCGGCCCTGGCCGGTGGTTGGGTGGACCTGCTCATCGTGCGTATCGTCGATGTGTTCCTGGCCTTTCCCGGCATCCTGCTGGCCATTGCCCTGGCCGGCCTGCTCGGCCCCGGGCTGTTCAACGTCATCTTTGCCCTGGGAGCGGTCGGCTGGGTCGGCTATGCCCGTCTCGCCCGCGCCCAGGTCCTGTCGCTGCGCTCGCGCGACCATGTGCTGGCGGCGCGCGCGCTCGGCGTCGGCCAGGCACGCATCCTGTGGCGCCATCTGCTGCCGCTGGCGCTGGCACCGTTGCTAGTCGAAGCCACCTTCGGCATCGCCGCGACCATCATCGCCGAGGCCGGGCTGTCGTTCCTGGGCCTGGGGGTCCAGCCGCCGGCCGCCTCCTGGGGCAGCATGATCCGCGACGGCGTCGCCTACATGCTGGTCGCCCCGCACCTGGTGCTGGCGCCGGGGCTAACCCTGATGCTGGTGGTCCTGGCGATCAACCTGCTCGGCGACCGCCTGCGCGACCGCCTGGACGTGCGCCTGGCCAAGGGCTGAGACCGCGCCTGCCAGGACCGCCGCGACAGCGACCGGGACCTGTGGTGAAATCGACTGTTGCTGGGCCTTGCCCACCCCGCGTCCCCGCTGCTGATCGCCCACACCCCATGTCTGTCCCCACCATCGCCTCCGGACCCGTGCTGATCGACATCGCCGGGACCAACCTGAGCGCCGAGGACCGTGATCTGCTCCGCCATCCGGCGGTGGGCGGTCTGGTTCTGTTCAGCCGCAATTTCAGCGACCCGGCCCAGTTGGCCGCGCTGACCGCGGCCGTCCATGCCCTGCGCCAGCCGCCGCTGCTGATCACGGTGGATCAGGAAGGGGGCCGTGTGCAGCGCTTCCGCAATGGCTTCATGCGGCTGCCGCCGGCAGCCCGCTTCGGCGACTGGTTCGCCTGCGATCCAGCAGCGGCGGTGGCTGGCGCGCGCGCGGTCGGCTGGCTGATGGCCTCGGAATTGCTGGCCGTGGGCGTGGACCTGAGCTTTGCGCCGGTGTTGGACGTGGAATGCGGCCGCAGCGCGGTGATCGGCGATCGCGCCTTCGCCACCACCCCGGAGGCGGTGGCGACCCTGGCCACGGCCTGGGTGGACGGCATGCACGCCGCCGGCATGGCCGCTTGCGGCAAACATTTTCCCGGCCATGGCGCGGTGCGCGCCGACTCGCACCTGGAGCTGCCGCGCGATGCGCGCCCGCTGGCCACGATCGAGGCCAATGACCTGCTGCCGTTTCGACGGCTCATCGCCCACGGCATCGAGGCGCTGATGCCGGCCCACGTGGTCTATGCGGCGGTGGATGAGCGCCCGGCCGGCTTCTCCCCGGCGTGGTTGCGCAAGCTGCTGCGCGGCCGCCTGGGCTTCGACGGGGCCATCTTCAGCGATGACCTCGACATGGCCGCCGCGGCCGCTGGCGGCGATTTCGCCGGGCGCGCACTGGCCGCCCTGCAGGCCGGCTGCGACCGGTTGCTGATCTGCAATAACCGCCCCGGTGCCATCGCTGTGGTCGAGGCGGTGGCCGACTGGCAGGACCCGGCGGCCACCGCCCGCGCGGCGCGGCTGCGCGCCG
>REDK01000010.1 GCA_007693535.1 Chromatiaceae bacterium
AGGTCGGGGTTGGCCGGCGGTGCTTCAACCGCGCAGGGGGCTGCGGTCTCCGCCCTAAGGTGACCCGGTTACCCGGGGCTGGCGTCCTAATGCCAGTTCCCTCATGGCGGTCGGCGATACCGATGGACGTGAACGCAGTTGACGCCCGTTCGATGCACGATCTGAACCGCGCTGGCGGGCACGTTGCCGGCGGCGGTGCGCGAGTTGCTCGATGGCATCGACGAGCGTGTCACCGCGCTGACCGATGCCGGCCCGGCGCGGCTGCTCCAGGGCCGCGATGCCGCGCTGGCCATGCTGTTGAGCAGTGACCGCTGTTGAACAAGATCGATGGCCGCGCCGTGCGCTGCACCCGCCGGCTGACCGATGAGCGCAAGGCCGCGCGGCAGGCGCATTGCGCTCGGCGCCGAGGCACAGGTCGGGCAACCGCGCACCCGGGTCGCGCCGCGGCAGGACTGGTTGGAGGTCGGCGGCGCGCTGCACCTGGATGACGGTCAAATCCTCGAACTGCGCGCACGGCTCGTGCTGGCGGCCGCGGCCAAGGGCCGCTTCGTGCGGGCCGAACCGCTGCGACCAAGTGTCGGAGGGGCCACAGAGGGTCAGCGCCCGCGGCGGTTCGAACGACGACACGTGCACCCTATTCGGACGCGCGATCCGCGAGGCCCTTGCCCAGCCTGCCGACGACGCGCCGCGTCGGCGCGCGCCACCGCTAGAGAGCCCCGATACATCCGGCATCGAATCGTCAACCTTGCGTCCCGTACCGGATAGAATGCCCCGGCTTGTCTGGTTGCTCCGGCCCAGCGCGGCTGACCAACCCATGTGAGACCAGACCGAGGGCGAGCCGATGCCAGACCCCCGTCCCGAGCCAGCACCATCGGCCAGCAGCGCGATGGCTCCGACCGCGCCGACCCGCGCGTTGGACCATGGCGACACCGGCCCCGCGGCACACGCCCTCGCACAGGACCGCGGCGCGGACTGCGCCCAGTGCCTGCGGCCATCCTTCACCGCCCGCCTCAGCCAAGACCTCGATCGCGGTGCCGCGGTCAACCTGATCGCCGTGGCGGGCCAGGGTGCCACCCGGCTGCTCGCGGACCTGCAGTGGCTCGCCGCGACCGGCCAGGCGCGGGGGCCGCGGTTGGTCGCCAACCTCAAGCGCTATCGCGCGAGCCTCGCCGGGCTGACCCAAGACCTCTGGCGCCAGAGCGGGCTCGCGGGCACCGCCCCGGCCAGCTTCGGCGACCTGTGCGACCGGCTGGAACGCGAGGCCGTCAGCGGCGTGCTGCTGCTCGATCATTTCGATGCCCTGCTTGCCAACCCGGACCTGGACCCGGGCTATGACGATGGTTTCCTCGATGCCCTGAACGCGCTGCGCAACCGCGGCCTCGGGCTCGTCTGCGTCTCCGCGCGGCGGATCGAGCACCGGCCGCTGCTGCTGTCGGGCCGGGTGCGCACCACCTCGACGCTGGACCTGATCCGCGAGGATCTGCCGGCACTGATGCACGCCGAGGTCAGGCTGGAGATTACCCGCCATGCCCCGCCGCTGGATGCGGCCGGGCAAGCGCAGTTGGCGCAGGCGGTGCTGCGTGATGGCCAACCGGTGCGGTTCCTGGAACTGGCGCTCAAGCGCATCGGCGACGGGGTCGACGCCGACCTGCCGCTGCCGCAGCGGCTGGATCGCTGGCAACGGGAGCTGCGCCGCGAGCGGCGGACACTGACGCCGCGCGCCCTGCTGCGGCTGCGCGATATGACGATCACCTCCTGGCGCAGCGCCGGGCTCGACCGGCTGCCCTGGCAGGGGATCGCCGATTCGATCAAGGCGGTGCTGCGGCCCGGTGGCGGCAACAAAGGCTGAGCGATGACAGGGCCCGAGCGCAACCCGTTCGCGTTGCCGGCCGAGCCGCGCACCGGGCGAGCGCTGATCTGGTGGGCATTCTTCGAGTGGCCTGGGCTGGAGGCGTTCAGCCGGCGCATCGGCCGCGGCCGGGGGTTGCTGCTCTACCTGCGGGCGATGCCCTGGATCATGCTGCTCGCCACGATCCCGTGGCTGCTCGGGCTGTGGTTTCGCGTCGGTCTCGAACTGCCGCTGCGGTTCCCGGACCAGTTCCGAGCGGAATGGACGGCGGTCTTCTGGCAGCACCAGGATGTCCTGGGCCGGATGATCGGGCTGATCGCGTTGAGCTGGTGGGGCGTCGCGTTAGGTATGGCATCTGCCCTGTTATTATCTGCCCCAGTCGCGCTCATTGGGAGAGTGCCCCAGGGTCGAAAGGGTGAGACAGCGGGGCTCGCGTTGAGCGTGTCAACCGCACTGGTATTTGCCCTGGCAGTCGGTTGGATATTCGGCTGGGTCCGGAGTCCAGAATTGCGCATCGGGAGCGCGCTGGAATGGGACTGGGGAGGGCGCATGACATGGGCGCGGGAATTAGGCCCGGCAGAGGGCCTGGCAGTCGGCCTTGCAATGATGCTGCCATTCGGCTTGGCAACCGGCCTACCTTTAGTCCTGCCGCTGGGCCGGTTAAGCCGATTAATTGATCTGCGGTGGGGCCTGGTCGCAAGCCTGCCAGTGGGTGGCCTGGCGGTGGGCCTGGCATGGGTCTCCGCATGGTCGGCGACAGGCCTTGTGGTGGGCTACTGGATTGGCGCCCTCCGCCTGCCGTTCTATCTCCCCGAGGCGCTCGCCGCGCTGGTGCGGCTGGATCTGCGCCACAACCCCTACCTGCGCGATGCCGGCGTGTGGCTGCCGTTCTGGGGTGCCCGCCGCCGGCTCACCAACGAGGCGCGGCAGGACCCGGCGACCGGCACCGCCTTCGCGGACTTCCTGCTGGAGCACCGCCCGTGGCAGCGCACCCTGGCGGCCGAGGTGCTGCACGCGGTCGCGGCCGGCCAATGGGCGATGCAGCCGCTGGAACCGCTGGCCCTGCGCGCGCCGCGGCTGGTCGCCGACGCGCCCCGCTGGCGGCCATCCGACGACTGGCTTGCGGACCTGGCCGCGCTGCGTGAACAACTGACCGCCGCGCGGCACCGGACCCAGCCCGGCCTGCACCGCGATGCCCAGGGCGAGTTCATCCGCCGGTTGGATGCCTTTCGCCAGCGGACGCTGGCCGAACCGCCGCGGTGGGCGCGGCACTATCTGGACGCGATCGATCTCTGGCGCGCCGAGGCCGCGAAGGAGCTGACCAGGCTGGAGGACCAGGCGCGCCGACTGGAGCCGATCACGGCCAATGTCTATCGCCCCGGTGATTCACTGCGACCCGGCCCGGACGCCGAACTCTTCCTCGGTCGCCAGGACCTGCAGGAGGAACTCGCCCGCGTGCTGCTGACACCGCGCGAGTTGCCGCTGTTGCTGCTTCAGGGTCAGCGCCGGGTCGGCAAGACCAGCCTGCTGAACTTCCTGCCGGACCTGCTCGGGCCGGGCTTTCGGGTGGTCCATCAGGATCTGCAGGCGGGCACGGTGATCTCGGTGCCGACCTGGCTCACGGACCTGCGCCGCCGCGTCGCCGCGGCGATCAACGCCCCGCCCGATGACTGGCGCGCGCCCGCGGACTGGCTCGCGGGCTGGGTCGAACTGGAGCCCTGGCTGGCCGACGCGGCGAGGCGTTGCGGGCGTCGGCTGATCCTGGCCTTCGACGAGTACGAGGAGCTGCACAAGTATTTGGCCGAGGAACCAGCCCGCGGCGCCCGGCTGCTGGCGGCGATCCGGGCCTTCACGCAGCGGCAGGCCCAGGTCTGCCTGCTGTTTGCCGGCGCGGCGCCGTTCTCGGACCTGCGCGACCCCGACTGGGCGCACTACTTCGTGCAGGCTGTGCGGTTGCGGGTGGATTATCTCGACCAGCCCAGTGCGTTGGCGCTGATCACCAAACCGGTGCCGTCGCTGCGCTATCCGCCCGAGGTGCCGGCACGGCTGTGGCGGCTGACCCGCGGCCATCCGGCGCTGTTGCAACGGCTTTGCAAGGAGCTGGTCGATATCGCCAACCGCGACGGCCGCCAGGCGATGACCATGGCCGATCTCGACGCGGCGCTGGCGCGCGGCATCGACAAGGAGACCGCGCCGATGGAGCGGTTCTGGAACGATTTCTGCCGCGCGCCGGCCTGCCGCGACTGCATCGAGGCGCTCCTGGCCGGGCAGGACCCGGATGCCGACCCGGCGCTGATCCGGGCGCGGCTGCGACTCGCCGAGCACGGCTACATCCTGGCCGCCGACGGGCGCTGGCAACTGCGGGTGCCGCTGTTCGAGGACTGGCTGCGACGCTATCGCCTGGCCTTCGATTGAGGCGGGTGCGGCCGGAGTCGGTCCGGTGCGCGACCGGCTGGAGGCGATGCGCGGCGCACCCCGCGCGCTCGGACGAGCGGGGAGACGTTATCGGCCAAGATGTTGCTTTAGCGCGGCGAACGGCTCGGGTTGCTCGACTGAGAGGCTGTGAAAAAACCTCCCTGCCTGGCCGCTGCCCGTGGGGAGCGGTAA
>REDK01000105.1 GCA_007693535.1 Chromatiaceae bacterium
TGACCGCGCTGTAGCGGACGTTCGCGTGGCGAACGCGACAGACGAGTCAGTATCTTGACCGGCCGAACCGGGGCGAGACTGCGAGCGTCCGCTACGCGCGTTTTCCGGACGCTCAGGTCGGATGAGGCAGTGACCGCAAGTGGCCGCTTGCCGCCACCCACCTCATCCACATCCGATCCTATCACGCCGTCCGACGGCCACCGCGCCGCACCCACCCCCTACCTCCGCCGATGCACCCACGGCCGCTGCCAGTCCCCCTCCTCCGACCAGATCCCGAGCCCGGCCCTTCGTGCCTCGCGTTCGGCGGCATAGTAACGCGGCGCCTGGCAGTATTGCGGATAGACGGCGGCCCACCCAGCCGCGACCAGGGCTAGGTTGAGGCTCGTGTCGCCGTCGAACAGCTCGCCGATCAGGCGCCCGTAGCGGTCGCGGTCGTGCTCGACAACGCGGACGGTTGGTGGCGTGAGCCGGCGCAGGTGGTCGCGTGAGGCCTCGCCCCAGGGGCGCTGATCCAGCTCGGGGGCATCGATGCAGTACAGCCGGATGCGCACCGTCTCGCCGCGGCAGCTCGCGCGCAGGGTGTCGCCGTCGCTGATGTGGAGCACCCGGCACTCGCGCGACGGGTGAAAGCCGAACCAACCCTGGTCGCCGAGCAGCCAGGGCAGCGCGATGCCGAGTCCGGCGAGGCACCAGAAGGCGGCGAGGCGCTGATGGCGCGGCAGCAGGCGCGGCCAGCGGCTCACGGCAGCCAGCGCTCGAGGCGCGCCGGCACGACGGCGGTGCCTGGGTCCGGCGCGTCGAGTGCCGGCAGGGTCGCGCCCGGGGCGTGACGGACCTGCAGGACCAGGTCGACCTGCGCCAGGCTGCGGCCTGCGAGCGCGTCGAGCTGGGCCGGGTCGGCATAGACGAAGGTCAGCCGGTCGCCGGTCACCTCGAGGGTCGGCGGCTGTGGGCGCACGCCCTCGGCCTGGGCGCTGCCGATCAGCACGACCTCGCCGACCGTCCCGAGCACCGCGGCCTGGTCGCGCAGCGTCGCGACCTCGATCCGCGCGGCGCGCACCGCCGCCGGCCCGAAGTACAGGAGCAGATAGAAGAGGCTGGTGCCGACGCCGGCCAGGACCAGGAACTCCTGCATCCCGAACCCGCGGCTGACATAGCGCAGCGCCATGAAGCCGGCGGCGACGATGATCAGCACCGGCGTCATGTCGAGGTAGGTCACGGCCGCTTCGTGGTGCAGATGGCGGTCGGTAGCCAAGTGACTCAGTAGACGCCGATTGCCCGGCCGTGCCGGGCCGACATTCAGCACGGAACCCGCCGAGGGCTGACGCTACCCGGCTGTAGTTGCGCCGGCTGTGGTTGTTCTGGCCATTTTTGTTCGGGTCGTTCTTGTTATAGTGTTACACCTCGATGGTCCCCCGCGAGGGGATCACAAGGGAACAGGGTGAGGGGCGTGCCCTGGGGGCCGTCGCGACCTGCACCCGAAAGGTGATGCCGAGGTGAGCGCAGAATTCAAGACCAGTCAATCACTTGCGTGATGCACGAAGCGTTCAACTGCCGTTTCTAGGATCATGATGCCACTGGCGCCCGCGTGACCTGGTCACGGTGGCGCTGGGAAGGCCGGGCGCAGGATGACGACCCGTGAGCCAGGAGACCTGCCATCGGGATGCGTCGCTTGACCGCCAGTCGGGGTGTGCTGGGGGTGCGGGTTTCCGTTGCAGCGATGCCCTGACTGCGTTGCTGCAGCAAAACCCGTGTTCGATTGCGCCGGCCGGTCCGGCCAGCGTGACCCAGCTTGCAGCCGGTATCAACCATGCCGCTGTCTCGAACAGCGGCGGGGCGATCGCGGTTCGCCATCGCCTTGGTGTTCGATCTGGTCCCCCAATCGCCGATGGACCAGATCGGTTACCGGCTCCGACGTGCCCATGTCACTGGCCCTTCGCCAGCAGCGGGTGCCGCAGTAGACGCCGTGCCTTCTCAACGATAGAGCACTACGGGGTCTGCTATGTCCGACCGAATCCAGTCGCCGCACCAACAAGCGGCGGCAGTCTCTTTTGGCAAACCGCCGGCACCGGCGGCGCCGATGTCGTTATCATGTCTGCGCCCTAAGTCGCACGGCGGGGCGTCACCGCATGCCCCGGCCCTGCGGCCGCTGCTGGCCTGCGCGCTTGGCCTGACACCGCTTGCGAGTCGCCCGGCCGCTGGGGCAGCTGCCTTGGAGCTGGACGCGCTGCAGGTCACCGCCACCAAGATCGAGCGTCCGCTGGCGCTGGTCACCGATGCCGTCAGCATTGTCACCGAGCAGGACATTCGCACCCGCAATGTCACCGATACGACCGAGGTACTGCGAGCCTTGCCCGGCGTGCAGTTCAAACAGACCGGGGGCCGGGACAGTTCAACTATCCCAAGCTGCGCGGGTTCGGCAGTAGCCATTTCCTGGTGGTCATCCCTCAATGCCGTCGCCGTGGACAGTGGGGGGCCATCGGTACCAAGGTTTTACGAACCTGAGTCCACAACTACAATTCAACGATGCCATCAACGACCGCGTGTTCGTCGAGGCTGCCTTCATTGACATGGATACCGCGTTCAACTATGCCAGAACTGCTGGAATCCTACGATCGCCACTCCCTGGCGACGCCTTGGTGGGCATTTCAGTTGACCGATCCTGACCAGTTCAACCGTCATGAGCAATACATCCCCTCGCAGCGGGCCGAGCATGCTTTGACCCCCACCCTACAGCAGCGACTGCGGTTAGGCTGGACCCGCAAGACCAACGCCAATCGCGACCAAGCCATTACCACGGGGGCAGAGGTCACGCTGGATTGGCAACCGAACGAACAGTGGCAGGTCACCGCCGATTACACCGATACCGATGCCTGGAGCGAGCAGGACGGGGTGCGCTTCCGCACCGTGCAGATCGCCCGCAAGACCGCCAACCTCGGGCTGTTGCATCAGCGCGCACGTTGGTCGGCGGGGGGCAGTCTGTATGACAGCGATCCGCGTCTGCGCTGGAACTCAGACATCCAGAAGGGCGGCTATCATCGGCTGGACCGGTTCGGCCGCCTGCAACTGTTCTCGCAACTGACCCTGTTCGGCCGGGTCGGAAATCTGCTCGATACCGAGACCGAGGACGGCAAGGGCTGCCAGGCCCCGGGGCGCTACTGGGTGGTGGGTTTGGACTGGGCCTTCGGTACATGAGCGGCGGCCAGCCGGGGCGCGGCGCTGGTCGCGGGCGGTCGCCGCCGGCGGCGGGCTGCCGGCGCGGGGAGGGCGGCAGTACCCTGCTGGTTCTGCTGCTGGGGCTGGCGGCGGCGCTGAGCCTGGTGGTGGCGCTGTTGCATCCGCCCCACGCCGCGTTCGTGGCCGGTGGTCGCTTGGGCGGGACGCAAGTCGTGGCGCTCGCCCCCGGGGGCCCAGCCGCCACTGCGGATGCGACCGGGGATGCCGGCGCCGACCGTGGTTTCCCGCGGCTGCTGATCGATCCGATCGGGCGCACGCATCGGCTGGCGGCACCGCCGCGGCGGATCGTCTCGGCGATCCTGGCCGGCGACGAGATGTTGGCGGACCTGGTACCGGCGAAGCGGGTGGCCGCGGTGACCTATCTGGTCGATGACGCCGGGATCTCCAACGTGGCCGGGCATTATCCGACAGCCATCCCGCGGGTACGGGCGCGCGTCGAGGAATTGCTAGCGTTGGAGCCAGACCTGGTCCTGGTTTCTACCCACAGCGATGCCATTGCGGTGCGCCAGCTCTTGCGCGCCGGGGTAGCGGTGGCCCGCTTCGCGGCCTTCGACAGCTTTGCCGAGGTGGCCGCCAATCTGCAGACCCTGGGCCGTATCCTCGGTGCCGAGGAGGCCGCGCGGGCGGTCATCGCGCGCATGCAGGCACGCCTGGCCGCAGTGGCCGCACGGGTCGCTGGGGAGCCACGCCCGCGCGTGCTCTACTACGGCTTAGACGGCTCCACCGGCGGTCCGGGCAGCCTCACCGATGAGATGATCCAGGCCGCCGGCGGCTTCAATGTCATCCGCGAGACCGGCATCACCGGCCATCGCCGGATCACGCCGGAATTGGCGATCGCCCTGCAGCCGCAGGTGATCGTCATGGGCGACTGGTCCGGGTCGGGCGAGGACCTGGCCGCACCGCTGCTGGCGGACCCGGCTTGGCAGCAGGTCCCGGCCATCCGTGCGCGCCGCGTCCATGCCTTGCGCGGTGCCTGGGTCACCTCGGGCTCGCAGTTCCGGGTCGCGGGGGTCGAGGCGCTGGCGGCCTTGCTGCATCCGGGGTGTTTCGACGCGGATCGCGCGGGCCGGGCGACCGGGGCCGCGCCGGCTGCTGCACCGCCACCGACCAGGGGGACCGATGAGCGTGCCGGCTGAGCCGCTACCGGCGCCGCCGCCGGTGGGTACGCGGTCCGCGGCGCGTGCGGCGCCAGGGC
>REDK01000070.1 GCA_007693535.1 Chromatiaceae bacterium
CCCCCCCCTAATTCGTGGTTAATTGGGGTCTGCACTTGGGGGGGGGGCGCGCCGGGGCGGGGCGCGCCGTCTGCTCAGTGCTCCTCGGCGGGCCCGCCGATGGGTCCGGCGGCCGGCTTGCCGACGCCATCCGACGCTGGGGCTTCGGCACTGCCGCCGGGTCGGCGTGGCGGGGCCTCGCTGCCCCAGTCCTTGGGTGGGCGTGGGATTCGCCCGGACATGATGTCGTTGATCTGCTCGGCGTCGATGGTCTCGTACTTGATTAGGGCTTCGGCCATCGCATGGAGCCTGTCCAGGTTTTCAGTCAAGATCTCCCGCGCCCGCACATAGTTACGGTCGATAAAGGTGCGCACCTCCTTGTCGATCAGGTGCGAGGTCTCGTCCGAGACCGACTTGTGCTGGGTCACAGAATGGCCGAGGAAAACCTCCTGCTCGTCTTCGCTGTAAGTGAGGGGGCCGAGCTTGTCGGACAGACCCCACTTGGTGACCATGTTGCGGGCGATGTCGGTGGCGCGCTGGATGTCATTGGACGCCCCCGTGGTGACCATATCGGCGCCGAAGATCAGTTCTTCGGCGACGCGACCGCCGAATAGGCTGGAGATCTGGCTCTCAAGTCGCTGCCGGCTGTAGCTGAAGCGGTCGTCCTCGGGCAGGAACAGGGTGACACCAAGCGCACGCCCGCGTGGGATGATGCTCACCTTATGCACTGGGTCATGCTGCGGCACCAGGCGTCCGACGATGGCATGCCCGGACTCGTGATAGGCAGTCAGGCGCTTCTCCTCGTCGGACATCACCATGGAGCGGCGCTCGGTGCCCATCATGATCTTGTCCTTGGCTTTCTCCAGGTCTTCCATATCGACCAGGCGCTTGTTGGCGCGAGCTGCGAACAGGGCCGCCTCGTTCACCAGGTTGGCGAGGTCGGCACCGGAGAAGCCGGGGCAACCACGGGCGATCACCGACGGGGTCACATCTTCGGCGGTGGGCACCTTCCGCATGTGAACCTTCAGGATTTGCTCGCGGCCCCGGACGTCCGGCAGGGGGACGACCACTTGACGGTCGAACCGCCCGGGTCGCAGCAGGGCCGGATCCAGCACGTCCGGCCGGTTGGTGGCCGCGATCACGATCACGCCTTCGTTGCCCTCGAAGCCGTCCATCTCGACTAGGAGCTGGTTCAGCGTTTGCTCGCGCTCGTCATGACCACCGCCGAGGCCGGCGCCGCGATGGCGGCCGACCGCATCGATCTCATCGATGAAGACGATACAGGGGGCGTGCTTCTTGGCCTGCTCGAACATATCACGCACGCGCGAGGCACCGACGCCAACAAACATCTCTACGAAGTCCGATCCGGAAATGGTGAAGAATGGCACTTTGGCCTCGCCGGCAATGGCGCGGGCAAGTAGGGTCTTGCCGGTACCCGGTGGTCCGACCATTAGCACCCCCTTCGGGATCTTGCCGCCAAGCTTTTGGAACTTGGATGGATCACGTAGGAAGTCAACCACCTCGACCACCTCGTCCTTCGCTTCCTCGCAGCCGGCCACATCGGCAAAGGTGACCTTGACCTGATCTTCGCTCAGCATCCGTGCCCGACTCTTGGCGAAGGACATGGCGCCGCGACCGCCCGCTCCACCCTGCATCTGGCGCATGAAAAAGATCCACAGGCCGATCAGGATGAATAACGGGAACCAGTTGATCAGGATTGACATCAGCACCGAGGGCTTCTCGGGCGGTGCCGCCTTGATCTCGACATTATTGTTCAGTAGATCGCCCACCATGCCGTCGTCGCCGGGGCTGAAGGTGGCGAAGCGCTCGCCACCGACCTTGACCCCGTCGATCGTCCGCCCCTGCACGGTGACTTCCTTCACCTGACCCGCGCGGACCTGGTCGATGAATTCGGAATACGACAGGGTCCGCGGGCTGGATTGCGTGGCCGTAAAGTTATTGAACACGGACATCAGCACAATCGCGATGACCACCCACAGAATCAGATTTTTCGCCATGTCGTTCACGGCATTGACCTCGTATCGGCGACGCCCGGCGGGTCTTCCGGGGTCATCGCAAGCTAAGGGAACGGATCATAAAGACGGCACTGACCTTAACTGGTTCGGCGACCTTTCGCCACCAGATAGACCTCACGGCTTTCCGGCCGCGATGCTGCGGGCTTGCGCACTGCCACGGCGGCATAGCCGGTGCGGAGCCGTTTCAGTACGCCATCAAAGCCTTCGCCGTGGAAGGCTTTGACCAGCAGGGCGCCGCCCGGTTGCAGTACCAGATCCGCGAACTCGGCGGCCAGTTCCACCAGATTGCTCATCCGGGGTTGGTCTACCGCCTGCATGCCGGAAAGGTTTGGGGCCATGTCGGAAAGCACAAGATGGGCCAGCGCGCCACCCAACAATTGTTGCAAGCGTGCGTAGTCGTCAGCCTCGCGAAAATCGCCCTGTAGAAAGTCGACCCCGGGAATCGGGTCCATTGGCAGTAGGTCCATCGCGATCACCTGGCCAGCCGGGCCGACCAGGTCGTGCGCGACCTGCGACCAGCCACCCGGGGCCGCGCCCAGGTCGACTACCCGCTGGCCCCGGCGCAGCAGCCGATCTTTGCGGTCGATCTCCAGCAACTTGTAGGCGGCACGTGAGCGATAGCCGTCGCGTTGTGCTTGCTGCACATAGGGGTCGCTCAGATGTCGGTCGAGCCAGGGCCGGCGACTCTTACGGCGGGATTCTTTGGTGCCGGGCATCGGGGGATTCTGCCAACGCTGGGTTGCATGGGGTGCCACCACAGGGAGTGCGGTGCGGGCCAGGCGTTCCTACAGGTCGTCGATCCAAGGAAATTCGAACAGCTCGAGGAGGGCGCCGGTGACGCCCCCAGCCAGAACGCCGGCGGCCACGGCGATGGGCATCAGGTCGGCGGAATCGGCCACTGCCGCCACGAGGCGATCGGACTGGCCGTCAGCCATCAGGATGCCGGCGAAGATCCAGACGTTGCCGGCGACCACCACCCCGATCACGGCGATCATCACGCCCTCGGTGATGGCGCAGAAGCGAGCCGGGATCTGCCGCGTGAGGCGCGCCATCGGCCGCACCCCGGAGATGTACAGGATGCCGTTCACCGAGACCAGGAAGGCGACCACCATCGGCACCGTGAGGGCCACCTGAAATCCCTCGGCGATCAGGCCGAGCAGGCCGCCGCAGAGGGCGCCGGTGACCGCTCCAGTACTGACCTTGGCCAGCACGTTGTCAGTGCAGCGCGACGGGAAATCCACCGCTAAGCCGGTCAGGACCCCGAGTCCAGCGGCCAGCAGCGCCGCTATCCAGAAGGCGCGATCGCCATCCAAGGCTAGCAGCACGAAGCTGGCGGCGACGACGCCGACCACGCTGGCGGCCAGCGCTGCATGGCGGGCGCCATAGAAGGCGGCACCGACGGCCCCGGCCACCATCGCGGCGGCGGCCACCGAATGCTCGCCCAACGGCTGGCTGAGCAGGGCATCGAGGGTCAGGAACAGCGGCGCGTAGATCGCGCCGATCAGGGCCCAGGCGGTGGCGCGCAGCAGGGCTGGTTGGGGATTGCTGAGGGCGAGACGCATGGTTCGATACTACTCCAGGTGCGTCGTCAAGTCTGGGGGCAGTCGGCGAAACCGCGAACTCCGGCAGCCGCCGCCGGGGGATGCCGGGGGATGGCAGCCATCGCGGTCGGCACTTGAGTGGCCGAGCGCGGTGTCGACGCTGGCTAGTCGGTTCGGGCGGTTGAGTCAGCGGCCAGTCGCGGCCGCCCGGAGATGGCGGCATCGGCGGTACTAGAGTGGCTGGCCGCGGGAACGCGCTGCAGTGGCGCCGGACATTTCGAGTCGAGCGGTCGGGCTGCCGACCGGTCGCAATCGACTATTCGAGCATGCGGATTGCAGAACCGGGGCCGCGGTCAAGCAATGACGGGGTTACGGCCACGGCGAGATAAGGAGCAGCCTCAGAGCGGCTCACCGCCGGTCGCGGGCGGGGCGTCGGTGGCCCCGCGCCGCGGACCGGACGGCCGTGGTCGCCTGCCTGTGCTCAGCCAGCCTTCAGGGTCCAGGACGCGCACCAGCCAGTCTCATGGACGGCCTTGCCGGGGAACAGGCTGCACGGGCGCCATTCGCCTTCCTCCGCCAGCACGAACTGGCAGTTCTTGCAGAACTGCTCCTCCGGCGGCAGGCCCGGACGGGCAGCGCCAGCGCGATCTGCCTCGGTTGCCTCATGATTGTACTTGAGGGCCTGAGCAGTGGGATCGGTGGCCGGATCGACATGTGGCAGTTCGTCGGCCTGCGCGCGGGCGATCCCGATGAGGTTCATCAGCGGCACCGCGGCGAGGCCGCCAACCATGACCTTCACAGCGTCACGACGGCTCTTATTCATCGGCTTATCGGACATTCTGACGTCTCCTTCAGAGCGTGGAGTGGACAGGTCTTGCACGGTCCAGACGCGCGCTGCGCGGCCAAGACCGCCGGGCATTGTGCATGAAGGGTCTACAAAAGGCGAGCTTGCGGGACTGATCGCTGGCCGGTCAGGCCATGGCTCGAGGCCGCAACCTGTCATGCCGAGGACCGCAATCTGGCGGTGCAAAGGCACGCAGGCCCGGATCATGCCTCCCTTAAGGCCGATAGAGAGCGCCCCGGTTCCCCGCTGGTAACCAGCATGGTAGGGTCCGGCCGTGGCTCTGCAGATCATCGGTCGGTTCACAGGCTGTGAAACAATCGCCGGTCGTGTCGAGGGCGCGTCCGCAGTCGGTTGGCAGTTTTTTCATAAGCGCTCAGGCCGCGTTGCGCGCCTGCCAGCCCAGTTGCGCCGAGATACAGCGTCCGGCCGCCACCAGATCCTCGGCCCATTCCAGCCGCCGGCGCGTCAACGGTGCCGAGATCGAGAGCCCCCCGGCCACCTTGCCGGTGCTGTCGTGGAGCAGCACGCCGATGCAGCCTGCCCCGGCCTCGGCCTCGGCCTCGTCCAACGCAAAGCCCTGCGCCAGGGCAGCCTGGCAGGCAGCGATCAACCGCGGCAATGCGGTGATGCTGTTACGGGTGTAGGCCGGCAGATTGGTCCGCCGCGCGTAAGCGCGGATGCAGTCCTCGCCGCCGGCGGCGAGCATCAGCTTACCCACCGCGGTGACGTGCAGCGGTGCGCGCGAGCCGATCAGTTGCCAGCAGCAGGTGCCAGGGTCTGGGCTCAGGGTATCGATGTAGACCACTTCGTCGCCGTCGCGGATGGTCAGGTTCACCGTCTCGCCCATGCGCGTGTGCAGTTCCTCCATCACTGGGCGGGCGATGGCGCGCATGTCCACGTCGCCGTGCAAACGCACACCGAGTTGTAACAGGCGTAGGCCCAACCGATAGCGCCCGGCATTATCTTTTTCTACTAAGTGGTTATGGATCAGCGCCCCGAGGATGCGGTGGGCGGTGGAGGGGTGCAGCCCGGTCTCGGCACCCAGAACCTTCAGGCTAACCGGGGCAGGATAACGGGCAATGGCGTCGAGCAGGGCCGCGGCGCGGTCGATGACCTGGATGCGCGAGCCGGCTGGGATGTCGTCGAACATGGGTGCGGCCTCCGGCAGGTCTTGACCACGCTAGCCTAGCACGCAGCTTTCGTATCGTGAGAACAGGATTTATCGCGATTTCAGCCGGGTCGACCGGGCACCCGGAGGATTGCCCGGGGACAGGCTCGCGATGATCGATGGGGCCGGACTACCTGATCGGCTGGTTACTGCTGTTCGGCCTGCTCCGGGCGACTCAGGCCCGCTCGAACAAGGCCATGGCTTCCAGGTGGGCGGTGTGGGGGAACATGTCCATGGCGCCGGCGGCTACGAAGCGGAAACCCAGGCCCTTGACGAGGCGCTCGGCGTCGCGTGCCAGCGTTGACGGATAGCAGGAGACATAGACCAGGCGCCGGATGCCGGTCGCCGCCAGCGGCTCCAGCACCTCCCAGGCGCCGCTGCGGGGCGGGTCGATCAGGGCCTTGTGGAAGGTCTCCCGGCACCAGGCAGCCTGAACCTGATCGCCGTATAGGTCGCCGACCTCGAAGCGCACATTGCCGATGGCATTGCCGGCGGCATTCGCGCGGGCACGGGCGACCAGGCCGGCATCGCCCTCGATGCCGAGTACATTGCCCGCGCGCCTGGCGATGGGCAGGGTGAAATTGCCCAGGCCGCAAAACAGGTCGAGCACACGCTCGTCGGGCTGGGGGGCGAGCAGATCCAGGGCGCGCCCGAGCATGAGCCGGTTCATGGCCAGGTTGACCTGGGTGAAGTCGCCCGGTTCGAAATCGATCTGCACCTGCTGTTGGGGTAGGCTGTAGCGCAGGGCCACGGCCTGCCCGGGCAGGGGCCGCACACTCTCGGCCCCGCCCTCCTGCAGATAGCAATGCAGACCGGTTTCGGCGGCGAAGGACAACAACCGGTCGCAATCGGCCGGGGTCGGTGGCGTCAGCACCCGGAACAGCAGGACCACCGGCCCGTCGCCCTGGGCCACTTCGATCTGCGGCACCTGGGCGCGGATGCTCAGTCCCTCGATCAGGCGGGCCAGTGCCGGGAGGCGCTCGCCGATGCTGGGATGCAGCACCTCGCAGCGCTGCAGGTCAGCGATGAAGGCCGATCCGCGTTCGCGAAACCCAACCAGGACCCGACCCTTCTTCGCCACCCAGCGCACCCCGAGGCGGGCCTTGCGCCGGTAGCCCCAGGGGGCAGCGGCCAGGGGAGGCAGCCAGCGTTCCGGGGTGACTCGGCCGATCCGCCGCAGCACCTCGCCCAATGTGGCCTGCTTGAATCCAATCTGGGCCGCGGCATCCAGGTGTTGCAGGGCACAGCCGCCGCAGACCCCGAAATGGGTGCAGCGCGGTGCGACCCGGTGCGCTGCCGGCTCGATGACCTCCGCGACGCAGCCTTCGTCGTAGCGGCGCTGCAGCCTCTGGTAGTGCACCAGGACCAGTTCCCCGGGCAGTGCCCCGTGGACGAACAGGGCCTTGCCGTCTACATGGGCGAGCCCGCGTCCGTCGTGACTCAGGGACTCGATTCGAACCCGTACCGGTGCTGGCAGGGGTTTGCGCGGTCTGGCCATGATGCTTCCGGAGGATTGGGCGCGCGGCACCGGCACGCGCGCTGCTAGTGGGGATGATCGGGAATGCTAATCTGAAGCGCTGGCTGGAGCGTGCAGGCCAAGCGCGACAGCGCGGCGGCGGCCCGCTGCGCGCGCGGGCGCTCTTGGCGCAGCGTCGAGATATCCGCTGCAACCCGTCGATATTCCGAATAACCTTAACACTGAATACAGGAGAGGTTGGTCCCTGCTGAGATAAAATAGAGTGCTTGCGTTCTGTCTCGTCCCGTGGATGGTTTCCGATGATCCCAGTCCTGCATCTCGCCCTGCCCCGTCCTCCGTCGCTGCCCGGCATGCCCCGATCCTCGATCCGTCACCTGCTGCCCGGCGTAGGCCCGGTCCGGGTGTGGCCCTGGACCCGCCACCCGTCCGCTCGAACCAAGTTGCTGCTAGTCTTGCTGGTGATCCTGCCGGTTCTGCTGGTGCAACTGGGCGGTTGCGCCTCGCGGCCGATACCGACCCCGGAGGTGACGGCGGTCGATCGGGTGCTGGTCAGGAAGGGCCAGCGTAAAATGCAATTGATCAGAGACAACGAGGTCTACCGCGAATACCGCATCTCCCTCGGCCAGAATCCGATCGGCCACAAGGTGCAAGAGGGTGATCAGCGCACGCCGGAGGGCCACTACATCCTCGACTGGCGCAATCCCAACAGTAATTTCCACCGCAGCATTCATATCTCCTACCCCAACGAGATGGACCGCGCCGTGGCCCGCGCGCTGGGGGTCAGTCCCGGCGGCATGATCATGATCCACGGGCGCCCCAACTGGCTGACTTCCGAGCGCCTGGCCCGTGCCGAATATGACGGCCGCGACTGGACCAATGGCTGCATCGCGGTCACCAATGAAGAGATGGACGAGGTCTGGCGCCTGGTCCGCGATGGTACGCCGATCCAGATCTTGCCCTGAATCGGCTCGTCAACGGCGATCAGTGTGCCGACGAGGCTTCGCTGCCACCATGGCGGGGAGGCGTAACGCGGTGGGTGGCCGCAGCAGCATGTAGCGCGGCAACACGCCAAGGTCGGCACTCAATTGTTCAGCGCGGTGTGGTCAGCCAATCGACGACGATCCCGGCTGCCGCCTCGGCGCTGCAGGTGGTGCCGTCGATGTGGATCTCCGGGGTCAGCGGTGGCTCGTAGGGGCTGTCGATCCCGGTGAGGTTAGGCAACTCCCCTCGCCGTGCCTGGGCATAGAGGCCCTTGGTGTCGCGCTGCTCGGCGATCTCCAGCGGCGTGTCGATAAACACCTCGATGAACTCCCCGGCCGGGAACCGCTCGCGTACCATCCGCCGCTCGTTGCGAAATGGCGAAATGAATGCCGCCAACACGATTAGGCCGGCATCGGTCAGCAGGCGCGCGACCTCGCCTGCGCGGCGGATGTTCTCCACCCGGTCGGCATCGGTAAAGCCGAGATCGCGGTTAAGGCCCTGGCGCAGATTGTCGCCGTCGAGTAGGAAGGTATGACGGCCCAGGGCGTGCAGGCGCTTTTCGACCAGATTGGCGATGGTGGACTTACCGGCCCCCGGTCGGCCGGTGAACCACACCAGCCGCGGCTGCTGCTGCTTCAACGCGGCATGCGCGGCGCGGTCCACCTCGATGGTCTGCCAATGCAGGTTGTGGCTACGGCGCAGGGCGAAATGGATCATCCCGGCACCCACCGTGGTATTGCTGAGGCGGTCGATCAGGATGAAGCCGCCGAGGTCCGGGTTCTCGCTATAGGGGGCGAATGCCAGCGGCCGGCTGGAGGCGAGATTGCAGACGGCGATCCCATTGAGCCCTAAGGCCCGGCCCGGCTCCCGCGCCATGCTGTTGACGTTGATCTGATACTTTTCCGTGGTGACCGTCGCGGTGGTCTGTTGGCTCCCGATCTTCAGCATGTAGGCGCGTCCGGCGAGCATCGACTCCGTGGCCATCCAGACGATAGTGGCCTCGAATTGATCGGCTACCTCCAACGGCTGGTCGGCGGCGCAGATGATCTGGCCGCGCGAGCAGTCGATCTCATCGGCCAGGGTCAGCGTGACCGATTCCCCGGTGCCGGCCTCGGCGCGGTCGCCGCCCCAGGCAACGATGCGCGCGATCCGGGATGCGGCGCCGCCGGGCAGCACCTGGACCGGGTCGCCCACGCGGGCCCGGCCACTGACGATCAGCCCGGCAAAGCCGCGGAAATCCAGATGCGGGCGGTTCACCCATTGCACCGGCATCCGCAACGGTGCCGCTTGCAATCGGTTCTGATCGACCGGGACCGTCTCCAGGTGCTCCAGCAGGGTCGGCCCGTTATACCAGGGCATCGCGCTGCTGTGACTGGTGATGTTGTCACCCTTGAGTCCGGAGATTGGGATTGCGACGAAGGCCTCGATGCCGATCGTGCGGGCGCAGTCGGCATAGTCCGCGACGATCGTATCGAAGCGCCCCTGATCGTAGTCCACCAGGTCCATCTTGTTGACCGCAAGCAGGAGATGGCGGATGCCGACGAGATGGGCCAGATAGCTGTGCCGACGGGTCTGGGTCAGCACCCCCTTGCGGGCATCGATCAGGATGACCGCCAGCTCGGCGGTGGAGGCGCCGGTGACCATGTTGCGGGTGTACTGCTCATGGCCGGGGGTGTCGGCGACGATGAACTTGCGGGCATCGGTCGCGAAAAAGCGATAGGCGACGTCGATCGTAATGCCCTGTTCGCGCTCGGCCGCCAGCCCGTCCAGCAGCAGCGCGAAATCCATCTCCTGCCCCTGGGTACCGACCCGTTTGGAGTCTGCCTCCAGCGCCGCGAGCTGATCCTCGAAGATCAGTTTGCTGTCGTAGAGCAGGCGCCCGATCAGGGTCGATTTGCCGTCGTCCACGCTGCCGCAGGTGATGAAGCGCAGCAGGGTCTTGTGACGATGCCGTTCCAGATAGGCATCGATGTCCTCGGCGATCAGGGCATCACCGCGATAATGCTCGACACGCATCAGAAATAACCCTCTTGCTTCTTCTTTTCCATGCTGGCTGCCTGATCGTGATCGATGGCGCGCCCCTGGCGTTCGGAGGTGGTGGTGAGCAGCATCTCCTGGATGATCTCGGGCAGGGTGCTGGCAGTGCTCTCGACCGCCCCGGTCAGGGGGTAGCAACCGAGGGTGCGGAAGCGGATGGAGCGCTCGCGGACCGCTTCGCCCGGTTGCAGTGGAAAGCGGTCGTCATCCACCATCAGGATCAGCCCGTCGCGGATTACGGTCGGGCGCGAGGCGCTGTAATACAGTGGGACGATCTCGATCCCTTCCAGATGGATGTACTGCCAGATATCGAGTTCGGTCCAGTTGGAGAGTGGAAACACCCGGATGCTCTCGCCCCGCGCCTTGCGCGCGTTATACAGCCGCCACAGCTCCGGGCGCTGGTTTTTCGGGTCCCACCGGTGATTAGCGGCGCGAAAGGAGAACACCCGCTCCTTGGCCCGGCTCTTTTCCTCATCGCGACGGGCACCGCCGAAGGCACAATCGAAGCCGTGCTGGTCGAGGGCCTGCTTGAGCCCTTCGGTCTTCCACATGTCGGTATGCACCGGACCGTGATCGAAGGGGTTGATGCCCAGTGCCAGCGCCTCTGGATTGCGGTGGACAATCAGTTCCATGCCCGCCTCGCGGGCTGCCTTCTCGCGCAGCGCGTACATGGCTTGGAACTTCCAGGTGGTGTCCACGTGCAACAACGGAAACGGCGGCGGTGCCGGCCAGAACGCCTTCTTGGCCAAGTGCAGCATGACCGCAGAATCCTTGCCGACGGAATAGAGCATGACCGGGTGTTCGGCCTCGGCCACCACCTCGCGCATGACATGGATGGCCTCGGATTCGAGGCGCTGCAGATGGGTCAACGGGGTCATGATGATGGCGGAGGTTGGTGGAGAACGGCGATGCCGCCTGGCTAGGGCGGCGTCGGGAGGCCACGGGCAATTGTTGCTGGCGCCGATAATGCCATCGGTGCCGGGGTCCGTGACCCTGGGAAAATCTGATTGATTGGCCATCCTGGCCGATCATCGACACCGAACTTAACGACGCGGCCGCCTGGACCCTCGGGATGTTGCTGGTCTCGGCAGGCGCCCGCCCGCGCCAGGCCGACGATCGGCACAATGGTGCCACCGCTGGCCGGGCACACCGCCGACGCGCCACGGTCTTAGGCGATTGCCGGAGACCGTTATGCCAGATGACGCAGGATTGCCGTTTGCCTTCCCTTCGCCTTCCCTTCACCTCCCATTTACCTTCAAGGAGGGCTGGCGGGAGCATCGCAAGCGCTGTAATCGCCAGTGCGACGCCGAAGGCGGGCGTCAAGACCAGTCAGATGGTATGAAAGTTGACAGAAATCGCCTTCATACTCGATCTGCTTACCTGGAGGGATTGTATGCGCCCCGCCCCGACTCAGCACCCGATCTGCGGGTCCAGCAGTGCGCGCCGGCTCGGACCGATGACCGCCTGTCTGTCCCACCTGCTGACCGCTCTGCTAGCCATTGGGCTGACGACCGGGCTCCCCGGTTGTGCCATTCAGGTCCCCCAGGGTATCCGCACGCCGCTGCCGGAGGCGCCGACGGTGGCCGCGGTGCAACGCGATGCGGAGGCCGCGATCGGGGCGCGGGTGCGCTGGGGGGGCTCGGTGCTGACGGTGCACAACCGCCCGCGCACGACCGAGGTGACCCTGCTGGCACGCCCGCTGGGCCAGGGTGGGCAGCCCCGTGCCACGGCGGCTGGGGAGGGGCGCTTCATCGCCGTCATCCCGGGTTTCGTGGACCCGGCCGCCTTGCCGTCCGGGCAACTGCTGACGGTGCTGGGGCGGATCACCGCGGTCCGCACCGAGGCCATCGGCGAGTTCCCCTATCACCACCCGGTAGTGGCGGTGGACCAGCGCCAAGACTGGGCACCGCCGCTGCCGGTGCGGGACTGGCCCGCCGATCCCTGGGCGCGGACCTGGTGTGGCCCCGATTTCGGTCCCTGGTCCGGGCGCTATAGTCCCTGGGGGCCTTGGCGTCCCTGGGGTCCATGCTGGTGATCCCGTCAGCAGCGCTCGCCATCGCCCACCTCGATCACCCGTCCCGCGGCGGCCCGGTACAGGCGGTCGCGGATCGCCAGCCCCAGGCCAGCGGCCGGCGGTGCGGCGACCAGGATCACCTCCACCCCGGCCTGATCCAACTGGCGCATCAGGTCGAACAGCCGGCTGCCGACGGCGGCCAGATCGGCCTGCCCGCCCAGGGTCTGTACCAGCAGGCCCGGCGCACCCAGCAGCGGCGCCTGCTCGGTGCTGGCCATGATCCCGACGCGCCGGCCGGCGGCCAGCAGGCGCCGCGCCTCGGCCTGCATGTGCGCGGTGACCGCCTGCCAGTCCGTCCCGTCGAACAGCAAGAGCTGTGCCCGTGGCGAATAATGCTTGAGTAGCATCCCGGGCGCGGCCGCCGCCTGCGTGCTGGCCAAATAGCCGGGGCGGACCTGCACCTGCGGCAGCAGCGCCTGCAGGGTCTCCACGGGCAACCCGCCGGGGCGCAGGAGGGTTGGTACCGCGCCAGTCAGGTCCAGCACCGTCGATTCGAGGCCGATGCTGGCGGGTCCACCGTCGATCAGCAGATCGATCCGGCCGTCCAGATCGGCCAGCACATGTCCGCCCGCAGTGGCGCTGGGACGGGTGAACAGGTTGGCGCTGGGCGCGGCCACTGGCACCTCTGCCGCCGTCAGCAGGGCCTGGGCGACCGGATGCGCGGGCATGCGCACCGCCAGGGTCAGCAGGCCGCTGGAGACATTGGCCGGTACCCGTGGATGACGCTGCAGGATCAGCGTCAACGGTCCCGGCCAGAAGCGCTCGGCCAGGGTATAGGCCAGCGCCGGGATATCAGTGGCGACGGTCTCGAGCTGGGGCAGTGCTGCCAGGTGCACGATGATCGGATCGTTCAGCGCGCGCTGCTTGGCGGCAAAGATGCGCGCCACCGCGGCTGCATCCAGCGCGTTGGCGCCGACGCCATAGACGGTCTCGGTGGGAAAGGCCACCAGCGCGCCGGCCCGCAGCCGGGCACCAGCGGCAGCGATCGCCGCCGCATCGATGCGGGCGGGATCGATGCGCAGGACCTCGGTCATCATCGCCGGTGGCCGCTGGCGGCTGGGTCGGGGGCCAGCGCCGTGAACCCTGCGACAGGCGGGCGCCGAGCGGGCCGCTCAGCCCCAGGTCTCCAGCAGCTCGTGCAGGCGTTCGCCACTGTCGTCGATGTCCTCCTGGGTGGCCAGGGCGGCGACCGGGCAGGTGGTCACCTCTAGGCTGTCGAGGAGCAGCCGCCCCTCGGAATTGAAATGCTGCACCCACCAGACCGGGCGCAGGGCGGTGGCGCGCATCTCGCAGCGGCCATAACCGCCGGCAACGAGCCAGACCCGCCCGCCACCGAGCTGCTCGCGCAGGAAGGCATGATCGGCGGCGCTCAGTGGGAGCAGCCCGAGATTGACGATATGCACCGCGGTCTCACCGCCGGCGCGGGCGGCCAGGTTGGCATCCAATTCGGCCAGGACGCCGGGGGCATTCATGATACCGGGCGGCAGCGCCGATGGCAGCGGCAGGCGGTCGCGGGCATCGTCGAAGGCGCCGAAGCGGATCAGCCCCGGGATATCGGCCACTTCGAGCACATCGCGCACCAGGGTGCCGGCCGGATCCTGCTGGCGCACCCGCCAGACCCCGGCCAGGCGGGTCTCGCTGATGCTGGCCGGCTCGCTGCCGGCAATGCGGGCGCTGACCTCGCCGTTGCCGAGGGTCTCGGTGACCAGCTGCAGATTGTCGGCGTCTAGGCGTTGCAGGTCGAGCACTTGCGGCAGCGCGCCGATGCGGTAGCCGCTGAGCAACACCCGCAAGGCCGCGAGCAGGTCGAGCGCAGCGCGCAGGCGGAGGCGTGCGGCCGGGGCTGGTGGTACGCAGGGGGCTGGCGGCTCGGGCATCTGCGACAATGCGGGTTGCGGGTTGGGACAGTGGCCATCGATCGCGGCGGCGGTCAAGGCGATGCGCCATCGGGTTGCAACTATCATACGTCCGCGGCTGCAGTTCCAGGAAGGCATGCCAGCGCAGCTCCTGTAACAGCGAGCGCGGGGCGCGCGTCGGATGATCAAATGCAACGGGCGGCAGCGCCCGACTGCGCTGCCGCCCGTTGCGATGCGGTCCCGGTCCGCCCGGGCCCGCCCGCCGTGCGTTGTCGCATGGCGGCCTGTCTTCGGCGCGCGGTCTCCCTGGCGCGCCGGTTCAGGCGCGCCCGGGCCGATCGGCGCCGTTGCCCACCAGCAGGTACCATAGGCCGAGGGCCAGCAGCAGCACCTGGAATTCCATACCGCCCATGGGGTGGGTGTCACTGGCAACAAAGCTCCATTGCCCCAAGTGGACCATCCCAATGGCACCGATCATCACCGGCACCGTGGCTAGGCCGCCGAGGCGGGTGATCCAGTCGCGGCGCAGCAGCGGGCCGGCCAGGATCCCGAGGCCGCCGGCCATCTCGGCCAGCGCCACCAGCAGGGCCACCGGGACCGGCAGCCCCATCATCCCCGCAAAGCCGGCGAGGTCGGGGAACTTGCCGACTCCGTGAAAGAGGAACACGCCGGCAAAGGCGAGGCGTGGCAGCCAGTGGGCCGCGGCGGCCAGGTGTTCCCACCAATTGGTCAGGAGCGGTCCCAGCCGGCTGGGACCGCTCTCCAGCCGCGCCAGCTCGTCGTAGGTCTCGGCCGTCGTCTTCATTGGGTTGTCCTCCATCAGGATGTTGATGCTTGCCTGCCAGTAAAGACCCGGCGTCGGCCGGTTCTCTTTCAGCGCCCGTTCGAGCGACCCCTCAGCGGCCTGGTCCGCGCTGTGCCCCACGCGCGATCCGGCTGGCGTCGGCATCCCTGGAGGACGCACCAATGGCCCCAACCGCCAGTGACGCCGCCACCGCCCCCGCACGCACCGGACAGCGCCGAGCGCGCCCAACGCTTGCTGCAGATCTTCCGGCATTCCAACGACGCCATCCTAGTGATCGATCCGCGCGCCGATCGCATCCTCGGGGCCAATCCGCGTGTCGCCGAACTCCTCGGCCACGAGCTGGACGAATTCACCCGGCAGGTGCGCATCTCCACCGTGCATCCCGATGAGATCTCGCAGCCGGGGAGCCGGCGGGTTTGGCCTGCTGCCCCCGCGGCCCTGGGTGGAGGTACCTCAGTCGCGGCCGCAGCGGCTGGCGGCGTCGTTCGTGGCCGGACCGCCCGGTGTTGCGGCGATCCGGAACAACCGGTCGACCAGGTCGATGTCGATTGGCTTGGTCAGAAAGGCCAAGATCTGCGCCCCAAGGTCAGTCGTGCGGCCCGGCCACTGGCTGCCGCTGCACAGAATCACCCGCAATCCGGGGTCCTGGGCCAGGAGCTGACAGGCCAGTTCGTAGCCGTTGCCGTCCAGCAGCAGCAGGTCGATCAGCGCACAGTGGAAGCCGCCGGCGAGCGCCAACTGGCGGGCCTCGCCGTCGCTGGCGGCAACGGCGGCGACATAGCCGCGTTCCTCGAACTCCCAGCACAGCATCTGTCCGAGCGGGAGATCGTCCTCGACCAGCAGCAGGCGCGGTGCGCCAGCGGGGTCCATCAGCCCAGTTCCCCGAGGGCGCCGCGCAGCTTCTGGCGGGCGCGGAACAGGCGGGTGCCGACACCGGCCGAGGTCAGCCCCAGGCGCTCGGCGATCTCCTGCTGCGAGCAGCCATGGAGTACCTGCAGCAGCAGCGGCTCGCGATATTCCGGGGCCAGATCCTGCAGCGCCTGCCGCAGCACGAAGGCCTCGGTGGAGGTGTCGTAGTCTTTGCCCGGTGCGACCAGGGTCAGGTCGGACAGCTCGGTCTCCTGCGGCTGGATGCGCTCGAACCGGCGCGCGTTCTCGCGGCGTACGATGGTCTTGAGCCAGCCGCGGCTGGCCGCCGGGTCCTGCAGTTGGCCGAACGAACGCCAGGCCCGCAGCAGGCTGTCCTGGACCAGATCTTGGGCGGTGTGGTGATTGCCGCAGAGGCGATAGGCGTAGCGGAACAGGTCCTTGCTGTGATCCTCGACCAGGGCGGTGAAGTTGGCCTGCTCAGCCTTGGGCCGCGGCCGCGCCCCGGTCTGCGCTCCGATATAGCGCCCGGTCACGGCAGCGGCCGGGTGTTGCAACTGGATCTGGGCGGACTGGCTCGGTTGGGTGGTCATTGCTGATCTCCAGGTAAGGGGTGACTGTTGCCACCCCTTCCGCAGTTGCCGTGCCAGCTTTGAAGTTTTTGTTTTTGCTGTTATTTTTAAGAGGCCGGCCAACCCAGATTCGAGGCTTCGTTAAAACGTTTCGTGACATCGTTCGTGGTCAACGGCGCGCCGGCGCCGCCCGCGCCGAGCCCGACCAGCATGACGACCATCACTGATCCACCGATTCGCTTGCTGCTGGTCGAGGACGACCAGGCCCTGCAGCAGATGCTGACCATGCACTTCGAGGACGAGGGCTTCGCCGTGACCGCGGCGGCGACCTGTGCCGAGGCCGAGGCCGTGGTCACAGCCGCCGGTGCCGGCGCCTTCGATCTCGTGCTGCTCGATCAGCAGTTGCCCGATGGTCAGGGCAGCGCCCTGTTGCCGCGCCTGTTGGCTGCCGACGCTGAGCTGACCCTGGTGATGATGACCGGCGCCCATGATCTGGAACTGGCCATCGAGGCGATTCGTCAGGGGGCTGCCGATTTCGTGCACAAGCCGGTGCGTACCGAGGAACTGCAGGCAAGCCTAGAGCGGTTGCTCGGCGCGCGGCGCCTGGCCCGGGCCGCCGCGCGTGCTGCGCCGCCGCCGCCGCCGCCGGCGGCAACGCGGGATCTGATCGGGCGCAGCGCGGCGATGCTGGCGGTTAGCAAAGAGATCGCGCTCGGCGCCCGCGGCGGGGCGACGGTGCTGATCAGCGGCGAGTCCGGCACCGGCAAGGAGGTGGTGGCCCGCCTGCTGCACCGGCACAGCGGCTTGCGCGGTTCGTTCATCGCTGTCAATTGCGCTGCCATCGTCGACACCCTTCTGGAGAGCGAGCTGTTCGGCCACGAGCGCGGCGCCTTCACCGGGGCGCAGGCGCGCAAGCTGGGCAAGCTGGAACTGGCGGCTGGCGGCACCCTGTTCCTCGACGAGGTCGGCGAACTGGCCCCGACGTTGCAGGCGAAGCTGTTGCGCGCCCTGCAGGAGCGCCGGTTCGAGCGTGTTGGTGGGCAGGAGAGCCTGACCGCAAGCGCCCGCATCCTGGCCGCGACCAATCGCGACCTGCGTGCCGAGGTGGCCGCCGGGCGCTTCCGCGAGGACCTTGCGTACCGGCTGCGGGTGCTGGAGATCCGGGTGCCGCCGCTGCGTGAGCGCAGCGAGGACATCCCGCTGCTGGTGGATGGTCTGCTCGCGCGCATCGCCGAGCGGTACGGCATCATGCGGCCGGCGGTGGCCGCGGCGGCCATGCAGCGGCTGTGCCGCCATCGGTGGCCGGGCAACGTGCGGGAACTGGAGAACTGCCTGACCCGGGCCGCGCTGCATGCGCGCGACGGTGCCATCACCCCGGAGCTGCTGGCGCTGCCGACCGCGGCGGGCGCGGATGCCCCTGCCGCGCCCGCGCTGCGCCCGCTGGCCGTGGTCGAGGCCGAGCACATCCAGCGCGTCCTCGACCACACCGGCGGCCACAAGGGCCAGACCTGTGACATCCTCGGCATCTCGCGCCCGGCCCTGGACCGCAAGATCGCCAAATACGGGCTGCTGCTGCCGGAGCGGTGAGCTGGTTGGCCGCGGGTCGCCGGCGCGCTCCGCCTGTCCCCGGACTCCTGCCTTCCTGCCTCCCGAGGCCCTGTATGGATGCCATCGAACTGAGCCTGTTCGCCAGCCGACTCGCCGCCTGCTGCGATGAGATGGGCGCGGTGCTGCGCAACGCCGCCCTGTCACCGAATATCCGCGACCGGCTGGACTTCTCCTGCGCCGTATTCAGCGCCGCCGGCACGCTGAGCGCCCAGGCCGCCCACATCCCGGTCCATCTCGGCAGCATGGCCTATGCGATGGCCGACCTGGTGGCGCGGCTGCCCTGGGCGGACGGGGACATGGCGATCCTCAACGACCCCTTCCTGGGCGGCACCCATTTGCCAGACGTGACCCTGATCGCCCCGGTGTTTCTGGCCGGTGAGTGCATCGCCTTCGTGGTCAACCGCGCCCATCATGCCGATATCGGGGCCGCGGCACCGGGCTCGATGCCGATCTCCCGCGACCTGGCCGAGGAGGGCTTGATCATTCCGCCGCAGCACCTGCTGCGCGGCGACCGTATCGATGCGGCGGCCCTGGCGGCGATGACTGGAGCCACTCGCAACCCCGACCACACCCACGGCGACCTGCTCGCCCAGATCGCCGCCAATCGCGCCGGGCGTGCGCGGGTGACAGAACTGGCAGCGGGACTGGTCAGCGGGCGGGCGGGCCAGTCGCCCGCGACATCCGGTGCAGCACCCGGCGCGCCAGTGGACCCGGCACCCGTCTCCAGCACAGCGCCGGACGACCTGGCTGCCGCAGTCGCGACCTGGCAGCAGGCGCTGGCGGCCCTCGACAACTACGGGGAGCGCCTGGCCCGCGCCGCCTTGCGCGCGCTGCCGGATGGCGATTACCTATTCGAGGATCAAATG
This sequence comes from Chromatiaceae bacterium, assembly GCA_007693535.1. Taxonomy (GTDB): domain Bacteria; phylum Pseudomonadota; class Gammaproteobacteria; order Chromatiales; family Chromatiaceae; genus Lamprobacter. Next base: position 18,712 of record REDK01000070.1, read on the forward strand.
GACGACGATGGCCAGGGACAGTGGGACATCCCGATCCGGCTGCGACTGACGGTGCAGGATGGCCGCATCCATTGCGACTTCAGCGGCACCGCGCCGCAGGTGGTGGGCAACATCAATTGCCCGCTGGCGGTGACCGCGGCGGCGGTGTTCTACTGCATCCGCTGCCTGCTGCCGGCGCAGACCCCGGCCTGCGCCGGCAGCTTCCGGCCGCTCGGCCTCAGCGCCCCGCCAGGTTCCCTGGTCAACGCCCAGCGGCCGGCCGCGGTGGCGGCAGGTAACGTCGAGACCAGCCAGCGCATCGTCGATGTGGTGCTCGGCGCCCTGGCCCAGGTACCGGGGCTGGCGGCGCGCATCCCGGCTGCCAGCCATGGCAGCATGAACAACCTGGCCCTGGGTGGCTGGCACGCGGGCCGGCCTTGGGACTATTACGAGACCATCGGCGGCGGCATGGGTGCCAGTGCCCGCGGCCCCGGCCTGTCCGGGGTCCAGTGCCACATGACCAACACCCTGAACACGCCGATCGAGGTGATCGAGACCGGCCTGCCGCTGCGCGTCACCCGCTATGCCCTGCGCCGTGGCTCCGGCGGCCAGGGTTGCCACGGCGGCGGCGACGGGCTGGTGCGGGAATATCTCTGCCTGGCCCCCGCCCAGGCCACCCTGATCGGCGAGCGCCGCCGGCATGCCCCCTGGGGCCTGGCCGGCGGTGGTCCCGGTGCCCTGGGCTGGCAGCAGGTCAATGGCCGCCCAATCGCTGGCAAAGCGGCCCTACAACTGGCGGCGGGCGATCGGCTAACGATCGCGACCCCGGGCGGCGGCGGCTGGGGCGATCCCGATTCCCGGGCTGGCCCGGCAACCGATTCGGCCCTTGCTCCTGGCCCTGACTCGGAGTTCGATGCCGCCGCCGATGCACCGAGCGCTCCCCCGGCCGATCTCCGCTCGAGTTGAGCGCGGCGGATTAGTTCCAGCCGACGACCTCGTGACCGCGCTCACGCAGGCAGCGCTGCACATAGACGCGGAAGGCTGGGGTCGGCTCGCTGGCGCGCACGCCACCGCGGATCAGCCCGGCGGCGGCGCCAGCGGCAGCCCCGGCCGCGGCGCGCTGGCCGACATCGGC
>REDK01000124.1 GCA_007693535.1 Chromatiaceae bacterium
CGAGCACGCGTGAGGCCGCCGCCGCCGCGGCGCAGCCGGTTGCCAGCGGTCGGCGCCGCGGGCTGTTGGGCAAGCTGTTCGGTGGCTGAAGGGCCGGCCGCGCTGCCGGCGCTGGTCCCATGCGGGGCCGACCGCCGGACCGGTCACCGCTGATATCCCTGTTCAGGGAACTGTCAAGGCAGTCAGTGCATCCCGCTGGGTCACCATCGGGCCGTTCGCCAACGTTGAATGAACATCGAGGAACCCGGTGACGCGGGATCGGGTTGCCTGCTGACTGTCGGGCAGGACGCCTGATCAATCCGCTTCCCCAACCTGCTTCCCCAACCTGCTTCCAATTAGGCTGGTGCGGTGGATGTCTCCAAGCCCAGGATCAATTCCCACTGCGTCGGGGTGACCGGCATCACCGAGAGTCGGTTGCCGCGGCGCACCAGGGGGAAGTCGGCCAGTGGTCCATCGGCATAGGCCTTGAGTTCATGCAGCGGGATGAGGCGCCGTAGATGGCGCACATAGCGAATCTCTACCAGGTACCAGCGGGGTCGCTGCGGGTCGCTGGCGGGGTCGAAGTACCTGGCCGCGGGATCGAAGGCGGTGGGGTCCGGATAGCCAGGGCTGGCGACCTCGGCGAGGCCGACGATGCCGGGCACGGCGCAATTGGAGTGATAGAAGAACACCGGATCGCCCGGTTGCATCGCGTCGCGCATCAGGTTGCGGGCCTGATAATTGCGGACCCCGTCCCAGGGTTCGGTGCGATTGGGACGTGCCGCCAGATCGGCGATGCTGAAGGCATCGGGTTCGGATTTCATCAGCCAGTAGGCCAAGTGCTTCCCCTGTCACTGTGGTTGCAAGGGCGGGTTAGGCGCGCGGGGGCCAGTCTTGCCGCGTCTTGCCGCGCGGGATGTCGTCCCCCCGGGCGCCGCCGGGAGGGCGGCTCAGTAGGCGGTGTCCAGGCCGGCCGCCAGTTGCTGGAAGGTCTCCAGCCGCAGCGGTGCGATCGCCCCGTCGGCGACTGCCGCCTGCAGGGCACAGTCCGGCTCGTTCCGATGGGTGCAGTCGCGAAACCGGCAGCGACCGAGATAGGGTTGGAACTCGCGAAATCCCCGTTGCAGGGTCGCCCGATCGATGGCGCCGAGGCGAAAGCTGCGCACGCCGGGCGAATCGATCAGATAGCCGGCCCGATCCAGGCGGTAGCAGGTGGCCGCCGAGGTGGTATGCCGGCCGAGCCCGGTCGCTTGCGACAGCCGCCCGATCTGCACCGCCTGGTCCGGCAGCAGGGCCTTGACCAGCGACGATTTGCCGACCCCGGACTGGCCGAGCAGGATCGCGGTCTCGTTAGCGCAGCGCTGGCGTAGGGCCGCCGCGCTCGGGTCTGCGCGGACGCTCAGGGCCAGCAGCGGATAGCCAATCTGTTGGTAGTGGTCGAAGCCGGCCAGGAAGTCAGCGTGTTCGGCCCCCGCGAGCAGGTCCATCTTGTTGCATAGCAGTAATGCCTGCACCCCGAGCAGTTCGGCGCTGACCAGATACTGATCCACCAGAAACCCACTGGGCGCCGGGCGCGGTGCGACAACGATGATTAGCAGGCTGACGTTGGCTGCCAACGGCTTGTCACGGCCGCTATAGTCGGGCCGGCTGAGTACCGTCGTGCGCGGCAACAGCGCGGTGACCACACCAGTGTCGCTGCCAGTGGCCTGCCAAACCACCTGATCGCCACAGACCGGCTCGCCGATGCTGCGTCGGCACACGCAGTGCTGCAGCCCACCGGCGGCATCCTCCACCGCGAGGTCGCGGCCATGGCGAACCATGACGCGCCCGGGTTGGGGCGGGGCCTCGATAGGGTCGTCGTCAGGGTCCGCGCTGGTCTGCGCGAGATGCGCCTGCAGCCGATTGCGACGGCGCTCCTGAAGCAGCCGGATGCGCTCGCGCTGCCGTTCCGAAAGGTGGCGTCGCGGCATGGAGCAGCGCGTACCCGGAACCGGCGCCGGCGCGGCCTGGATCAGTCCGCGGCGGGTTGGTCGAAGTGATAATACTCGCGGTTCAACAATCCGACCACGGCCTGGACGTCCTCGTCGAACCATTGCAGGCCGAGATTCTGCTCGCACATGCGCACCTGGCTGGCAAGACCGCCCAGCGACTGCACGCGCCGGTCGGGGCGGGTGAACACCTCGCTGCCGTGGCAACTGACACAGTTCTGCTCGTAGAGGGCACTGGCGTCGTCGGCGCCGGCCAGCCCTGGTAGCAGTAGGGCGAGGGTGACGACCAGGGCCAGCAGATGCCAATGGCGGGGCCGGTGGCGGGGATGGCCGGCAGTGACTGGGTGGCAGGGACGAAGACGGGTCTTGGGCTGGTACATGGCGACCTCCGGGAATGCGCTGGTGTGGCAGTCTAACAGCAGGCGATGCGACGGGTGCATCGCGTCGGGGCGCAACATCGTGTTCATCGCTGGGGATGCCAATGGCCAAAGAAGAGAATCTGATCTGGATCGACCTGGAGATGACCGGGCTCGACCCGTCGCGCGACCAGATCATCGAGATCGCCAGTATCGTCACCGACCAGCAGCTCGAGATCCTGGCCGAGGGGCCGGTGCTGGCCATCCATCAGCCGGAGCATGTGCTGGCGGCGATGGATCAATGGAATCAGCATCAACATGGTGGCTCCGGCCTGTTGGAGCGGGTGCGCACCAGCACCTATGATCTGCGCGCGGCCGAGCGCGCGACCATCGCGTTCCTGGAACGCTGGTGTATGGCGGGAAAGTCGCCGCTGTGCGGCAACAGCATCTGCCAGGATCGCCGCTTTCTCGCCCGCGGCATGCCGCGGCTGGAGGCCTTCGTCCACTATCGTAATCTGGACGTGAGCACGCTCAAGATCCTGGCCCAGCGCTGGGCCCCGGAGGTGGCCGAGGGGTTTCGTAAGGAAAACGCCCATACCGCCTTGCAGGACATCCGCGAGTCGATCGCCGAGCTGCGCCATTACCGGCGCGAACTGCTGCGCATCTAGCAGTGGCGCGGCCGGCGACCGGCACCGGCCCGGTCCGCGCACCCGGTATACCCGTTGCGCGTGGGTTTTCGGGGAAGCGAGGTGCGTCGCTCGTACCGGAGCGCAAGGCACGACGACGAGTCATATTCACCACTATGGCGAGGAGTCGTTAACGCAGCGTTCGGGTGCGAGGGGCGTGCATCGCGTCCGAAAACCCATGTGTGACGGGTATAACATGCCCAGCCAGCGGGCGATCCGCGCCCGGTTGCTACCACCAGCTCGAGGTCGCCGCGGCCCCCGATGCACACTCACGACCTGTCCCTGTGGACCCACGACCACGACTTTGGCAGCGTGCGGGAGGGGCACGCCGAGCGGCGCACCCGCTGGGTCGTCGCGCTGACCCTCGGCGCCATGCTGATCGAACTGACGGCGGGCTGGTTCACCGGTTCGATGGCTCTGCTCGCCGACGGCTGGCACATGGGCAGCCATGCCGCGGCCCTCGGCGTGGCCGCCTATGCCTACGCCTTTGCCCGTCGCCATCGGTCCGACCGGCGGTTCTCGTTCGGTACCGGCAAGGTGGGCTCGTTGGCGGGCTGGTCCAGCGCGCTGCTGCTGGGCGCCGGGGCGCTGTGGATGCTCGTGGAGTCCGCCAGCCGGTTCGTCGCCCCGTTGCCGATCCGCTATGCCGAGGCGCTCTTGGTCGCGGTGCTGGGCCTCACGGTGAACCTGATCTCCGCCTGGCTGCTCCGTGGGGATGACCACGACCACCCCGGCCACGTCCATGCAGACCACAACCTGGCCGCCGCCTACCTGCATGTCCTGGCCGACGCGGCCACCTCGGTGCTCGCGCTGCTCGCGCTCGGCCTCGGGATGGCCCTGGGCTGGGCCTTCCTGGACCCGCTGATGGGCATCGTCGGGGGCCTGCTGGTCGGCTCCTGGGCGTTCGGGCTCGCGCGGCGCAGCGCCGCGGTGCTGCTGGATGCCGACGACCACGGCTACCTCGCCCGCACGGTGCGCACGCGCATCGAACAGGACGCGGACAACCAGATCGCCGATCTGCACCTGTGGCGGATCGGCCCGGGGGGCTTCGCGTGCATCGTCGCGCTGGTCACCCACGCGCCACGGCCGGTGGCGCACTACCGGGCCCTGCTTGCGCAGGTCCCCGGCCTGCTTCATGTGACCATCGAGGTCAACCAGTGCCACCTGCCCGCCTGTGGGCCGCCGGCGACGGCCGCCCGGGGCGGTGCATGCGACGCCGGATGATCCGCCTGACCTGCAAGCGGGGACGGCTCGGGGATTCGTGCGCGCGGTCCAGGCCGGCCAGCACCGTGGCTGGTCTGGTCTGGTCTGGTCTGGTCTGGGCTGGGCGGGCTAAGCCACGCAAACAAAAAAGCCGCTCCGAAAAGGGTGGAGCGGCAGGAAGGAGGAGTGGATGGTTCCGGGATCAAAGATAGCAGCCGGATTCAAACAGGTATTTGAGGATTCGCAATTCTCGCAATTTGCCGCAGTGTGTCATCGGGCTTTCCGATGTGCGTAACCGCCCTTGCGGGCGGTTCCCCGGTCTGACCAGGGTCTTGTACCCGCCGGGATCGGACCCCAAGCTCCCCGCGCCCCCGGTCGTCCTTCCGGGGACCCCTTGCGGCCGGCAGACAGGTAGTCCTCAAGCCGGAACCGGCAGGCGCAGGTCCTGCCATAGACGCATGGTCGGCGTGGCCTGGTTCATGGTGTAGAAGTGCAGGCCGGGGGCACCGCCGGCGAGTAGGCGGTCGCAGAGGTCGAGTACCACCTCGTGGCCGAAGGCGCGGATCGCGGCTCGGTCATCGCCGAAGCCCTCCAGCCGGCGGCGGATCCAGCGCGGGATCTCGGCACCGCAGGCATCGGAGAAGCGCGCCAACTGGGTGTAGTTGGTGATGGGCATGATGCCGGGGACGATGGGCAGATCCAGCCCGAGCCGCTCGCATTCCTCAACGAGGGCGAAATAGCCGTCCGGGTTGTAGAAGTACTGGGTGATGGCGGCATCGGCGCCGGCCTCGACCTTGCGCTTGAAGTTGGCCAGATCGGCCGCTGCCGAGGGTGCCTGCGGATGGAACTCCGGGTAGGCGGCGACCTCCAGATGCAGGTGATCGCCGAACTCCTTGCGCAGGAAGGCGACCAGCTCGTTGGCATAGCGAAAGGTGCCGTTGCCGGTGTGGCCCATGCCCGAGGGCAGATCGCCGCGTAGGGCGACCAGGCGAGTGATGCCCTGTTCCAGATAATGGGTGACAATTCCGCGGATCTCGGCGGCATCGGACCCGATGCAGGCAAGATGGGGCGCGGTCTCGATCCCCTGTTGGCGCAGCCAGGTGACGGTCTCGAAGGTGCGTTCGCGGGTGGAGCCACCGGCACCATAGGTGCAGGAGAAATAGCGTGGACCCAGCGTCTGCAGCCGGGCCACCTCGTCCTTGAGTTTATCCATGCCCTCGGCGGTCTTGGGCGGGAACAACTCGAAGCTGAATACGGGATGCGTGCTGCCGGATGCGGTCATGGCGGTCTCCGGTGAGGCGGGGCGGCGGCCGCGGTGACTGACTAGGCCGCCCGCGCTCGGGTGGACGTGGCGGTTTGGCCGGGGCCCGGCCAAACCGCGGTCACTGAGTTCGGTCCGGGTCTCGATCGTCACTCCGGCCACCGCGGCGACCGACTGCGTCGTCAGGCCATCCTGGCCTGATGTGATCAGGGCTGGAAGCCCTGACGACGCACGGCGCCCGAGCCGCTGGCCGCGCTAACGATCAAGGCCTCGGTCCGCTGGGGTCAGTACCGGTAGTGTTCGGCCTTGTACGGCCCGTCCACGCTGACGCCGATGTACTCGGCCTGATCCGAGCGCAATTGGGTGAGCCGGACGCCGATCTTTTCCAGGTGCAGGCGGGCGACCTCCTCGTCCAGTTGCTTAGGCAGCACATAGACGCCGATGGGATAATCCGCCGGCTTGGTGTACAGCTCGATCTGAGCCAGCACCTGATTGGTGAAGCTGTTGGACATCACGAAGCTGGGATGGCCGGTAGCACAACCCAGATTCACCAGCCGGCCCTTGGCCAGCAGGGTGATGCGATGGCCATCGGGGAAGATGATCTGATCTACCTGAGGCTTGACCTCGTCCCACTGATAGTCCTTGAGCCGGTGGACCTGGATCTCGTTGTCGAAATGGCCGATGTTGCAGACGATGGCCTGATCCTTCATCCGCAGCATGTGCTCCAGGGTGATGATGTCGCGGTTGCCGGTCGCGGTGACGAAGATGTCTGCCTGCTCGACGACCTCGTCGAGGCGCACCACCCGGTAACCCTCCATCGCCGCCTGTAGGGCGCAGATGGGATCGACCTCGGTGACCCAGACGTTGGCGCCGAGACCCCGCAGTGAGGCGGCCGAGCCCTTGCCCACATCCCCATAGCCACAGACGATGGCCACCTTGCCGGCGATCATCACATCGGTGGCACGCTTGATCGCATCCACCAGCGACTCGCGGCAGCCGTACAGGTTGTCGAACTTGGACTTGGTCACCGAATCGTTGACGTTCATCGCCGGGAACAGCAGGGTCTCCTTGCGCGCCATCTCGTAGAGGCGGTGCACGCCGGTAGTGGTCTCCTCCGTCACCCCTTTGATGCCCTCGGCGATGCCGTGCCAATGCTTGGGGTTGCGCTTGAAGGTGCGCCCGAGCACGCCGAGTACCGCGGTCCATTCCTCATTGTCATCGGCGGTGGCGGCCGGGACTGCGCCGGCCTTTTCGTATTCCACGCCCTTGTGCACCAGCAGCGTGGCATCGCCACCGTCGTCGAGGATCATGTTCGGGCCACCACCATCGGGCCAGTTCAGCACCTGCTCGGTGCACCACCAGTATTCCTCCAGGGTCTCGCCCTTCCAGGCATAGACTGGGATGCCGCGCGCGGCGATGGCGGCGGCAGCATGATCCTGGGTGGAGAAGATGTTGCAGGAGGCCCAGCGGACCTCGGCGCCGAGCGCTAGCAGGGTCTCGATCAACACCGCGGTCTGGATGGTCATGTGCAGGCTGCCGGTGATGCGCGCGCCTTTCAGGGGCTGGCTGGCGCCGTATTTGGCGCGCAGGGCCATCAGGCCCGGCATCTCGGTCTCGGCAATGCTGATCTCCTTGCGGCCGAAGTCGGCCAGGGCGAGATCGGCGACCCTGTAATCGGTGAACTCACTCATGGTAGTCAACACCTGTGATTATCAGAGTGAGCGCCGTTGGAGAAGAATGTCGGCGACCGAGCCTGGCAGGGCGAGCAGCCCTGTTGCAACGCTCCTCAGTCGCGACGGAAAGCGGAAGGTGGGGGCATCCGTGCGGCATGCGATCGCGAGGACGGTCAGCCCCAAGCCAACCGACCGCGGTGATCCGCCGGTCGCGATCCCGATCCCGATCGGGATCAGAGCCCGGCCGCCTCGCGCAGCAGGTCGGCCTTGTCGGTGCGCTCCCAGGTGAACTCGGGCAGTTCCCGGCCAAAATGACCGTAGGCGGCGGTCTTGCGGTAGATCGGGCGCACCAGGTCGAGCATGTGGATCAGGTTGTAGGGGCGCAGATCGAAATGCTCGCGCACCAGCATCGCGATGCGCGACTCATCGATGCGGGCGGTGCCGAAGGTCTCTACCGCGATGCTGGTGGGCTCGGCGACGCCGATGGCATAGGAGACCTGGATCTCGCAGCGCTCTGCGAGTCCGGCGGCGACGATGTTCTTGGCCACGTAGCGTCCGGCATAGGCGGCCGAGCGATCGACCTTGGACGGATCCTTGCCGGAGAAGGCGCCACCGCCGTGCCGGGCCATGCCGCCATAGGTATCGACGATGATCTTGCGTCCGGTCAGGCCGCAATCGCCCACCGGGCCGCCGATGACGAAACTGCCGGTGGGGTTGATGTGGACCTTGGTGTCCTTGTGCATCCACTCGGCGGGCAGCACCGGCATGATGATGTTCTCCATCACCGCCTCGCGCAGATGCTTGTAGTCGATGTCGGGGTCGTGCTGGGTGGAGAGCACCACCGCTTCCACCGCCACCACCCGATGGTTTTCGTAGCGCAGGGTGACCTGGCTCTTGGCATCCGGGCGCAGCCAGGGCAGCACGTGATCCTTGCGCATCTCCGCCTGGCGCTCCACCAGCCGGTGGGCATAGGTGATCGGGGCCGGCATCAGCACGTCGGTCTCGTTGGTGGCATAGCCGAACATCAGACCCTGATCGCCGGCGCCCTGGTCCTCGGGGCTGGTCCGGTCCACGCCCTGGGCGATATCGGTGGATTGCTTGCCGATCAGCGACATCACCGCGCAGGTGCTGCCGTCGAAGCCGACATCCGAACTGTTGTAGCCGATCTCGTTGACCACCGCGCGCACGATGGCGTCGAGGTCCACCCAGTGGCCGGTGGTGATCTCGCCGGCCAGCACCACCGCACCGGTCTTGATCAGGGTCTCGCAGGCAACCCGCGCATGGGCCGGGTCGGGATCATTGGCGAGGATGTCGTCGAGTACGGCATCGGAGATCTGATCGGCGACCTTGTCCGGATGTCCTTCGGACACGGATTCGGAGGTGAAGATGTAGTCATTGGCCATGGCGCTGCAGGGCTCCCTTGGGTCGGATGGAGGGATGGTTTGGATCTGGTTTGGATCCGGGCAGGGTGGGAATCGGCTCAGGCGGCCCGTCCATGCCCGGCGCGGAGCCGGGCGGGCGCGCTCCAGCCGGCCGGCGGTGTCGGGCGACTGCCCGCACTGGATAAAACCCGGCATTTTAGACCAGGTCCGATGCAGTTCACAGTCCGGCAGCCCGGACGCCGGAGTCGGTCGGGCGCTCGGACGGGCGCGTGGCGGGGGATACGCCGAGCCTTCAGCAGGTCCCGCAGGGCAGGTCATCCGGCAGCTCCAGTCGCTGATAAGCCATTGGAGGCAATCGAAAATGAGGAGCGGTCAAAAACGAAAAGACCCGGCGACTGCGTCGTCGGGTCCCGGGCTGCTTGTCGGGCATCCTGCCCGAGCAATCAGCGTCGCCCTGAGCGAGCGTGATGCTGGCGGCCGGCTGTACAGTGCCCTGGCCGCGGTGAGGCTAGGCGAGCAAAGCGCGGTAGCTGTGCCAAGTGGCATAGCCGAGCAGCGGGAAGCACAGGATCATCCCAACGAACCAGGTCAAGATGCCGACCAGGGTCAGGGCCAGAATCAGCATGGCCCAGAGCAGCATCGGCTGCCAGTTTGTGGTAACTGCCCGGTAGCTGATCTGGATGGCAGTGATCGGGCTGCTGTCGCGATCGACGATGAGCGGGATGGCCACCGCGCTGCTGACGAACACGGTCAGGGCGAGGAGACCGCCGATCGACAGAAAGTAGATCAGCACTACCGGGTTCCAATGTCCTTGCAACACGCCGAGGAAGTGGTGGGCCGTCGGGCCGAAGGCGTCCACCTGCAGCGCCAGCAGCAGCGCCGAGAGGCGTACCCAGGCCGCCATCACCAGGGCCAGATAGACAGCGAACAGGGACAGATTGGTGCGGCGTTGCCACAGTAGCGCAAGCGCGGCGCGGATGCTGACGCGTTCGCCGGCGGCATGCTGGCGGGCGGCCACATACAGGCCGGCTGCTAGGAATGGGCCGATCAGGAGCAGCCCGGTCAGGTAGGCAGCGGTGAACCAGGGCACCCGATTGGTCAGGGCAAGGACCCCCTGGCAAGCGGCGGCGAACAGGGTCCCGTAGAGCAGGCTGGCCACTGGATGCGCGCGCAGCGTGTGCCAGCCGGCGCGCAGCCAGTCCAGCGGCGCGGTGCGGGTAACCCGCAGGATGGTCGGCGGCACGGCGGTGGTGCTGTCGTTGCGGATGGTCTCGGTCGCCATGGGACAATGCCTCCTCCTCGCTGACGAGGTTCGGTGGTGGCGCCGGCCAAAACACTGGTCGGCATATCCTTTTGTCTCACTGCAAGAGTCAGCTATCTGCCCGCTAGTCGCCGTTTATGTGCCGCTGATCTTATGCTGGTTGCCTGCATCCGGCGGATGGTTGGGACGCCGGTCACACTTCAAGCTGGAGTTTGGGCCAGAGTGCGGCTTCAGTGTCGCGGTCACCTCATGGACGCGATGGGTGACGCGGCGTCCGGGACAGGTTCGGGGATCGGGAACGACTGGCCCGGGCGCGATCGGCAGCGCCATCGGTTACCATGGGCGCCCCTAAATGTCGCGCTATCCGATTGGAGGACTGCCCGATGGCCTCTCTCGAAACCCCTGTCTGTGAGTTCGGTCTGCCGGCCCCCAATTTCGCGCTGCCGGGCGTGGACGACCGGACCTGGCATCGCGACGATTGCCTGGGGCCCAATGGGCTGCTGGTGATGTTCATCTGCAACCATTGCCCGTACGTGCAGGCGGTGCGCGAGCGGATCGTGCGCGACGCCCGCGACCTGCTGCAACTCGGCGTTGGCGTGGTGGCGATCATGTCTAACGATCCTGCCGACTATCCCGAGGATTCGTTCGAGAACATGCAGCAGGTCGCGCAGCAATACGACTTCCCCTTCCCTTATCTGCTGGATGAGACCCAGGCGGTGGCCCGCGCCTATGGGGCCGTCTGCACCCCCGATTTCTTCGGCTACAACGGGCGCTTGGAGCTGCAGTATCGGGGCCGCCTAGATGAAAGCCGCAAGCAGACCGCCCCCGAGGGGGTCCGCCGAGACCTGTACGAGGGGATGAAACTGGTTGCCGAGACGGGACGTGGACCGGCCGATCAAATCCCGAGCGTCGGCTGCTCCATCAAGTGGCGCGCCCCCTGAGCCGCGCACCAAGTCCGGGCCGTTCGGCTTGGGATACGGTCGGGGGCAGATCGGGCGGCCGGCTGATGTCGGAATTGCGACCGATCGACGGCCTTGATCCGGGATCGGGGCCCGGCCTCGACCGCCGGAGCGACCGTTGCCGGGTTTGGTGGAGTGCTCGGCGGGCATCCCGTCACGGCGCCGAATGGCTCAGAATTTAGCAAGCTATATCAGTCTCTTGATCGATCTTGCCAACCCTGGCAGCGGCCTTAGCGAGTGGGCTCGGACCGGCCGCAGTGGCAGCGGCGAAAATCCAGACTTGCTTCATTGGTTTCGGCAATTTCTAATATTGCGATCTGGTAAAGCCGGCTGACGGTGCTGTGAGGCCCGTCGCTGCGGCCGATCGCGACACCTGCCTAGGGCGGCCACTAGGGCAACCAGCGGCCGATTGGATAGCGTCCCGAGCGGTTTTGCGGGAGACTAGCGGCCCTTCGGGTCGGCCAGCGTCGGCGCCGCGCCGCGCTTCTGCTTATCAGTTGCCAGTCCGGCTGCCAGTCCGGCTGGGCGGCCCGCCCGGTTGTCGGGCTGGTCGGGCTGGTCGGTTGTGTGGAGTGCAAAGCGGACCAGCGTCAAAAAATTCAACCCGTTTCAGACCTTACTCAGGAGGGGCAGATGTCCTCACGCAAAGAGCTTGCCAACGCCATCCGTGCGCTCAGTATGGACGCCGTGCAAAAGGCCAATTCCGGGCATCCGGGCGCCCCGATGGGCATGGCGGACATCGCCGAGGTGCTCTGGAACGACTTCATGAAGCACAATCCAGCCAATCCAGGTTGGGCCGATCGCGATCGCTTTGTGCTGTCCAACGGCCATGGTTCGATGCTGATCTACTCGTTGCTGCATCTGAGCGGCTACGAACTGACCATCGACGACCTCAAGCAGTTCCGTCAACTGCATTCCAAGACCCCAGGCCATCCCGAGTACGGCTACGCCCCGGGCGTGGAGACCACCACCGGTCCCCTCGGGCAGGGCCTGACCAACGCGGTCGGCATGGCCATCGCCGAAAAGACCCTGGCAGCTCAGTTCAACCGGCCCGGGCACAGCATCGTCGATCATTACACCTACGTCTTCCTCGGCGACGGCTGCCTCATGGAGGGCATCTCCCACGAGGCCTGCTCGCTGGCGGGGGCGCTCGGACTGGGCAAGTTGATCGCCTTCTACGACGACAACAACATCTCCATCGACGGCGAGGTGCGCGGCCACGGGGAGGTGCCGGCCTGGTTCCTAGACGACACCCCCAAGCGCTTCGCCGCCTACCACTGGCATGTCATCCCCAAGGTAGACGGGCATGATCCCGAGGCGGTCAAGGCCGCCATCGAGGAGGCCCGCGCGGTCACCGACCGGCCCACCCTGATCTGCTGCCAGACCATCATCGGCTACGGCTCACCGAACAAGCAGGGCAAGGAGGAATGTCATGGCGCCGCCCTCGGCGAGGCCGAGGTGGCACTGACCCGCGAGGCCCTCGGCTGGCAGCATCCGCCCTTCGAGATCCCCGGCGATATCTATCGTTCCTGGGATGCCCGCGAGCGCGGCGACGCCGAGCAGGCAGCCTGGAACGAGCGCTTCGACGCCTACGCCCAGGCCTATCCGGCCGAGGCGGCCGAGTTCGAGCGGCGCATGGCCGGTCAGCTACCAGCGGACTTCGACGAGAAGGCCTGGAAGTTCATCCAGGACGTGGATGCCAAGGGCGAGAAGATCGCCACCCGCAAGGCTTCGCAGAATGCCCTGAACGGCCTCGGACCAATGCTGCCGGAGTTGTTGGGAGGCTCGGCAGACCTGGCCGGTTCCAACCTAACCCTCTGGTCGGGGGCCAAGGGGATTGGCCCCAACCACCCCGGCGGCAACTACATCTACTACGGCGTGCGCGAATTCGGCATGTCGGCAATCATGAACGGTATCGCCCTGCATGGCGGCCTGCGTCCCTATGGCGCCACCTTCCTGATGTTCATGGAGTATGCCCGTAACGCGGTGCGCATGGCGGCGCTGATGAAGATCAACCCGATCTTCGTCTACACCCATGACAGCATCGGCCTCGGCGAGGACGGCCCGACCCATCAGCCGGTGGAGCAGGTCTCCATCCTCCGCCTGACGCCGCGCATGTCCACCTGGCGGCCGTGCGATGCGGTGGAGAGCGCGGTGGCCTGGAAGCTTGCGGTGGAGCGCACCGGTGGCCCGACGGCGCTGATCTTCTCGCGCCAGAATGCCCCGCACATGGCCCGGACCGAGGCGCAACTGCGCGCCATCGAGCGTGGCGCCTACGTGCTGCGTGACTGCGAGGGCACGCCGGAGGCGATCATTATCGGCACCGGCACCGAACTGGAACTAGCAATGGCGGCGGCCGAGCAACTCGGCGCCGCTGGTCGCCGGGTGCGGGTCGTTTCCATGCCGTCGATGGATACCTTCGATGCCCAGGACGCGGACTATCGCGAGGCGGTGCTGCCGGCGGCGGTCACCGCACGGGTCGCGGTCGAGGCGGGCGTCTCCAACCTCTGGCCCAAATACGTCGGCATACAGGGCCGCGTGGTCGGCGTCGATACCTTCGGCGAATCGGCCCCGGCGGCGGCCGTCTACCAGGCCCTTGGCGTGACCGCCGAGGCGGTCGTGGCCGCTGTCCAGGCCCAGCTCTAGGCCGTTGGATCTGGGTACCTGGAGCTGGGTACCCAGAGCTGGCCTCGCATCCCGTCCGCGACCTGGCCCCCGATTGGTTCCCGATCGGCCCCCGCGTCCGCGCGCTGATCCGAGTCCGGCTCAGCGCGGCTATTGGGCCACGGTCGCGGGGCCGACCACGGCATCGCTCCTGGATCGCGCGACCGTGCCCTGTGTTCGCCCGGCGCCGCGGTCGCGGGCCGATGCGGGTCGCCATGAGTGCGCCCGGCGGAGCTGGGTTCCCATCGCGGTTAACGTCTCTCGATACGCAATGCGCAAGGCTCGACAGGGCCGGCCCGATACTCGAAACTCGCCCCTTCCTACCTTCCCTACATCCGTTTTCCATCAGGAGATTCCCATATGGCGATCAAGATCGGCATCAATGGCTTCGGCCGTATCGGTCGGATGGTATTCCGAGCCATTTCCAAGGATTTCCCGAACATCGAGGTGGTCGCCATCAACGACCTGCTCGAACCCGACTACCTGGCCTACATGCTCAAGTACGACTCGGTGCATGGCCGCTTCCAGGGCGACATCGCCGTCGATGGCAACAACCTCATCGTCAACGGCAAGTCCATCCGGCTGACCGCCGAGCGCGATCCCGCCAACCTGAAGTGGGGTGATGTCGGTGCCGATCTGGTGGTGGAGTCCACCGGCTTTTTCCTCACCGAAGAGACCTGCCAGAAGCACATTGCTGCCGGCGCCAAGAAGGTGGTGCAGAGCGCCCCCTCCAAGGATGCCACGCCAATGTTCGTCTATGGCGTCAATCACAAGACCTACGCCGGTCAGGCCATCATCTCCGGTGCCTCCTGTACCACCAACTGCCTGGCCCCCGTCACCAAGGTTCTGCATGACAACTGGGGCGTGAAGCGCGGCCTGATGACCACCGTGCATGCTGCCACCGCGACCCAGAAGACCGTCGACGGCCCCTCGATGAAGGACTGGCGCGGCGGCCGCGGCATCCTGGAGAACATCATCCCGTCCTCCACCGGTGCGGCCAAGGCCGTCGGCAAGGTCATGCCGGAACTCAATGGCAAGCTCACCGGCATGGCCTTCCGGGTACCCACCTCGGATGTTTCGGTGGTCGATCTGGTCGTGGAACTCGACAAGGGTGCGAGCTACGACGAGATCTGCGCGGCGATGAAGGCTGCCTCCGAATCCGGCGATCTGGCCGGGGTGCTCGGCTATACCGATGAAAAGGTGGTGGCCACCGATTTCCGCGGCTGCACGACGCCGTCGATCTTCGACGCCGAAGCCGGCATCCAGCTGGATCCGACCTTCGTCAAGGTCGTTGCCTGGTACGACAACGAGTACGGTTATACCTGCAACATGCTGCGGCTGGTGGAGCACGTCGCCGGCTGAGCCGACGGTTTGGCGCCCGGCGCGGCCGAGTCCCAACGACGGCCGCGGGCATCATCCCCGGGCGAGCGTCCTCCCGGGGGCGATGGCCCCGGCAGCGGCTCCCGGTCCTGCCGAGGGCGACCCCGTTTGTCGGGCCGAGATCCGCGGGGGGCCGGCCCAAGGTCACCGCGTGATACGCACCCACGCGAGCAGACCGTAGCCACTGCACTCAAGCTTTGCGCCCAAAGCGTTGTGCCAAGCCCCGGCGATAGCCGCGGGTTTGGCAGATCGCTTTGTATTGCCAACACACCGAACTGAGGCGTTCGCATGTCTTTTATCAAACTGACCGATCTCGACCTGGCTGGTAAACGGGTGCTGATCCGCTCCGACCTTAATGTCCCGGTCAAGGGCGGCAAGGTCACCTCCGACGCCCGGATCACCGCCAGTATGCCGACGTTTCGCCATTGCCTGGAGGCGGGTGCCCGGGTCATGGTGATGTCGCACCTCGGGCGTCCCACCGAGGGCGAGTTCTCCGAGGAGAATTCGCTGGCACCGGTAGCCGCCGATCTCGGGACCAAACTTGGCCGCGAGGTGCGTCTGATCCGCGATTATCTGACCCAGCCGCCCGAGGTCGCCGAGGGCGAATTGGTACTGCTCGACAACGTCCGCTTCAATCAAGGCGAGGGTAAGGACAACGCGGACCTGGCCAAGCAATACGCCGCCCTGTGCGATGTCTTCGTGATGGATGCCTTCGGCACCGCCCACCGTGCCCAGGCCTCCACCCACGGCGTCGGCAAGCTGGCCCCGGTCGCCTGTGCCGGGTTGCTGTTGGCCGAGGAACTGGATGCGCTGCACAAGGCCCTTGCCAACCCGGCGCGCCCGATGGTCGCCATCGTCGGTGGTTCCAAGGTCTCCACTAAGCTCACCGTGCTCGAAGCCCTGGCCGCGAAGGTCGACCAACTGGTGGTCGGCGGCGGCATCGCCAACACCTTCCTCAAGGCGGCCGGCTTCAACGTGGGCAAGTCCCTGTGCGAGGCCGATCTGGTCCCCACCGCACAGGCACTGATGGAGACGATGACCGCCCGTGGCGCGACCATTCCCATCGCCACCGACGTGGTCTGTGGTAAGCGCTTCGACGAGAACGAGCCGGCGGTGTTGAAGGCAGCCGGCGAAGTGACGGACGACGACATGATCTTCGACATCGGCCCGGACAGCGCCAATGCCCTCGCCGAGATCATCCGCGCCGCTGGCACCGTGGTCTGGAACGGTCCGGTTGGGGTCTTCGAGTTCGATCAGTTCGGTGCAGGAACCCACACTGTCGCCATGGCCATCGCCGAGACCGACGCCTTCACCCTGGCTGGCGGCGGCGACACCATCGCGGCGATCCAGAAGTACGATATCTACGATCGCGTCTCCTACATCTCCACTGCCGGCGGCGCCTTCCTGGAGTACCTGGAGGGCAAGACCCTGCCGGCCGTGGCCATGCTGGAGGCCCGCGCGGCCGGTTGACCAACGTCCGGCGCACCGCTCTCAGCCCCGCCCCGAGTCCTTGCCCCCGATCCAGCGCTGCAGGCCCCGGCCGCTGCAGCCGGGGGAGCCGCGGGCGATAGCGGTCCGCCGCCTCAGGGTGGCAGGTCTGCGGTTGCGGATTGGCCTGAGCCTGAGTTTGAGCCGGGCCTGAGACGGCGCCATCCAAGTCAACGCCTGACCGGTCGCTGCACGTGCGGCGAACCTGGCCATCCTGCCCCGCTCGCGGGGTTCGCTCACCCGACACCGCCAACCATGCCCAGACGCACCAAGATCGTCGCCACCCTCGGCCCGGCTACCGATGACCCGAAGGTACTCACGAACCTCATCGCCGCCGGGGTCGATGTGGTGCGCCTGAACATGTCCCACGACACGCAAGAGCGCCATCGGGAGCGTGCTCGGCTGGTCCGAGAATGCGCCGCCACCATGGGCCGCGAGGTCGCCATCCTGGTCGACCTGCAGGGACCGAAGATCCGCATCGGCCGCTTCGCTGACGGGCCAGTCGTCCTGGTGCCCTGGGAGCACTTCACCCTGGACGCCGACTGCCCGCTGGATGCCGGCACGCCCGAGCGGGTCGGTACCACCCTGGCGGGCCTGGTCGACGATGTGGCGCCCGGCGATACCCTGCTGCTCGATGACGGCGCCATCGAACTACTGGTGGAAGGAGTGGAAGGATCGCGCATCCATTGCCGGGTCATCGTCGGTGGTCCGCTCTCCAACAGCAAAGGCATCAACAAGAAGGGCGGTGGACTGTCGGCGCCGGCCCTGACCGACAAGGACCGGGACGACATCCGCTTCGCGGCTGCCGTCGAGGCGGACTATCTGGCGGTCTCCTTCGTCAGCAACGGCGATGATGTCCGCCTGGCGCGGGAGCTGTTCCAGGAGGCCGGCGGGCGCGGTGGCATCGTCGCCAAGGTCGAGCGCGCCGAGGCGCTGCGGGCGCTCGAGGACATCGTCGATGCCTCTGATGTGATCATGGTTGCACGGGGTGACCTGGGCGTGGAGATCGGCGATGCTGAGTTGCCGGCGGTGCAAAAGCACCTGATCGCCCTCGCGCGGGCGCGCAACAGCGTGGTCATCACCGCCACGCAGATGATGCAGTCGATGATCGACAATCCGATCCCGACCCGCGCCGAGGTATTCGACGTGGCCAATGCCGTCATCGACGGCACCGATGCGGTGATGCTCTCGGCCGAGTCGTCCATCGGCAAGAACCCGCCCAAGGTAGTCGAGGCGTTGCATCGCATCTGCCAGGAGGCCGAGAAGCATGTGCGTCGCTCCGGGCATCGCATCGACAGCGTCTTCGGGCGCGTCGACGAGGCCATCGCCATGGCCACCATGTACACCGCCAATCACCTCGGCGTGAAGGCGATCGCCGCGCTCACCGAGTCCGGTGCCACGGTCAAGTGGATGTCGCGCATCTCCTCTGGGATTCCCATTTACGCCATGACCAGGCAGGTCCCAACCCGCCGAAAAGTAACGCTATTCCGGGGCGTCTATCCGGTAAGCTTCGACGTCGCGAGCAAGGACATCCATGAGGTCAACCGCGAGGTCATCGACGAGCTGTTGCGCCGCGGGACGGTTCGCGAGGGTGACCTGGTAATCATCACCAAGGGCGACCGCAGCGGCGTCGAGGGCCAGACCAACATCCTGAAGATCATGCGCGTCGGCGAGCATACCCTGCTGACCGGCGACTAGGCATCTGCAACGTCACCGAGCTGCCACCACGCCAACCGCAAGCGACCCCGGTCCGGATGGTATGCGATCCGCACAGCGATCCACACCACGGCTCCAAACCGCGGCCTGCCGCTGGTCCGGATTCATCCGCGGACCCCGACCGCGGCCCCTGCCACCATCGTTCAACGACTGCTGACAACTGCAAGAGGAGAGCCCCATGGCCCTGATTTCCCTGCGCCAACTGCTCGATCATGCCGCTGAGCATGATTACGGCGTCCCTGCCTTCAACGTTAACAACCTGGAACAGATGCGCGCGATCATGGAGGCGGCTGACGAGACCGACTCCCCGGTCATCGTGCAGGCCTCGGCCGGTGCCCGCAAATACGCCGGCGCCCCCTTCCTGCGCCATCTGATCCTCTCCGCCATCGAGGAATGGCCGCACATCCCGGTGGTGATGCACCAGGACCATGGCGCCTCCCCGGCGATCTGTCAGCGCTCCATTCAGCTCGGCTTCTCCTCGGTGATGATGGACGGCTCCCTCGGCGAGGACATGAAGACCCCGATGGACTACGACTACAACGCCCGGGTCACCCGCCTGGTGGTGGACATGGCGCATGCTTGCGGCGTCTCGGTGGAGGGCGAACTGGGTTGTCTGGGCTCGTTGGAATCCGGCATGGCGGGCGAGGAAGACGGCTCCGGTGCCGAGGGCGTGCTCACCCATGATCAACTCCTCACCGACCCCGAGGAGGCTGCCCGCTTCGTTGCCGACACCCATGTCGATGCCCTGGCCATCGCCATCGGCACCTCCCATGGCGCCTACAAGTTCACCCGTCCGCCCACGGGCGACATCCTCGCCATCCAGCGCATCCGCGAGATCCATGCCCGCATCCCCAACACCCACCTGGTGATGCACGGCTCTTCCAGCGTCCCGCAGGAATGGCTGGCCATCATCAACCAGTTTGGTGGCAACATGGGCGAGACCTATGGCGTGCCGGTCGAAGAGATCGCCGAGGGCATCAAGAACGGCGTGCGCAAGGTCAACATCGACACCGACCTGCGCATGGCCTCCACCGGCGCCATCCGCAAGTTCATGGCCGAGAACCCCAAGGAATTCGATCCGCGCAAATACCTGGGCGTGGCCACCAAGGCCATGAAGGGCATCTGCAAGGACCGCTATGAAGCCTTCGGCACTGCCGGCAATGCCAGCAAGATCAAGCCGATCTCCCTGGAGGGGATGGCCGGCCGCTACGCCAAGGGCGAACTCGATCCCAAGGTCAACTGAGCCGCTGCCAGCCTGACCACACCAAAAAGGGCGCCCGCGGGCGCCCTTTTTTTATGCCGCTGCTGGCCTTGATCGTTAGCGCGGTGAGCGGCTCGGGGGTGCCCTGCGTCGCCAGGGCTTCCAGCCCTGATGACATCAGGCCAGGAGGGCCTGAACACGCAGTCGGTCGCCGGGGTGGCCGGAGTAACGATTGAGGCCCCGTTGCTGATCCCCGGGGCGGGCGCTGGGCGGCGAGAGACCTGGAGCCTACGGGGCCTAACGCGCCCGCCGGAGGATCTGTATGCGGACCGTGAGTTAGGGGCAACTAAGGTCGCCCCTACAAGTCCCCCGTACCAAGGTATTGCTCGCTCTTCGCCCTGATGCCTGGGCCGCGATGCGGCCTGTTTCGCGTCAGGCGAGCTGCTGGATGAGCTGGGTGTCGCGTTCGATCTTATTGGCGAAATGGCTCGCCATGTTCATGAAGATCTTGAGCCGGAGCGAGTCGGGGATGGCGTCGAAGCCCAGCTTGAGGCACTCCGTAGCCGCGAGGGTCGAGACGTTGGCGGTCCGGCGCTTGTGGTTCACCAAGGCGAC
>REDK01000110.1 GCA_007693535.1 Chromatiaceae bacterium
CCAGCCGACACGCGCCGATGGCGCCGTGAGCGCGGAGCAGGCAGCGGCGATCGCTGCGATCCTGGCGCTGGCGCAGGGCCGTGGTCCGCGCCTGCTGGTACTGACCGCAGCGCGCGGGCGCGGCAAGTCGGCCGCCCTCGGGATCGCCGCCGCCCGGCTGCTGCGCCCGGCGCCCGCCACCGCACCCGACGCGACGACGCCCCAGACCATCTTGGTCACGGCGCCGCGCTGGCGCGCCGCCGCCATGCTGTTCGAGCGGACCGCCGCGCACGGCATCGGCCCTGCCGATGGGCTGCGCTTCGTCGCACCGGACGCCCTTGCTGCGGCGCTCGCAGACCAGGCGGACGACCCGACCAACAGCGCCAGGCCCAACCTGTTGCTGATCGACGAGGCGGCCGGCATCCCGGCCCCCTTGCTTGAGCGATTGGTCCGCGCCCAGCTCCAGGGCGGGGGCCGTCTGGTCATGTCCACGACCGTGCACGGGTACGAGGGCACCGGCCGCGGGTTTGCGGTACGCTTCCTGGCCCGACTCGATCGCCTCGCCCCGGGCTGGCGCATGCTGCGCTTGGAGACCCCAGTCCGCTGGGCATCCGACGACCCGCTGGAGACCCTGCTCGGGCAACTCCTGCTGCTCGATGCCGCGCCCGCAGCAACGCCCGGCGACCCGGCTGCGGCGCGGCTATACTGGCTCGACCGTGACCGCCTGGCCACCGACGAGCCGCTGCTACGGCAGGTCTTCGGCCTGCTGATGCTGGGTCATTATCAGACCCGACCGACCGACCTGCGCCACCTGTTGGACGGGCCGAACCTGGCCCTGGCCATCCTGGCGAGCGGCGGGACCGTCCTGGCCACCGCGCTGGTGGCGCGCGAGGGCCGGCTCGCTCCCGCGCTGCTGGAGCCGATCTTTGCCGGCCAGCGCCGCCCGCGCGGGCATCTGCTGCCGCAGACACTGTCCGCCCATGCGGGTCTGGTTACCGCCCCTGGGCTAGGCTATCTGCGCGTGGTGCGCATCGCCGTGCATCCGGGCGCCCGCCGCCACGGCCTGGGGCGACGCCTGCTGGCCGGGCTCGCCACCCGCGCTGGCGCCGAGGGCCTGGACCTGCTCGGTGCCAGTTTCGGTGCCAGGGCTGGACTGATTGCATTCTGGCGGCGTTGCGGCCTGGAGCCGGTGCATCTGGGCACCCGCCCCAACGCCGCCAGCGGTGCCCATGCCGTGGTGGTCCTGGGTGCCCTCAGCCCGGTCGGCAGCGCCCTGCTGGCCCGCGCCCGGGCGCGCCTGCCGGCAGCCCTGGCGACCCTGCTGCCAGGCCCGCTCCGGCACCTCGACCCGGCCCTGGTGCTGGCCCTGCTCGAGGCCATGCCCGCGACCACACCGGCGCCCGGCCTGACCGAGCGCGACGAACTCGCCGCCTTCGCCCACGCCGCTCGTCCACTGGAGGCGGCCTTGCCGGTGCTGCGCTGGCTCGCCCTCACTGCCCTGCCCGGTGCGCTGCAGCGCGCGGCAATCGATCCGCCCCTGGCCGCTGCGTTGGTGGTCGCGCTGTTGCAGTTGCACCCGCCCGCCGACGGCGCGGCACGGCTGGGGCTGAGCGGTCGCGCCGCCTTGTTGCAACAGTTGCGCCAGGGAATCGCGGCCTTGCTAAGCGGCGCCGATCATTGACCCGCCGGCACGGCAGTGGGCGGATCGGCTAGCATGAAGAGCGCCGCGCCGGCGTTGACCGCCCGGCCGGGACCAGGGACCAAACCGGCCGACGCTGGCCGCAGACCTGGCCGCGCGCTGGTCCCGACCTGGTCCCGACCTGATCCCGAAGCGATCGCGAACCGGCCCGCCGCGCGGGTCCCGCCACCCACTCCACCCTGGTGTTGACCGGAGAGCATCCATGTCGCCCGCCCCGTTGCGCTTGAAGAAGGACCAGGACCGCCGCCTGCTGGCCGGGCATTGCTGGGTCTACAGCAACGAGGTCGATACCGAGGCGACGCCACTGAAGGACCTGGAGCCGGGTCAGCCGGTCGAGGTGCTGTCCCAGCGTGGACGCTGGCTGGGGTATGGCTATGTCAACCCCCGCTCGCTGATCTGCGCCCGCATCGTCAGCCATCATCGCGCCCGCCCGCTGAGTCCGGCCCTGCTGGTGGAACGTATCCGCGTCGCCCTGGCCCTGCGCCAGCGCCTCTACGCCCGTCCCTTCTATCGCCTGATCCACGGCGAGGGCGATGCCCTGCCCGGGCTCATCGTCGATCGCTACGACGACCTGCTGGCGGTGCAGATCACCACCGCCGGCATCGAACGCGAGCGCGCCGAGGTCCTCGCCGCGCTGGAGCAGGTGCTGCGCCCGCGTCACATCGTGCTGCGCAACGACAACCCGGTGCGCGCGCAGGAAGGGCTGCCGCAGGCGATCGAATGGGTGCTGGGAAGCGACCCCGGCCCGCTCATCCTCACCGAGGGCGAGGTACGCTTTGCGGTCAACCCCGGGCAGGGGCAGAAGACCGGCTGGTTCTTCGACCAGGCTGACAACCGCCTGGCCCTGCACCGGTTCGGCTGCCACGGACGCGTCTTGGATGTCTGCTGCTACCTGGGCGCCTGGGGCCTGCAGGCAGCCGCGGCCGGGGCCAGTGCCGTGACCCTGGTGGACAGCGCCGCCAGCGCCCTGGAACAGGCCGGCGCCAATGCCGAGCGCAACGGCCTGGTGGAACGGGTCAGCGGGCTGCATGGCGATGCCTTCGAGGCCCTGCGCGCGCTGCGCGCCGATCAGGAGCGCTTCGATCTGGTGATCCTCGATCCGCCCGCCTTCATCAAGCGCCGCAAGGACCTGGCCGAGGGCGAGCGGGCATATCAGCGCCTCAACCGGCTGGGACTGGAGGTGCTGAGCCCGGGCGGCCTGCTGGTGACCTCCTCCTGCTCCTTCCATCTGCAGCGCGACGCCTTCATCCAAGTGATGCAGCGCGCCGCCCGCCGCGCCGGGGTCGGCCTGCAATTGCTGCAGGCTGCCGGTCAGGGACCGGATCATCCGGTCCATCCCGCCATTCCCGAGACCAGTTATCTGAAGACCCTGGTCCTGCGCGCGCTGCCGGCGGTGTGAACGATCGGCTGTGCTGGCCACCCGCCGACACGCCGCTGATGTGACCCGCGCCGGATCGACCAACCGGCGCTGAACTGCCGCCATTGCCGCGTTGGGCCGGGCGCTGAGCCGGGCGCTGAGCCGGGCCCGGGATCGAGCTGGCACAACCCGGTTAAGGCGCTGCTGGACCTGTCCTTCATTCGCCCTCGTGGACGGGCTGCAGTCGCCGCGCGATTGATCTGCCGCAATGCCTGGCCTGCCTCGGGGCTGACAAGCGACGCCTGGTCTATAGTCTGAAAGACAGGGCCTGCCTATTCGCGAGCGGCTTGCCGATCATCACCAACCTGATCGATCCGCATTGACGCCGCGCGGACGCGCCATGCCCGCTTGCCAGCAGCAGACGATCGGCAGCGGTGCCAGCACGCGCATCCGGCCACATCCTGGCCGAACCTGCCGGCCCTGAACGTCGCGGCCTTCCCGTCCAGAAATGGCCCGACCCCATCCTGATCATTTGCTATCCATGGAGGAGACTCATGTACACACGCAGATCCAACCCGCATTCCATGCCCATCAGCCGCCTGCCGGGCGCACCGGTGACGGCCCGGCGAGCGGGCTGGCGCCCCGTGATCGCCGGACTCGCCGCCGGCCTGCTCGCCAGCGCCCCGGCCCTAGCCCAGCGCGGAATGGGCGACGATATCGGCGTGGCCCAGTGGGATACACCACCGCAGACGCAGCCGATCGCCGGGCGCGTCAGCGATATCCAGATCGCCGAATGCAAGCACACCACCGGTAAGGCCGACATCGGCGCCCATGTCTTCCTCGATACCGACGACGGGCGCACGCTGAACGTCCACCTGGGGCCATTCGACGTGCTGGAAGAACTGGTGGAAAACCTCGAGGACGGTACGCCGGTGGCGGCGGAGGCCTTCCGCACCGAGGCCATGCCGGCCGACCATTTCGTCGCCGTCACCCTGACCATCGACGGCAGCGAGACCCGGCTGCGGGCGGCGGACGACCTGCGCCCGGTGTGGGCCACCGGCCCCGCCGGCCCGCGGGGTCCGCGCGCCGGGGCTGGGCGGGGGCCAGGAGAGCCAGGCGCTGGCCCGGGAGCGCGGGAGCCGCGGTTGCGCGGACGCGGCCCGCAGGTCATGGATGATTGCTGGTGGCAGCCCGGTCCGCGCCGCCGCCGCTGAGACCCGATGACCGGCGGCCGGTTGGCGGCGGCGCTTGCCGCTGCCAACCGGTGTTGCCGTTCCCAGCCGCGGGGGTGGGTCCTCAGCCCACCGGCTCCAGCCGGGCATAGGCCAGCACCAGCCATTTGCTGCCCACCG
>REDK01000103.1 GCA_007693535.1 Chromatiaceae bacterium
GCCAGCGCTAAGTCTCTGAACCAAAATCTAAAAGACCTACCCGCGCACAGGTCTCATGACACCTGCGAGGCCCTCGCAGCATGACACCGGTGCCCCACGGTTTTTCATGCTCTATCGCCCATCGTCCCTACAGACGGGCAGCATGACCCCCAGGTTCTCGACGGCCTCAACGGCTCATGGGGTCGGTGTTGGCCAGGACGGAATGCTTGGGCGGATAGTCCAGCGTACCGCTGATCGAGGCCTTTTCCTGCCAGTCGAAGTCGGGGAACGGCAGCGTGTCCTCGCCGCGCCAGCGCGCCACCTCGGCTTCGGCGGCCTGCACGCGTTCGGCATCCGGACGGTGATCCTCGGCGCGGTAGTGCATGGCCGAGGGGAAGGCGAACTGCGCCCCCGCGGCGGCGACCAGTGCCATGATGCGCAGATACACATCCTCGCGTACCGCCTGGAATTCACCGATGTCGGCGGTCAGCACATAAGTGAAGATCTCGATGTCGAGCGAATGGGCTCCGAAGCCTGCGAACCGCACGCGCACCGGGTCGGCACTGACGCGTGGATGCGCGATCAGCAGCTTGCGCAGTTCCACCAACACATAGCGCAGCTGGTCCTCGCTCGTCTCGTAGCGGAGCTGCAGCGTGGTCTGCAGCCAGATCCGGTCACGCCGCGCGAAATTCTCGATCTGCATGTTGGAGAACTCGGCATTGGGAATGGTCACCAGCGTGCGGTCCAGCGTACGGATCCGGGTGGATCGCAGGCCGATCTGCTCCACCGTGCCCATCGTCTCGTTGAATTTGCAGAAATCGCCCACCTTGATCGGCCGGTCGGAATAGAGGGTGATGCCTGCGAACAGGTTGCCCAGCGCCGGCTGGACCGCCAGCGCGACCGCCAGACCTCCGACACTGATGCCGGCCACCAGCCCCTGCCAGGGGATGTTGAGGACTTGCGCCGCCATTACCGCACCGATCAGATAGACCACGATGCGGATCACCCGGCGCAGCAGGTCGATGATGGTCTGCTGGTGCTGGTCGATTCGATCGCTGGAGGAGCGGACGTCTGCCACCCAGTCGACAAGGCGCCCGACCGCGATGGTGGCCCCCAGAATCAGCAGGATCCACGCCACGGCCGTCGTGAAGCGCCCGACTTCGTCGGGCACCGCCAGTACGATGTCGCCCAGAAGTACCGCCGAGCCAATGGCGACCGACACCCCCATCATCTGAAAACCATTGAGGACCCTGACAGGCGAGGCCGCGGTCACGTCCTCCGCATCCTGCCGCATGGCCCGTCGTTCCAGCCAGCCCAGCGGGAGCGCCAACAAGCTCCCCAGTACACCGCCGATGACGATCATGGCCAGAAGCCCCAGCCACTGCCACAACTCCATGGCGCCGACCCGCCGCAACAGCATCGGATAGTTCTGACGCACCAGCGCCCGGCTCCGGAAGAAGGCGTCGCCAACGGGAAGGGCCGCGACCCCGGGCGCCAACGGCATCTCGTCCATCGCCGCATAAAGCCTGCGGATATTCCGCAGCGTTTCCGGCGTGAATTGCCAGACAATGCCCTCGGGCGTCTCCACCGGAGCGACGGCGATGTCGCCCATGGGGTGCTGGAAATGGATGTAGGGGGTGTCGGCGCCGGGGTCGTCGGGCACCTCCTGCCAGATCAGGAACCCCACCCGGTCCAGCGTCAGCTTCAGGAACCGCGCGAGCAGCGGCCCCTCGCGGGCATGCATCGCAGCGCCGATCTCGGACATGTTCAGCGTCGAGATCACTTCGTGCGACGGATCGCCCGGCGCCGCCACGAGGCCGGTGATCAGCGTGCGCATGGTGTCACGCGGCGAGGCGCGAGCAGGGTCAGGCACCGGCGCCTCCGGCAACCGGTCGAGCCGCGCTGCGTCCAGCCGGGCGCGCAATCGGTGCAATTCGGCGGCAGGGGGCGGCAGGATGTACCAGCGGATGCCGATCCGGCGAAATTCCAGCGCCAGCGAGACATCCGTGCCCGCCTGCGCTAGATTTACCGTCAGATCGGGAGCGTCCGCGCCTGCAGGCACGTCCCACAGCCGCACCGTCATCCGGTCCAGCACCTTGAACAACAGCCGGGTATGGTCGATCCGGCTGATACCCGTATCCGCCTCGTCGACGGGCACCAGCAGGGCCGCGGCCCGCCCTAGCAGGTCGGCGCTGCCCGGTCCGACCGCGTTCTTGGTGGTCAGGAAGGCGCCGAGCGCGTCTGCGGGGGTCGATTGCGCCAGCAGATCGCCATCCGTTTCCGACGTGATGGCGCGCGCCCCGGTCCACCACTCGCCCGAGGCATAGCGGCCAGAGAAACTGTCGCCCTCGCGCGACTTCACGAAGACGAAGGTGCCCTCGCCGCCACTGCTGCGCCAACTGCCTTCCAGCTTGCGCCCGACGCTTCGGGCCTCGATCACGCCGTCGAACAGCGGATAGGTGCCGGTGACGCGGTTGCCCTCCTGGCTCAGGATCAGCCGCGCGCCGCCTCCGCGCCAGATCGTGTCCCACTCGCCCGTCCAGTCCACCGGCTCGCTGGCGGCCAGCGACAGCGCAAAGGCCAGCCAGAGCACGGAAAGTAGCCCCAGGCGGGCCAGTTGGCGCGCCGCCGCACGGGCCCATGACGGCAGCCCCAGACCCCGCAGTTCGTCACCGCCATCGGTGCCGGACATGCGCAGAGCTGTCGACTCGACGCTGCAAGAGGGCGCCCGTCCCTGCGCAGACCAGGCGCCGCCCCGCGCCGCGGGAGGTCCGTCGGCAGGTCCGCCTTCCCCGGTCGCAGGGTTGTCCAGCATGCGCGCATCCATGGGGTGACCTCGATCCTCGGGCGTCCGCGACCGTTAAGCCGGCGCGCCGATGGCGCGCGGTGGGGTCGGTGGTGGCGCATGCCGCGCTCACGCGCTCGCCCGCGCGGCGGCCACCAGCGGGGATGTGGATTGTAATTTGGACACCGTCCAATGTATAAAACGATCTGTACAATGCAGGAATGATATTGATGAGGAGCGTCCGGGACCTGAAGATCGTGCGCGCCCTCGCAAGGCATCGCAACTTCGCAAGGGCCAGCGAGGAGCTCGCGATGTCGCAGCCCAACCTCAGCCGCGCCCTTGCCCGTCTGGAAGAACTCACCGGCGTGACGTTGTTCGAGCGAAGCCGCACCGCAGTCCAGCCTACGCCCTATGCCGAGATCATCCTCGAGCGGTGCGACGCGGTGATCGAGGGCTTCGACGATATCAACCGGCTGCTGGAGGTCAGGCGGGCCGAGGCCGATGAGGATTTCCGTGTCTCCGTGGGGCCCTATTCGGCGGTCGCGGTGGCGATCGCGGGTTTTCTGGACAACTTTACCGCCTATCGCGCCGCCCGGTCCGAGCTGGTGACGCGCGACTGGCGGTCCTGCCTTGAGGATGTGCTGGAGCGGCGCAGCGACCTTGCCATCACCAGCACCCAGTCGGCCCATGCCGTTCCAGAGCTCGAGACCGAATCGCTCGGCGGCGGGGCGGTGGCGTTCTTCTGCGCCCGCACCCATCCCCTCGCTCAGGCCGAGCGCATCGACTGGTCGGACCTGATGCGCTTTCCCTGGGCCAGTATGGTCTTGCCGGGCTGGTGGCTGAAGCTGTTGCCGAAGGACTTGGGCAGGGCAGGGCGCTGCGATCCCGAGACAGGAGAGTTCGTACCCGCGATCTGCGTGGATTCCTTTGACGCCATGGTCGCGGCAGTGCTGGCTGGACAGGCCTTGAGCGCCGCGCCGCCGACCTTCATCCGCAACCAGCTTGAGCGCGGCGATCTGGTGCTTCTGCAATTCCATGAACCTTGGATGCAGATGGAATATGGGCTGGTCTGGCGCCGGGACCAACCCTGGTCGCGCGGCCTGAGGCGCTTTGTGGAGAAGCTGCGGCAGGCGCAGGCGCAAACGGAATTCAGCCTCCCGCCCGCCTCCGGCGCTGCTGCGCCGGCCGGACCCGAGGATACCGGCACGCCCCCGGCCTGCGACCCCACAAAAGCCGTCTGACGGGCACCGCGCCCGGGCTGGCGGCCCCGGATCAGCATGATCCGACCTCGACCGCCCGACACGGTCACGGCGCGGCGGACGCCAGTGCCCGGCCGTGCACATGTGAAAGCTGCATCACAGCCGCCAGCTTTGATATTGGACCCCGTCCTTCCCCTCTGTGAAACACTGCCCGCCAACCCGGCGCAGCAGCTGCGCCCTGTCCGGCCCGCAGATGTCTCTTGTGACAGGTGCCTGCCGGGCGGGCGGGCGCGCGCCGCCCGACCATCGACCTGAGGGAGGGAATGACATGACCAGCGACAACAACGACGGCGTGACGCCGAAGCCAACCG
>REDK01000009.1 GCA_007693535.1 Chromatiaceae bacterium
GTGGCGCAGCGCGGCCCGGAGCGGGGCGAACCGGGGCCAAAACAGGTCGTCGCCAAGGAGCGAGTCCGTCCGGCCGCAGGAGCCCCCGGACGGATTCACGAGCGACACGCGACTCTCCGAGGTCTGCCGCGCGACCAGGTCGACGGTCTTGGCGACGACGGCGGCGATGTTCGGTTCCTCGGCGAGGCCTTCGATACCCAACTGCACCGGGGTACGCTGCGCCTCCACCGCATGAACAATCGCGGCCTGGACCTCGGGTGCCCTCAGATGCTCGACCGTCGGCACGGTTTGCGGGTCGCCGCTCAGCCGCTTGATTGCGGCGTAGGCCAGTTGCGCGATAGCCTGTTCCGCGGGTTTGTCGAATGCAGCCGGTTGGTCGTCGCCGGCCACCAGGGTACTGCTGGTCGGCGTCGCCGGCTTGAAGCCAAGCTGGCTCGCCAACTGGGACTGGGAGACGACCGTGGCGGTCTTCTGCCCGAGCTGGTCCATGTCCAGCACGACCGTCTGGAGTTGGATCGCCGACCCCGGCCGCTTGGCCTCGTCCACGATCTCCTGAAAACGGTCATGTGCGACGATGTTCAGGCGGTCCACGGCAGCCACACCAGTTCTCACGCCGTAAGGTAGACGCAACCCCCGGCCGATGGATTGCTCGATCAGGACGCGCGCATTGGCCGCGCGCAGGGGCACGATGGTGTAGAGGTTGGTGACGTCCCAGCCCTCCTTGAGCATGTTGACGTGGATCACGATCTCGGTCGGCTCCTCGGTGTGCTCGACCTTGAGCAAGCGGGTGATCATGGCCTCTTCCTCGGCCCCGGTCTTGCTCGAATCCACCTGTATGACATTGTCCTTGTAACGCCCCTCGAAGAAGGCATCGGATTGGATCAGCGTCAGCAGCTCGCCCGCATGGGTCGTGTCGCGGGCGATAACCAACACGAAAGGCTTGACGATGGCTTTGTCGGTGGCGCGGGCGTAGGTCTCCAGCTCGACCTTGACACCCTCGTGCAGGCGCACCCCATCTTCGAGCTTGAGCCGCTCGATCTCGGAGGCGGACATCCCGCTCGGGTCGAAGTCCTTGCGTGTGACAACCGCAGGTTCCTTCACGAAGCCGTCGGCCATCGCGCGGCCGAGCGGATAGTCGAGGATCACGTTCTTGAAGGCGACGGCGCCCCGGCTGGTCTCGACATAGGGCGTGGCCGTGAGCTCGAGACCCAAGATCGGACGCAGCTCGTTGATCGCCCGAATCCCCGCGCTCGCGCGGTAGCGGTGCGACTCGTCCATCAGCAGCACCAGATCCGGAAGTCCGGCCAGATAGTCGAAATAGCTGGTGCCGATATACTCCGACAGACGTTTGATGCGTGGCGCCTTGCCACCGCGCACCTCCGAGTTGATCTTGGAGATGTTGAAGATGTTGATCCGCACCGTACCGAACAGGCCGGCTCCGGTGACGTTCTGTTGCTCGTAGTTGTCGCCGGTGATGACCATGGGCGTGTTGGTCGCAAACTCGGCGATACCCCGGAAGACATACTTAGGCGTGTTCGGCGTGAAGTCCGCGATCAGCTTGTTGTAGATCGTCAGGTTGGGCGCCAGCACGAAAAAGTTGTCGATGCCGTGGGCCTGATGCAGATAGCTGATGAAGGCACCCATGAGTCGGGTCTTGCCCACGCCGGTCGCGAGCGCGAAACACAGCGAGGGGAAGTCCCGCTCGAAATCCGCGACCGAAGGGAACTCGCCGCGGATGATGTCCAACACGGCGGCAACGTCGGGCGCCTTGCCTCGCGGCGTGATGTCCATGATCCGATCCAGGATCTCCAGCGATCGGCGCTGGGGCGGGCGCAGGCTCAGCCGGCCGGCGATGGCGTTCACATGGCGGATGGTCACGAACCACCTCCTTGACAGTCGCTTTGATCCATTTCGGCCAATAGCCGTGCCGTTGCCTGCTTCAGCCCCGGGATCTTCGTCTTGACGATGTCCCAAACGACTTCGGGATCGAGTGCAAAGTAGCGATGCGCGATGACGTCCCGAAAGCGAGCCGCGCCTCTCCAGTCGACCTCGGGCATCCTCCCCTTGACGTCATCCGGGAGTTGCTTCGTCGCCTCTCCGATGATTTCGAGATTGCGCACAGTCGCATGAAAGACCAAGGCGTCACGCGCAAATGCCTTGCCCGAGATCCCGGTCGTGAATTGCTCCACCAAGCGACACGCGTCCAAGATGTCTTCGAGGAGAAGCGTCCAGTCACGCGACACGGAGCAGATCCTTTTCGATATGCCGGCGCAACCGGGGTTTGATCATCGCATCCGTTGCAAGGTCGACCTTGGTGCCGAAGAGTGCCTCCAGGTAATCCTTCAGATCCATATAGCCGTCGAAGGTCGGCGGGCCTTCGAATTCCACCAGCAGATCGATATCACTGCCGTCCCGAAGTTCATCGCGGGCAGCGGATCCGAACAGAGCGAGATGTTTCACGCCAAACCGTTGCCGCATCTCCTCGCGATGCCCGTTCAGAACCGATAGGACCTGTTCTTTGTTCATCAGGAATCCTCTTGACCGAACTCAAACCCTTGATGACCAGGCGACGGAGGTGCGCTCCGGAGATTATCGACACGAAACAAGTTATCGTCGCGACCCAGTCGCAGCGCGAGAGGACCTGCCGGGGGATCGTAAGATTGTCATAGACATCGTTAACACCAGATGGGCAAGTTTGCGCCGGAATCTTTCGTCTCGCCTGCACGAACCAAATGGCTCTATTCCCATCACTCCCCCACCCGGAGCAGCGCGTCATCGATGACCCGGCGAGACAGATAGAGCCCTGCGGATACCAAGTCATCAATGACCGGACGAGCGGCGGGAATCACGCCCCGCCGTCTTGCCGCGAGCACGATGCCCAGTGTGCCCCGCAACGGAATGCCAAGACTCTCAGCGCACTTCCGGCCAGCCAGATCGTCGATAATCGCATCCAATCCATGCGTCAGCGCCAACGCGACTGTGGCAGACTCGCCCGCGCCGAGGCGCCACTCCGCAATGGCGACGTTGATCGCTGGAACCGGCTTGACGACCAGCCAGTCTGTCGTCGCCAGCGCCTGGGCTGTGACGTCGCCGGAGCCGCGTTGTTGAATCTCCCCGGCGACGGCCTCGGGGACCCAGACCTCGTTGGCGAATGCCCGCAGCAACCCAAGATGACCGCTCCGCGCCAGAAGGATCAGCGGTGAAGCATTGATCACCGCCCGCTCACCCACGCGCCAGTTCCCTGTCCAGATCATCGAAATCGACCTGGAACGAGTCCTTACCCATGCGTGCCAGGGCCAGCAGGAAATCCGTGCGGTCCATCCCGGCGATCGTCGCCGCCCATTCTTGGGAGATCCTGCCCTGTTGGTACCACTGGGCCGCGGCTGCCAACCGCAGCTCCTGATTCAGCTCCTCCGGTGCGCAATGCAGCACTGCATAAACCGCTTCGGGCAACTCGATGTGGACTTGAGTCATTGCTGGCTTCTCCTCTGGTGAGCCGATCCGAGGGTGCCGCGGATCATGGTGATTCCTCCTTATCGAACAGCTCCATTTGCCCCGGTTCAGGTGTTGCGCGCGGAAGATTCTCGACCCGCGCCGAGTAGTCGTCGCGGCCCCACTCGCAGCGCGAGAGGACCTGTCGGGGAATCTTTTTGACCGTGAGATTGGAGTAGAGGTCGGCTCGGGCGCGGAAGGCGGTGCAAAGCACCAGGAGGCTACGCTCGGGTCCGACCTCGTCGCTCAGTTGCTCAAGCTGCTCATGATTCAGATTGGCCGTGGTGATATAGATGAAGTCGCTCTCGGTGGAGTAGCCGTGCTGCCAGTAGAGGGTGTCCGACGGGGCATAGACGAAGCCCTCCAGCTTGCACAGGGCCTCCGCGAGCATGGCGGCGTTGTAGTCGCGGTTGATGACCCAGTTGCCCCAGGTGTCCTTTTCCAGCAGCGAGGGCGCGAGCCGGTAGTAGCGGAAACCGCCGCCGCCTTTCCAATCGACCGCCTTGGTGATGCCGCCGGGATCCTCGCCGTCGATGACCTTCTTCAGACGTGGGATGATGTGGGTGTGACAGTGCTCGCCAAGCTCGACCATGATCCAGCCGCGGCCCATCTTGTGGGCGACTGCGCCGGTGGTGCCGGACCCGGCGAAGGAGTCGAGGACGAGGTCACCGGGGTTGGTGGCCAGAGTCAAGACACGTTGTAAGAGTTTCTCGGGCTTAGGGTTCTGGAACCAGCCCTTTTAAGGTGAGCCCCCAGAGCCGCCTGCCGCTTGCGCCAAGAGTTTC
>REDK01000008.1 GCA_007693535.1 Chromatiaceae bacterium
CGCACGCAAGTCATTGATTGCGCGTCGCGCGGTGGGGTAAACGAAAATTGCCCGTGCTCGTCTCCCCGGCTAAATCAGTGGCTTAGAGACTGCGCAAATGGCTCATTAGCCAGCCCGGCCAACATCCGCACGGTTTCAGCGGCAAGCGGTCGCGCGCACCCGTCACCTGCAGCTGCTGATCGCGGGCCGGATCGATGGGACCGCCGCCGCGGGCACGGATGGCTCGGGCCAGCGCCGGTGACCAAAAGCCATAGGTGAGGCGAATCATCCCAAACCAGTCGATGACCGGGTCCAGCACCTGCTCCGCGAGGTCCAGCAGCGCGTTATCGCTCGCCACCTGCTCGGGCAAATTGGCGAGCCCGGTCGCGGCCTGCGTCTCGCCACACGCGATGAAATGACGAAAGGGCAGATACCGCCCGCAGGGATCCTCCGGGAGGCGCTGCTCCGCTGTCTTGTTGAGAAAGCAATAGAGAACGCCCGACGCTACCAGGATCGTCTCCTCGTCCATGGCCGCCTCCAGAAACGCCTTGATCTCGGCCTGGTCAAGCGACGGGACCAATCCCGATCCTCCGACATCGGATGGCCCAGAGACTGACCACGGGCGGCGCCCGGGCCCCCTTCCTGCCGCGACTCCTCGCCGCGATTCGCCAGGCGAACGAAATCGACTTCGCGGTGGCCTTCATCAAGACGAGCGGGCTGGATCTGATGCTCGGGGCACTCTCCGACGCCATGGAGCTTCGGGGTGCGCGGCTTCGGATACTGACCAGCGACTACCTGGACGGAACCGACCCCCAGGCACTCCGCCGGCTGCTCCTCCTCGCCGAGCGAGGTGCGCGGGTGCGTCTGTTCGAGGCGGGACGCCAGAGCTTTCATCTCAAGGCATACATCTGACTCCGCAGCCGGGCAGGCCAGGCGCTTTAGGGCTCAGAGGCTGTCTGAAAAACCACCGCTAAGGCACGCTGGCCTGGCTAGTTTGCGTAAGCGATTTGGTTATCGGTGAGACGGCGCAGCAACAGGCGAATCGATGCGAGTTCAACCTGCGCTTCGCTGAAATTGGGTAGGCGCTCATCATCTTTACTGAGACGACGTGAGCGAATGAGCCATGTGAAGCTGCGCTCGACCACCCAACGGCGCGGCAAGACTTTGAATCCGCGCGTGCCAGCCTGCTTGGCAATCACATGAAGGACGCATTGGAATCGCTCGAGCACCCAGGCATGCAATGCGTGCCCAATATCGGCACTATCGGCCCAAATGCGGCGGATGTTGTCGTTGGTCTGGAACCATGTTTCAAGCACTGCAAGCGCCGCCTGACCATCGTTGATGCCGGCTGAGTGCACCCGCACAGTCATCACGTCACCCATTGTATCAACAACGATATGCCGCTTCCGACCCTTCACCAGCTTGCCTCCATCGAAGCCCGAGTCGAGCGCCGACTCGGGAGTTCCTTTGACGCTCTGGCTATCGATGATGGCAGCCGTTGGCGCTGGGTTGCACGCGTCTTGTGTTCGCGCCAACTCGCGTAACGTATCGTTCACTGCGGCGAGCGTCCCGTCCTGACGCCATTTGTTGTAATGATCATTGACGGTTCGATCGTCAGGAAAATCCTTTGGTCGATAGCGCCAGGGGCAGCCGGTCTTGTTGAGGTAGAAGATGGCATTCAGGATCTCACGCAAGTCCGTCTCCAAGGGCCGTGCGCGGCGTCTTGTCTGACAGGATTCGATGAGTGGACCAAGGATGTACCACTCGGTGTCGGTGACGTCGCTATCGTAACGCCAAGTACCCCTCGCTGGTTGGTTGTCACGCATTGAAACCTCCGAATGAACTGGCTAATGAGGGTCATTTGCTCGAAAGCCTGGAGTCCAAGGCGAGTAAAATCAATATGTTATTTCTCAGGCAGCCTCTAAGAACCTAATCCTCGATCTTGGGCGGAATGAGAGACTCACCCTTCAATTTCGCCAGAATCGTCCCGGCCCTTTCAATCCGCCAACGCCTTCAGCAAGGCATCGCGCCCATCCTGGTAGAACTCGATGTCGAGCTTCGTGGCCATGTCGTCCGACAGGTCGAACAACTGCCGACGACAGGCTACAGGAAGCAGCAGTGACTTCGCGCCTTTCTCGACCGCCATCTCGGCCAGTGTGACGGCGTTGTGAATGGGTTCGATCGTGCCGCCGAGCGAGACCTCGCCAACCAGGATCAGCCCGCCACGGACCGATTTTTTCAGCAGTGCGCTCGACAGCGCGACCAAAGCCGCCACGGCGGTCTTGGCGCCGGTCTTCGCGGCGTCGAACCCGCGTAACTGGACCGAGAAGGCATGCGCCCTCGGATCACGGTCGCCGACGAGTTGGGGCGCTCGGGCATAGAGGTTCTGCTCGGCGCAGCGGATCGATTCCCTGAACGCCGGCGGCACCGGGTTGTTCAACACCCGCACCCCGCTGCCCGGCCCTTCGGTGACCTCCAGCCGAAAGAGGCCGGGATGCTCGTCCTGTCCGCCGGGACTCAGGGTCCAGATCTGGCCGCACTCCAATGGTTCGTCGCCAATGCCGCCCTGGCTTTGCAGCTCGGGGGTCGAGACGAATTTCTCGACGCCCTCGGCCCCCAGTGTGTAGCTGAAGTGGGTGTTGCGGAACTCGGCGGCGCCGATGCGTTTCTGCTGCTCCTTCACCCGACGGCGCACCTCCAACGCCAGTCGCACCGCCCACTCCAGGTCCTCATCGACGACCGGGGCATCCGCGTCCGGGTGCAGCAGTTTTAGCAGCCCGCTGACGGTCTTGTTGACACCGTTGATGTCGCGACCGGAGAGAGCGCCGCCCCAGAAGACGCGGCCCTGCAGCGCCGGCACGCGACTCTGGTTACGAAGCCGGGTAAAACACTCCGACAGGAAATCGCTGACCAAGCCGAAATGCTCGGTGAAGAGTCCGGGGTTCAGCTTAGGCACGTCCCAGCCGGGCAGGAAGCCGTGGATGCGGTCCATGAAGGCGGTGTCGTTGCGCATCTCCGGCGGCAGCGGACCGAACAGATGCCCGATGCGCTGCTGGTGCTCCACATCGACCTCGAAATTGCCCACCAGGACGATGGATCCATCGGCCCGGATACTCTCCTTGCCGCGCGAGAACTCGCCGCTCTCCATGTAGCCCTTCATGATGTTGACGCCGTCCTTCTGATCGAAGGACACGCCCGTGACCTCATCGAAACAGACCACGTCGTACTGGCACACCAGGCCCCGCTGGCCGGTGGCGTTGTTGACGAACATGCGCGCGACCGTCGCCTTGCCGCCCGAGATCAGATGCGCATAGGGCGACACCTGCTGAAACAGATGCGACTTGCCGGTTCCGCGAGGCCCCAGCTCGACCAGGTTATAGTTGCGCTCCACGAACGGCACCATGCGCAGCAGCAGTGCGTCCTTGGCCCGGTCGGACAGCATGCTCGGCTCGAAACCGATGCTGCAGAGCAGAAAGTCACGCCATTGCGCCGAGGAAAAGCGTGCTCTCCCGCTGGCCAGGACGTCCAGAACCTCGCGCTTGGACAACTGGATGGCGCGCAGGGAATCGACGCCGAAGGGGCGCCCGCTCCTCTCCTGAGCGATCGAGGCGTCGTAGCTCAGCGTGATCTCGGCGTAGAAGCCGCCCGTGAGCATCCTCTCGTGGTCCTTGACCAGCTCCGGCGTCAGTCGAACATCCGTCAGGCGCAGGCTGGGCAATGTGGCGACGTAGGAGTCGGTCTTCGCGTCCAGCCGCGCCGTGATGATGTCGATGATCTTCACCGATCCCGACTCACGCGCACGGGCTTTGAATAGCTCCTCGTCGCCCGCTTTCACCGTGCGGGAGCCGAGTTGCCGTTGGACGATGTCCAGCCCCTCTTGGATCTCCGCCTCGTCCGTGGTCGCACAATAACGACCCAACAGGAACTCCACGACATAGGTCGGTACCGGAAACTGACGGCTGAAGGTACGCACCAGATCCTTGCGCACGACATAACCCTCGAAGGCGGCCGTCGCGATTCGATCCAGATCGTCGAGTTGCATGTCGGGTGGTTTCTCCTCGTCCGTCCTAAACACCGCGTCCAGCCGCCTCTCCCCGGCTGTGATCATCATTCCGCCCACACGGGCGGCTCACTGCGTAGTCAGGCCATCCTGGCCTGACAGAATCAGGGCTGGAAGCCCGGACGACGCATGGCATACGCGCTGCCGGCCTACTGCGTAGTCAGGCCATCCTGGCCTGACAGAATCAGGGCTGGAAGCCC
>REDK01000117.1 GCA_007693535.1 Chromatiaceae bacterium
GGCCACAGATGCGGGTAGGCCCGACCGATCGTCGCGAGGACCTCGCGCGGACGGGCACTCGGCGCCGAGGGCGTCACTCTCACGAGCCGCCCGCCCCTGCAGCAAGCTCGCTCAGCTCGATGCCGAGCGGTGATCGGACCATCGCCGCAAACCGAGTCCACTCCTCCTGATCGAGCCCGGCGGCCATGCCTAGGCGGCTCAGATTCGCCCGCAGGTCCGCCGCGACACCCAGGTGCATGCTGTGGCCGACGCCCTCCGCCTCCGACGGCCAGCCCAGCACATGACCATCCGGCGCCACCTGCACATCGGCCAGCACCGGCGTCGTGAACTGGCGCTCCAGCACGAACCCCAGGATCGCCGCCATTGGCAGGCTCATGTTGGGGAAGCGCTGCGGGTCCAGCTTGGCGTAGATGTCCACGGTTCACCTCGGGCGTGGAAGGCGACGCCCTACCTCGTCGAATCAGAGAGCCGCCTAGCCAGCGCCAACGACAGAAGCGCGAGCATCTTGGCATTTTCGGTCTTGAAAATTTTGCACTATCCTGTCCAGAACTGCCTCATCTTGGTCTCCCTGTATGCCAGCTGCCAACACTGAAGGCGAGATCCTCACCATCAAGGAAGTCGCGGAGTACCTGAAGGTGACCGAGCGCACCATCTACCGTCTCGCCGGCGCCAAGAAGATCCCCGCCTTCAAGGTCGGCGGGACCTGGCGCTTTTCTCGTGCGGACATTGACGAGTGGATCAGGCGCGCTAGTTGGACTCTGGGCGGCGAGCAATCCGACGACGCCCCTGGCAAGCCAGGATAGGAAGCCGCTCGTCATGCTCCCACGACTGAAGCAACTGGTCGACGAGGTCGCGCCCCTGCACAGCAAGCTGATCCTGCTGATCGGGCCGCCCGGCTGCGGGAAGACCGCATTGCTCGCCGCCCTTTCTGAACAAGCACTTGCCGAACAAGTCCATGTCTCGGTGATGAATCTCGGCATGGAGCTTGGGACGCGGCTCTCCAAGCTCCCGAACAAACAACGCCGGCTCCAGGCGGGAAACCTCCTGCGCGAGATCGCGGACGAGCATGCCAGTGGCGACCTACTGTTGGTCGACAACATCGAGCTGCTGTTCGACGTTTCGTTGGCGATCAACCCGCTCGACCTGCTCAAGCGCCTGGCCCACGCCCGGCGCGTCGTCGCGGTATGGCCCGGGGAGTATCGGCAGGTTGGCGCCGGGACACGCATTACCTACGCCGAAACCAGCCATCCGGAGCACCGTGACTACTCCCCCGATGGCGTAGTCCCCTTTTACGTCCGGACCTAAAGCTCGCACTAAGGGAAGACGAGGAACGCATGCGCTACGGAGATCTCATCCAGTTCGAGCCGATCGAGTCGGTCATCCAGCTGCTCGACGCCAATCGCCCGGACGAGGGACAGAAGCTCGTCTCGACCTACGTCATCTCCGACGAGATGGCGGAGCGCCTCGCCAAGGTCATGATCCCGCAGCTCTCGTTCGACGTAGCCGTCGACCACAAGGGCGTGCTCGTCGTTGGCAACTACGGCACCGGTAAGTC
This sequence comes from Chromatiaceae bacterium, assembly GCA_007693535.1. Taxonomy (GTDB): domain Bacteria; phylum Pseudomonadota; class Gammaproteobacteria; order Chromatiales; family Chromatiaceae; genus Lamprobacter. The sequence continues at coordinate 1,556 of REDK01000117.1, forward strand.
GCACCTGATGTCGGTGCTCTCGCTGGTCGCGGAAGATGCCAGCTACCGGCCCATGCTCCGGCATCCCAAGGTGGCCGAGGCGGCCGAGGCCATCGCCGGCAAGTTCAAGGTCCACCGCATCGAGATCTCCAGTGAGATGTCGCTGCGAGAGATCGTGACCGGCCAGTTGATGCTGTTCCTCGACGATCTCGGCGTGGACTTCGCGTTCCCGCCGGCGGACCAGGTCGTCAACAACAAAGCGTCCTTCGAAGAGATGATGGCCGCCTTCGCCGAGGTCTACCCGGACCACGGCGTCATGCTCTTCGTCGACGAGCTCCTCGACTATCTGCGCTCCCGCAAAGACCACGCGCTGGTGTTGGACCTCTCCTTCCTGCGCGAAATCGGCGAGGTCTGCAAACACCTGCGCTTCCGCTTCGTCGCCGGTGTCCAGGAGGCAGTCTTCGACAGCAGCCGCTTCGAGCACGTCGCCGACAGCCTGCGACGCGTCAAGGACCGATTCACCCAGGTCCTGCTCGCCCGCCAGGACGTGAGCTTCGTGGTGTCCGAGCGGCTGCTAAAAAAGACCGCCGATCAGCACCAGAAAATCCGCGGCTACCTCACCCCGTTCGCCCGCTTCTACGGCACTATGAACGAGCGCATGGACGAGTACGTGCGCCTGTTCCCGGTGCACCCCGACTACATCGGCACCTTCGAGCGGCTTGTCTTCACCGAAAAGCGCGGCGCCCTGGTCACCATCCGAGACCAGATCCAAGCCATCCTCGACACCGAGGTTCCCGACGATCGCCCTGGACTGATCGCCCACGACAGCTTCTGGGAGACCGTCACCTCAAACTCCGTCCTGCGCTCCGATCCCTCGATCGGACCGGTGATCAAGGTCTCGGACGTTCTCACCGGACGGATCAAACAAGCGTTCTCTCGCCCGGCCTACCGGCCCATGGCCCTGCGCCTGATCGCCGCCCTGTCGGTACACCGGCTCACCACGGGCGGCGACATCTATGTCCCCATCGGCGCCACCGCGGCGGAGCTGCGCGACACCCTCTGCCTCTTCCAACCCGGCATCGAGGACATGGGCGGCGAGCCGGCGACCGACCTGCTCGGCATGGTCGTGACCTGCCTGCGCGAGGTCCTGAAGACCGTCAACGGCCAGTTCATCTCCAAGGCCCCGGACACCGAGCAGTACTACCTCGACCTCAAGAAGGACATCGACTACGACGCCCAGATCGACACGCGTGCCGATGCCCTCTCCGACGACGCCCTTGACCGCGCGTACTTCAGCGCCGTCCGCCAGCTCATGGAGCGGACCGACGAGACCACCTACGTCTCCGGCTTTCAGATCTGGCAGTACCAGATCGAGTGGCAGGAGCGGCGCGTGGAGCGCATCGGCTACCTCTTTTTCGGCGCGCCCAACGACCGGCCGACGGCCCAGCCGCCACGGGACTTCTACATCTACTTCATCCAGCCCTTCGAGCCGCCGCGCTTCCGCGACGAGCACCTGCCCGACGAGGTGTTCTTCCGGCTGAAGGGGCTCGACGACGACATCACGCGCAGCCTAAGCACCTACGCCGCCGCCCTGGACCTCGCTGCCACGGCCAGCGGCAACGCCAAGTCCATCTACCTCTCCAAGGCGCAGGACGCCTTGCGCGCCATGAGCAAATGGCTCCAGGAGAAGCAGATGACTCAGCTTACGGTCACCTACGGCGGCAAGAGCAAGCCGCTGCAAGACTGGGTCCGCGGCGTCTCCATGCGGGACAAGGCCTGGCTGGGTTCTGATGAGCGCATCAACTTCCGCGATGTGGTCAACGTCGTCTCCGGCCTCGCCCTCGGGCAACATTTCTCCGACCTGGCGCCCGAATACCCAGCGTTCTCGCTCCTGCTCACCGAGACCAACCGCAAGCAGTACGTCGGCAGCGCCTTGCGCTGGCTCGCCGGCGGCTCCCGCACCAAGGACGCCGTGGCCGTGTTGGATGCCCTGGAGATGCTGGACGGCGACCGCATCGAGCCGGCCCGCTCCCGCTATGCACAGGAGGTCCTGAATCGACTCCAGGCCAAGGGGCACGGGCAGGTCGTCAACCGCAGCGAGCTGCTCAGCGGGGCGACCGACATCGAATACTTCGCGCCAGTGAAGTTCCGCCTGGAGCCGGACCTGCTGGTGGCCGTGCTCGCCGGCCTCGTCTACTCCGGCGACATCGTGCTGGCCATCACCGGCGACAAGATCGACTCCGGCAAGCTCTCCCTGCTCGCCGAGCGGTCACTGGACGATCTGAAGGCCTTCAAGCACATCGAGGCCCCCAAGGAGATCAACGTCTCGGTGCTGCGCGCCCTGTTCGAGGCACTGGGCTTGCCGACCGGCCTCGCCCAGATGGCCACCCAGGGCAAGGAAGAGCCGGTCAAGGAGCTGCAGAAGACCGTCTCCGAGCTGGTCAACCGCCTGCTGACCGCCGGCACCGACCTACAGAGCCGTCTCAGCTTCTGGGGACAGCCCCTGCTGCGGGAAGACGAGCTGACCGACTGGCATCAACGGCTCGCCGCGCTCAAGACCTTCATGGAGAGCCTCCAGCCCTACAACACCGTCGGCAAGCTCAAGAACCTGCGCGTCACCCAGGCCGATGTCGACACCCAGAAGAAAAACCTGGAGATCCTCGCCCAGGTCGAGCGCCTCCGCGACCTGGTCGCCGATCTCGG
>REDK01000149.1 GCA_007693535.1 Chromatiaceae bacterium
CGGGCGCACGTCGTGGCGCAGCGCGGCCCGGAGCGGGGCGAACCGGGGCCAAAACAGGTCGTCGCCAAGGAGCGAGTCCGTCCGGCCGCAGGAGCCCCCGGACGGATTCACGAGCGACACGCGACTCTCCGAGTTCCCCCTCTCCGTGTAGCGGACGACATAATCACCGGCGACGAGCTCCCGGACCTCGGGCAGATCCTCGACGCCCTTGCCCAGGGTAGGCTGGTCCCGTAACAGGCGGATTGTACGCCCCAGGCGCTTGCTGACGCGGGCGGCTGCCGCCGGGTCGTGCTCGGCGATGAAATCCCGCAGGCGCCGCAGATCCCGTGTGGCGCTCGCCGTGAACTGGAGCCGCTTCAACGGGGCGGCTCAAGCTCTTTGTCCGAGCCCCAACTGCCGATCCAGGCGAGCACCTCGTCGCCATCGACCACTTGCCCGGCATCCAGCTCGGCCAGGGCCTCCCGCGTCTCTTCGTCGCGTCGCTGCCGCAGGTCCTCCCGCTCCAGGTACTCGCGCACGGCGTCGTTGATGATCCAGCCCTTGGAGCGGCGCAGGCGAGTCGCCGTGGAGTCGAGCCGCTGTAGCAGATCGTCCGGCATCCGGACACTGGTCATCCCCATGTCTCAGAACCTCTATTTGCGGTAATGCACTGCATTATAGTTCGAACGCCGTACCGCTGTCTGACCTCAATGATGAGCACCCGCACGACTCGCCCGCACTCGGGTTCGAGCCGTTTTGCCGACCTTCCCCTCACCATCTGACGCCTTGGACCCGCAAAACCGGGGCCGACCCCCTGCCCCACATCGACGCGATCCCGACGATCCGCTTGCGTTTTTCTTTTCTTATCGTATCTTTATTACTTAATTACGCTACGCTAAGTTAGCGCCCGCAAGAGGAGGTCGACCATGGGACGTCCAGGCATCACACGAGAGCAGGTCTTCGAGACGGCGAGCGCGATCGCCCATGAGGGGACAACCCCCACGGTGATGGCGGTCCGCAAGCGTCTGGGGGGCGGCAGCCCGAACAACATCACCAAGTGGCTCGGGGAGTGGAAGGCGCAGCACGAGACCACGCGGGTCGAGGCCCTGCCCCCGCTGCCCGAGCCGGTCGAGGCGGCCATGCGCCAGGTCTGGGGATCGGCCTGGAAGGGCGCCCAGGATCAGCTGGAATCCGAACGCGAGGCCCTGAGCGCGGCGCGCAAGGAGATCGAGCGCGAGCGCGCGGAGATGCTCGCCGAGATCTCGCGCCTGGATGCTGAGCTGGAAGCCGCGCGGACGGAGACCCAGGAAAGGGACCAGGCGCTCGACGAGGCGCGCCGGTCCCACGACGAGACCCGCGCGGAGCTGCGGGAGGCCAGGGTCCTGGTCGAGGAGCGCTCCCGGCGCATCGACGAGCAGGCCGCCGAGATCCAGGAGGTCCGGCGCCAGTCATCGGAGGCACAGGCACAGGCCAAGCGCCTGGAGGCCGACCTCGCTCACCTGAGCTGGGAGCTGGGCGAGGCGAGACAACGGGCCGATCAGGAGGCCAAGGCGAGGACCAAGCTCGCCGGCGAGCTGGACCGGGCGCAGGCGGACAACCGGCGTCTATCGGACGAGATAGAACGCGCGGGAGAGAGCGCGAAGCAGGCGAAGGCGGCCCTGGACCTCGGTGGGAAGAAGATCGCCAAGCTGGAGGGGGCGCTCGACGAGGAACGCCAGGCCCGCGCGAGCGCCGAGCGCGAGACCGCCGAGCTTCGGGTTCAGGTCGCCACCCTCACCGAGCGGACGGCCCGCGTCGAGGAGCTTCACGCCCTGATCGAGAGGCTGAAGTAGCTGATTCCCACACACCACGCCGCGGCCGTCGTCCAGTCTACGGCAGGCTGTACCAGGCCCCTCGGCCCTGCCCGTGCAGCACGAGCAACTCGCGCTCGCACAGCGTCTTGAAGTGTCCCTTCAGCGTGTTGCGGCTGGCGCCGGTGACGGTCACCGCGTCGGCGATGGTGATGCGGCCGTGATCGCGAGCGTGGTCCAGGATCTGGATGGCCAAGTCCGGCAGCTTGGCGAGCAGCAGTCGCTCGCGCTCAACCTTCTCGCGCAGACGACGCATCTGGCGTTGCAAGGCCTTTAGGAAAAAGGTCAGCCAGGGCGTCCAGTCCGGTGCCTCGGCGCGGATGGTCCCCTGGGTACGGCGCAGCGCCAGGTAGTAGCCCTCCTTGCTCTGCTCGATCACGCTCTCCAGCGAGCTGTAAGGGACGTACGCATAGCCAGCCCGCAGCAAGAGCAGGGTGGTGAGCACCCGACTCAGGCGCCCGTTGCCATCTTGGAACGGATGGATCTCCAGAAAGACGACGACGAAGATGCCGATCGCGATGAGGGGATGCAGCTCGCCCTTTTGAGCCTGATCGAGCCAGCCCACCAGCTCAGCCATGCGCCGCGGGGTCTCGAACGGACTCGCGGTCTCGAACACGACACCGACCTGATTGCCTTCGGCATCGAAGGCCGCGACGCTGTTGGAGGTCGTCTTGTATGCGCCGCGATGGCGCTCGTCCTTGTCGCTGAAGCGCAGCAGGTCGCGGTGGAGCTGCTTGATATGGTTCTCGGTGACCGTGATCTCCGCCCAGGACGCAAAGACGGTCTCCATGAGCTGCGCGTAGCCGGCAACCTCCTGCTCGTCACGGGAGCCGAAGGATTGGATCTCCAGGTTCGAAAGTAGCTGCTCGACCTCCCGGTCGGACAGCCGACTTCCCTCGATGCGGGTCGACGATCCGATGCTCTCGATGGTCGCGACCCGTCGCAGCGCCGACAGGCGTTCCGGCGCCAGTGTGCCCAGGGCGCGCCAAGCGCCCTTGAACTCGTCGATCTCGGCGACGAGGGCAAGTATCTCCGGGGTGATCTGCAAAGTGGATGTCTGGATCATCACCCACTTTTACACCCACAAACACCCATTTCTCAACCGCCCACACCCGATTTTGCACCCATTTACATCCAATTTTGGGAGGCCATGAAGCTCACTGCTTCCAGTAGGCCATGTGACCCTCGGGAAGCAGACCCTGTTGCGCCTGGGCCGCCTCGACCGCCGCGTGACCGTGCTCGGCGCTGACGCGAAGCAGCAACGCCCTGCCCGCCCGTCTGTCCTCGGGCGACGGGCTCTTCATGAAGCGCGATGCCTCGGACACGTCTTCCGGCAATGAAGTCCGGTCGACCGCCACGTCATCTCGTGGCAAGCCACCTTCTCGTTCGTGATCTCGCATTGTCATCACGCTCCTCAGCATGTTCTTCCGGTCCCCCGGATGGGCAGACCCCAGTCCTTGGCCCGTAGATCAGCGTTCTCTGCCACCGGCGATCCTGGCTCGCTGCGGCGCTGGAGCCTTCCCCGCCACTTCCGGAGCCGCTTGACGCTCGATCTGCGGTAGCTTCTCGATGGCCGCTGGCGCGCGCTCCTTCTCCAGGTCCATCACATAGCCGGTGATCTTGTCGGCGTCCCTGGAGGCCCGAAGGATCTCCTTGGGGTCGTCCTTCAGGATCTGGACCCAGCTCTTGACGTAGGCCGCATGCTGGCCCGGGTCGTGGCCGATGCCGAGTTGGTCGCCGATCATCCGGGAGGCGATCTCGGCCCTCAACTCCTCCTTGGCGTAGCCGACGCTGCCGAAGGGATGCGCGAGATCCCGGTCGAGCCGGCTGGGGTGGCCACTCGCGTGGCCAAGCTCATGCAGCGCGGTGGAGTAAAAGCTGTCGGCGCTCTTGAAGCTGTCCCGCGGGGGCAGATGGATCTTGTCCGTGGCCGGTCGATAGAAGGCCCGGTCCGCCTGGTCGTGGCGGATCTCGACGCCGGAGGCCTTCAGCACGGACTCGGCGCGTTCGTGACGGTCCCAGTCCGAGGCCCCTCTTGGGAACGGGCTCTCCAGCGGCGGCAGGCCGTCGATCTGCTCGGCGTTGAAGACGACGGCAGAGAAGACCTTAGGTCTATCGAGCGGAACGCTGCGATAGACCTGATTGCCCTCGGCGTCCTTGAGCCTTCCTGGTTGCCTTCTCCTGCAAGGGCCGCGGGCTGTGCCCCTCGTGCAACGCCCGCCGCATGGCAGAAACCGCGGCGCATCTGGTCGATCATGTCATCCCGCCGCTGCCGGTGCGCCAATGGGTCCTCTCGGTACCCAAACGGCTGCGCTGGCACCTGGAACGCGAGCCGCGGGCGATCAGCGCCGTGCTGCATAGCCTGCTGCGCGTCATCGAGGCCCATCTGCGCC
>REDK01000177.1 GCA_007693535.1 Chromatiaceae bacterium
CCGTCCGGCCGCAGGAGCCCCCGGACGGATTCACGAGCGACACGCGACTCTCCGAAGGATCCAGACCAACGTTCAACCCGAGGCTGCCATGCCCACCCGGATCTACCTCGTTCGCCACGGTGCCACCGAGCTGACCGCCGAGGACCGCTTCGCTGGCTCCACCGATGTGCCCTTGTCCGATGAGGGCCGCCGCCAGGTAACGGCACTGGCCGAGCGGCTGCGCTGCGACACGCTGGATGCCGTCTACGCGAGTCCAATGGCTCGCACCGTGGAGACCGCGCGCATCATTGCGACGCCCCATGGTCTGGAGCCGATGACGGAGCCGGACCTGCGCGAGATCGACTATGGGCGCTGGGAGGGCCGCACCCGCGACGAGGTGGAGGGCGAGTATTCGGACGAGTACGACGCCTGGCAGGAGGATCCGCTCACCATTGCGCCCGCGGGCGGCGAGTCCGGCATCCAGGTGCTGGCGCGGGCGCTGCCGGTCATGCGCCGCATCGTGGAGCAGCACGCGCGTCGCTCGGTGCTAGTGGTCTCGCACAAGGGCACCAACCGGCTCTTGGTGAGCAGCCTGCTCGGCTTCGACGCCCGCGGCTACCGCGACCGCCTGGACCAGAGCCCGGCGGCGCTGACCATCCTCGACTTTGCGAGCGTCATCCGTGCCCGGTTGCGGGTGTTCAACGATGTCTCCCACTACGAGGGCGTGCCGCCACGGGTGCTCCAGCGGCGGCTCTCGAGTTGGTGGAGCCGGCCCGGCTGTTGAGCGGGAGCGGGCCGCCGAGCACATTGGTAACGAGGCGCGGCTGGCGGCCGCGCTGCTGACTCAGGGCGGCGAGGATGTCAATTGTCCTTCTTCTCGCGTCCCGGCGAGGCAATCTCACACACCCAGTCCGGTGGTTGCTCGATCGGACGATAGCCGATCCTGGACACGCATGCTCGGCGCTGGGATTGCCTATCCTTCAGAGGGCTAGTCTTCAGAGGGCCAGTTCGATGCCGCTGACCAGCAGGCCCGGCAGCAGGCTGCTGGCGCTGGTGCGCCCGTCGTAGGTGTCGGCGCTGAGCAGCAGCTCGCGCTCGGCGCCGATCGCCTCCAGGTGTTCGCCGAGCAGCCGGTAGAGCGAGTCGTCGAAGCGCATCACTGCCAGCGGTGCTGCCAGCCGACCCTGTTCCACCCAGGCACTGCCGAAGCGGGTCATGCCGGTGAGGCGGCAGGTGTTGCGGTCGGACCAGTTGCAGTACCAGAGGTTGCTGATGTATAGCCCTTCGCCCAGTCGCTCTAGGATGGCGTCGGCCGGCAGGTCGCCGGCTGTCATGGCGAGCGCCTCCGGGGCCTCGTTGCCGGCATTGACCGCCTGGTCGTATTCCCGACCGCTGCGGGCGTCGGTGAGGCAGGTGCCGAAGCGCCCGGCGTCGATCAGCGTGACGGTTGGCGGCAGCACGAAGCCCTCGGCGGTAAAACCCGGGGCCAGGCCGCGGCGATGCTCCTCGGTCAGGGTCACCGTCGGGGCGAGCTGTGCAGTGCCGTCGGCCAGGGCCTGCAGCGGGCTCTGCCGGGTACGATGGTCCTTGAGACCGAAGCCGCCCCAGCCGAGCAGTTCCAGCAGTTCCGCCACCGCCGCCGGGGCCAGGTAGGCGCGATAGCGGCCGGGGGCCAGGGTGCGCTGGGGACGCGCCATCAGTTCCAGGCGCTCGCGCTGAGCGGCGAGGCGGGCGGCCAGCAGGTCGGGCTGCCAGTCGCGGCCGGCCAGGCTGTCCTTGACCGCCTTGTCGTGATCCAGGTGGCAGCTCCAGTCCAGATGGAAGCTCTCGCTTTGGTGCCAGTGGCGATGACCGAGCGAGCTGGCGAGGCCGCTGGCAAGCCGGCCGCTGGCCCAGATGCCGACCAGGTCGAGGCCAGCGGCCAGTGCGATCAGTTGCTCCACCGCCGCTGCCGGTGCTGGCAGGTCGGCCGTCTGACACTGATTGCTGGTCGTCGGCTCGGTGCTGTAGTTCAGGTAGGGATCATCCGGTACCTGCGGCAGGCGCTCGCGTAGGCGCGTCAGCAGTCCGCTGGCCAGGGCGAGATCGGCGGCGGGATCACCGCTCAGGGTGCAGTCGCCCTCGATCTGTCTGGCCCCGTCGATTAGGGTCAGGCCGAGACCGGCGCTCTGCACCTGCCCGGCCTGGCGGATGCGGTTCTGGTTCAGACGCACGAAGTCGGTGGTCTCGGCGTGCAGGTTGGCGAACAGGCATTCACTGCCCTGCAAGTGTCCCTGCAGCCGTTCGGTCAGGGTAAAAAAGGCCTCCTGATTCATAGTCCACCCCCAAAGACCTCGACATCCCGGAACAGGCAGGGCGGGGCGGCATGGCCGACCTGAACCGACTGGTTCGGCTCGCCCTTGCCACAGTTGCGGACCCCGCACACCTGCCGGTACTGGGGGCCGGCGACGCCATCGAGGCTGCGCCAGAACACTGCCGATCGGCCACGGTAGCCGGGGTTGCGCACCAGGCCGCGCAGTTCGCCGTCTTCGATCAGCCGGCCCAGCTCGCAGCCGAACTGGAACTTGTTGCGGCTGTCGTCGATGGACCAAGAACGGTTGCTGTCCATCAGGACGCCGCGCTCGACGCGGGCGACGAGGTCCGCCAGGCTGCCCTCGCCAGGCTCCAGGTTGATGTTGGCCATGCGGTCGATCGGCGGGCGATCCCAGTTGCAGGCGCGGGCGCAGGCGGCCCCGCGCAGACGGGCGCGGCGCTGCGACAGGGCGCCGCCGAGCGGGCGCTCAAGGATGCCGTCGCGGATCAGGTGCACGCGCCGCGCCAGGGTGCCCTCGTCGTCGGCGGCATAGCTGGCCAGTTCGTCCGGCAGCGTCGGATCGAAGGTGACATTGAGCAGGGCCGAACCGTAGCGGTAGGTACCGAACATTGCTGGGGTCACGAAGGAGAGGCCGGCATAGTTGCGCTCGTCGCCGAGGATGCGATCAAGCTCCAGCGGATGGCCGATCGATTCGTGAATCTGCAGGGCCATCTGGCCCGGCAGCAGGATCAGGTCGCGGCGGTCGTTGGGGCACTCGGGCGCCTCGACCAAGGCAATCGCCTCGCTGGCAACGCGCTCGGCGTCATCCAGCAGTCCGGCCGCGGCGATGTGCTCCAGCCCGCCCTGGCGTGGCTGTTCGGCGCCGCCGCCGCGGCGGGTCTGGGTCTGGCCGTGTGCGTGGGCGGTGGCGGCCAGTCCGCAATGGACGCGCTCCCAGTGCTGATCGAGCTGGCCCTCGTCCGCGCTGATCAGCACCTGAGCAATACTGGCATGGCCCAGCCAGGCGCTGCGATCGACGATCCGTGCATCGATGTCGAGCCGTTGGCAGGCATCGAACAGCAGCCCGTAGCGGGCCTCTAGGCCGAGGCTATCCCAGGGCTCCCGCACCAGGGTGCGATAGCGCTCCCGCAGGCGGCTGCGCGGGTGGAAATAGCCGGCGAACAGGCCCAGACGGCCATGCACCGCGGCCCAGTCGGCGGCGCGCGCGAAGGCAGCTCGCAGGCCGGCGGGGCTGAGATCGGCGGTGGCCGCGTAGCCCAGGCCGCCGTCGGCGACGACGCTGATCATCGCGCCGCGGTCGAGGCTCAGGCTGGCCGGCTCGGCGACGTCGTCGCGCACGGCAAGGGCCTCGTGGGTGGCGCTGACCAGGCGCAGGGTCCAGTAGTCGGCCTTCGGGGCCGTCGCGCTGAACGCGGCGCCGATGGCGTGCAATTCGTTCAGGGGATCGGATGACATAGCCATGCTGGTGCTTGCTCTGAAGTCGGTTCGGGCGTGGTGGCGCAGCGGCAGTTGGCCGCGCGCCACCGCTCGCTCCCCCTACCTCTGAGGGTGGGCGCGCGTGATGGTTCGGTGCCGTGCGCCAGCGCGGGCGCGGCAGCGGTGGCTGGCCCCGGAGCGGTCCCGACGCGTCCTCGGAGCGCTACTGCCTATGCACTAGTTTAGGGCGCCCTGGATGGATTGCAGGTGCTCGGGCCGCTGCGCCCGGTGCCCGGCAGCCTGGGCCGACCCGCGGCCCCGCCGGCGGTCGCCAGGCAGCCGGTGCCGGGTTGCGATGTGGCCCCGGGCAAGGCGCCCGGGCCGCTGCAGCGTGTTAACATGCGCGCCCATGTTGACCTACCCCGACCCCGATCCGATTGCCTTCGTCCTGGGCCCGCTGCGGGTCCACTGGTACGGGCTGATGTACCTGGTGGGATTCGCTGCCGCCTGGTTGCTCGGGCGCTGGCGCGCTAGCCGGCCGCTCGGGCAAGCGCGGTGGACGCCGACCATGGTCGATGACGTTGTCTTCTACTGCATCATCGGCGTCGTTGTCGGCGGGCGTCTGGGCTACATGCTCTTCTACGGCTTCGATCAGATCCTGGCCAACCCGCTCAACCTGCTGCGGGTGTGGGAGGGCGGCATGTCCTTCCACGGCGGGCTGCTCGGGGTGATGCTGGCGATTGCCCTGTTCGCCCGCCGGCAGGGGCTGGGCTTCTTCACCGTGGCCGATTTCATCGCCCCGCTGGTGCCCTTGGGGCTGTTTACCGGGCGCCTCGGCAATTTCATCAACGGCGAACTCTGGGGGCATTGGACCAGTCTTCCCTGGGGCATGCGCCTGCCGTGCGAGCGCTTTCCCGAATACTGCGCTGGCCTTCCCCCCGGCAGCCCGTTCAGCCCACCGCTGCATGCCTCGCAGCTCTACCAGGCCAGCCTCGAGGGCCTGGTGCTGTTCGTGGTGCTGTGGTGGTTCTCGGGCCGGCCGCGCCCGACCATGGCCGTCTCCGGGCTGTTCCTGGTGCTCTACGGGGTGTTCCGATTCGCGGTGGAATTCGTGCGTCGGCCCGATGCCCATATCGGCTATCTCGCCTTCGACTGGTTCACCATGGGCCAGCTGCTGACCCTGCCGATGTTGCTCGGTGGCGCCCTGCTGCTCGCGCTGGCCTACCGCCGGCGCGCGGCGGCCGGTTGATCGCAGTGGTGCCGTGCGGCCCTGCCGCCAATGCCCCGGGCCCCGAGCGACAACGGTTCGCGGAGATCGATAATTCGCGGAGATCAATCAGATGGACAGCGCCACGAAAGACTTGCTGACCGCCCGCTTCCGGGCCTATCTGGATGCCGCCGACGAGGCCCCCGAGGTGCCCCTCGCCGACGAGCTGAGTGCGGCTGCCGCTGGTGATGCCACCGGAGTCATCAGCGGGTTCACTGCTGGGGACGCCGCCGGGGTCCTCATTGGCGAGAGACCATTCGGTGCCGGGGCGCCAGCGACGGATCTGTTCAGGCTGTTTGCCGAGGTCGCCGCACTCAAGAATGAGGTCAAGCTGGAGGCGCGTCAGGTCAAGCTCGCGCTGGATGATTTTCGCGCCCTGTTCGATGCCCTCGACACGGCCCAGGCGCAGGCCAGCGCCGACGCTGAACGCCGCGCCGAGCAGGAGCACGCGTCGGCGGCGCAGGCACGCAAGGCCCATCTGCTGGAGCTGCTGGAACTGCGCGATCGCCTACAGGACGGCCATGAGCGAGCGGCCGGCTATCGCGGGGGCTGGTTCGGTAGCGGCGATGCCGCCGATTATCTGGCCGATCTGGCCGAGCACTTGGGCGCGACCCTGCGCCGCCTGGACGAGGTGCTGGCCCGCCATGGCGTGCGTCCGTTCCTCAGCGTGCAACGCACCTTCGACGCCCAGACCATGCACGCGGCGGAACTCGCCGCCGACCCGATGCGCCCCGAGGGACAAGTCCTGGCCGAGTTGCGCAAGGGCTTCTTCTATGAAGACGAACTGCTGCGCCCGGCCGAGGTGCTGGTCAACCAGGTCAGCCAGGCCGCCGAGGAGCGCCTGGCCGGGGCGGGCGAGAGCCGTGCCGAACGCCGTCGTCGCGAGCGAGCCGAGCAGGCCGAGCGCAAGGCCTACGAACGCCAGGTGGAGGCCGAGCACAAGGCGCGCGAGCAGCAGGAGAAGGCCGAGCGCCGCGAGCAGGCACTGGCGGAGAAGGCTGCACGCAAGGTCCACCAGCGCACCGGCCGGCGGCGCTATTGAGAATGACAGACCCGTGACCGACCCCGTTCTTGGTATCGATCTCGGCAGCACCAGCGCGAAGGTGGCGGTCGCCGAGCGCGGCCGGCCGCGCCTCATCCGGATCGACGGGGTGCCGCTGATGCCCGCGGTGGTCGCCCTCGGCGGCGACGGCCGCCCCTGGGTCGGCTATCCCGCATACCGGCAGATGAAGATGGACCCCGACTCCGGCGTGCGCGCGGTGAAGCGGCGCCTGGGCGAGGAAGTGGCCCTGTCCCTGGGCGGGTTCGCCTGCAGCCCGCAGGAGATCGCGGCGTTGATCCTCGGGCGCCTGCGGCAGGTCGCCGCGGAGACCTTGGGTCAACCGGTCAGCCGGGCCGTGATCGCGGTGCCGGCCTGCTACTCCGATGCGCAGCGGCGGGCCATCCGCAGTGCCGGCGAATTGGCTGGGCTGCAGGTGCTGCGGCTGGTCAACGAGCCGGCCGCTGCTGCCCTGGCCCGCGCCGTGAGCGAGCCGGCCAGCCGCAATCTGCTGGTCTACGACCTCGGCGGTGGCTGCTTCGATGTCGCGGTGGTCCGGCGCGGCCCGGGCCGGGTGGAGGTATTGGCCACGCAGGGCGACGCGCGCCTGGGCGGCGATGACCTGGATGCCCACCTGATGGCGCATGCGGTGGCGCATCTTCAGGCCCACCAGGAGATCGATCCGCGCGACCATCCCGAGGCCATGGCGCGCATCCGCCAGGGCTGCGAGGCGGCCCGGATCGCGCTGAGCGAGACCGACAGCACCTGGATCGAGGTCACTGACCTGCGCGCCCCCGACGGGCGGCCGCTCCAGTGGTCGCTGCCGCTCACCCGCGCGACCTGCGACGCGCTGCTGGCGGAGGCGATCGAGCCGACCCTGGCGGCGGTGACGGCAGTGCTGGGGACGGCCGGGCTCGCATGCACCGAACTGGACGAGGCGCTGGTCCTCGGCGGCGCCAGCCGTTCACCGCTGGTGCAGCAGCGCCTGGAGCGGCTGCTGGGGCTGGGGCCCTGTGCCGGGGTCGACCCAGAACTCAGCGTAGTCGCCGGCGCGGCGCTGCTGGGGGCGGCCTTGGACGGGCAACCGGGGTTGCCGCAGTTGGTGGATGTGACCGGCCATACCCTCGGCACCAGCGCACTCGGCGATCGCGGCGGCGAGCCCTACCTCTATACCTATGTGCCGCTGATCCAGCGCAATACCGCCATCCCGGTCGCCCGCAGCGAGGCCTTCAGCACCGTCGACGATGGCCAGTCGGCGATCGATGTGCACATCTACCAGGGCGAGAATGCGGATGCCCTGAAGAACACCGAGATCGGTGCCTTCCGCATCGAGGGCCTGAGCGATGTGCCCGCCGGCAACATCCTGGTGATGACCTTCCGGCTGGACGCCGACGGGCTGCTGGAGGTGACTGCCCGCGAGCAGCAGACCGGGCTGGTGAAGCAGGTCAGCATCGACAATGCCAGCAGCCGCTTTGCTGGGGTCGGACGCGCTGACGCCCGCCGCCGGCTGGCGGCGTTGCTCGCCGGGCGCGCGATCGACGAGATCGAACCCGAACCCGAACCTGCACAGGCGTCCGCCCCCGGGCCGGCTGCGGCGCCGACATCGGCGCCAGCGCTGGAGTCCGCGCCGGCTCCCACGTCAGCGTCGCGGCAGCCAGCCGCTCCAACGATCGCAAGCGGGTCGGCACCAGCACCAGCAGCGGCATCGCGGCAGCAGGCTGAGCCCACGGCCGCGCGCGGGTCCGCGTCGGCATCTGCGCCCGTGCCGGCACCGGTCTCCGACACGGCACCCCCGGCGGCTGACGGCACGCCCGCGCCGGCCATGCTCCAGCGGGTCATCGACAAGGCCGAGCGCCTGCTGGCGGGGGCCAACGATGAGGATCGCGCGGACCTGAGCAGCCTGCTTGCCGCCGTGCGTAACGCTCGCGCGCAGGGCGATGTCACCGCCCTGGAGCGGGCTAGCGCGGCGTTGACCGACCTGGTGTATTTTCTCGAGACCTGATCCGCATCGGTGCCGGCGCTTGGCGCCGCGCCGTCAACCCGCCCGAGGCCCCGGATGGAACGCTGCCCGAATTGCAATGCCCGCTGGGATGGTACCGATACCTGCCGCCGCTGCGGCATGGACCTCGGCCATCTGCTGCGGATCGAACAGACCGCCGAGCGGCACCTGGCCGCGGCAGTGGCCCTTTGGAGCAGTGGCGATCAGGATGGCGCCCAGCGCGCCGCAGCCACCGCCCTGGCGCTGCAGCGCTCGGACCTGGCCGCGGCCTTGGCCGGCTTCATCTCATCCCAGACCGTGGTCGAGGTGCTGATGGAGCAGGCATCTCAGGACACCGGCGGCGGCCGCGGGCGGCGCTGGCTGCCCTGGGGGCGGGCAGCGGAGGATGTGGAGGAGACGCTCCCGTTCAACGATCCCGATGCCGATGTCGATTCCGGCAATGGCAGTCGCCGCGGACGCGGCGGTCGCTTCTGAGCGCTGCCCCTGATCTTGCTTGCCGACTCGACCTGCAGACGTCGAGCATGTCCGCCCGCTGCTGCTGCAGGGCTGGACCATCCCCTGGCTGGCCAACTGTCTGCGGCTGATGACCACCGATGCCGGGCCGCCGCCAGCCAATCCCCTGGCACCCGGGCGGGAGGCGGGATGACGCGCCCGCTGCCGTGCCGACCGTACCCTGGGCCGCGTCGTTGCCGGCGCGCCCCGCTGCTCAACCACGAGTACTCCATGTCCCAGCCGACGCTATCCCGCCCGCTGCTTCACGCGCTGTCCCCGCTCTGGCGCCCGGCCTGGTCGCGTCTCGGCGGCCTGCTGTTCCTGCTGGCGGTGCTGCTGCTGGCCGGCTGTCCCAAGGACCCACTGGGGGCAGACAACCGCCTGGCCCTGGTCGCCCTGGGTCAGTGCCGCCATGCCCAGGCCCTGCAATTGACCGATCGCGCCATCGCTCAGGGCAGCGAGCACAATGTCCAGCAAGCCCTCATGCTCAAGGCGGCGATTCTGCTGGACGTCGGCGATCGCGCTGGCGCCGAGGCGCTCTACCCGGCTATCGCCGAGGCCTGGCAAACCGCCCGGCGCAAAGAGCTGACGCCGGCGCGGCGCGCGCGCGAGCTGCGGCTGTTCCTGGACGTGGCCAGGGATCAGCGCGTCTCCGCCGGATTGGCTCCGGACTGTGGCTTGCCCGGCGCCGGGGTCGACGATGTCTGAACCGGCGCGCCGCCGTGCACCGCCGCCGGGCACGGTCCGCGCTCGACCATGAGCACCCCCGAGGCCGCCTATCATCGGGCGCTGGCGGCAGGCTTCGAGTACGATCCGGCCCAGGCCGCGGCAGTGGCGGAATTAACCCGGCTGCAGCGTGCCCTGCTGGCGACGCCAGCGCCAGCGCCAGCGCCTGGGCTGGCAGCGCGGCTGCTGCGCCTGGGCCGGCGCGCACCGCCGGCGCCGGTTGCGGCGGTGCCCGGGCTCTACCTCTGGGGTGGGGTCGGGCGTGGCAAGACCTGGCTGATGGACCTGTTCTTCGACAGCCTGCCCGCGACCGGTCTCGGCAAACAGCGACTGCATTTTCATCGGTTCATGCAGTTGATCCATGCCGATCTTACCCGCCTGCGCGGGCAGCCCGATCCGCTCGCGCGGATCGCCGCTGAGCAGGCAGCGCGGGCACCGGTGCTGTGCCTGGACGAGATGCAGGTCAACGACATCACCGATGCCATGCTGATGGCCGGATTGCTGGCCGGCCTGTTCGCCCATGGCGTGACCCTGGTCACCACCTCCAATCTGCCACCGCACGGGCTGTATCGGGCCGGACTGCAGCGTGACCGCTTTCTGCCTGCGATCGCATTGCTAGAGCATCACTGTCGGGTATTGGAGCTGGCCAGCCCGACCGATTACCGGCTGCGCCGGTTGGAGCAGGCACCGGTCTATCTGACCCCGCTGGGGGTGGCTGCGGACACGGCCCTGGCCCGGGTGTTTGCCGACAGTACCCGTGCCGCGCACCGCTGCACCGATCCGGTGCTCATCAATGGTCGTGCCATTCCGGTCATTGCCTGGGGCGACGGACTGGTCTGGTTCGACTTCGATGTGATCTGCCACATCCCGCGCTCCAAGCTGGACTACGTGGAACTGGCCCGCGGCTTTCACACCGTTGTCATCTCCAACCTGCGGCGGCTCGGCGATGAGCAGGCCAACCTTGCCGCGCGCCTGATCACCCTGGTAGACGCCCTCTACGACTGCAATTGCAAGCTGATCGCCAGTGCCGAGGCACCGCCGCCGGACCTCTATCGGGGACGCGACCTGCGGTTTGAATTCCAGCGCACGGTCAGCCGCCTGATCGAGATGCAGTCCCACGCCTATCTGACTCGCGCCCATCTGGCCTGAGATGAAGGGCTGCCATCGGCCGGCGCCATCGACGCTGGCGCCATCCCCGCCTCCTCCATCTGCGTGCGCTGCCGCCGCCGGGGTTGGTTGGCGCCGGGTCTAGGGGCCACTGGGAGGACGTCGTGGGCGGGCGTTCTGGTCGCTATCGAGCGGCACTGGCGCTCCGGTGCGAGGTGACCAACGGTGCCGAATCGGCCAAGAAAAGTGTTGTACCTGCGCGCGGGGGCGGTGATACCCTTGACATCCGGTAGCCGGCCGATTGGCGCATCGGTTGACCGGCGGGCCGATCTCTACCACGGTGCGCGCCCTTCAGAGAGACGAGTTCGATGAATATTTACGTTGGCAACCTGGCCTATGGCGTGACCCAGGACGAATTACGCGAGGCCTTTGCTGCCTATGGTGAGGTGCAGAGCGCCAATCTGATCACCGACAAGTTCACCGGGGAGTCCAAGGGCTTCGGCTTCGTCGAGATGCCCAATAACAGCGAGGCGGATGCAGCCATCAAGGCCCTGAATGAGACCCCGCTGAAGGGTCGCCCGCTGCGTGTCAATCAGGCCAAGCCGCGCGCCGAGCGTAGCGGCGGTCGCTCCGGCGGCGGCCATCGCTGGTAATCCCACCCTCCGTAAGTTGCGATACTCGCTCCGAGTATCCTTAGCCCGGATAGCCGCCTGATCATTTGCCCGCGGCAGCGCTTCGACCCAGGCCAATCCTCCTCCGGTCGGGCCGATGGCAAGCGCGCTGTGCTAACGGCGAGACTGATCTAGCGCGGCACTGATCGCAGCAGCCACTGAGACGATCCCCGACAGGCCCCTAACAGGCATCATCGCCGGATTTCCAGCAGATCAGGTCAACCTGCGGCTGTTCATCGAGTCCCAAGCGGCATCTTCAGTACATCGATCCGGTCGGCCCGCGTCTCCGTCCTCAATTGGTGCTGGGCGCTTGTGCCGGCATTCCACCCACACGGTGGCGCGGGCCGCCGGTCGATGTAAAAGCGGCCGGGGTGGGCCATTCCGCTCCGGCCGAATCTTTTGCCATCAGTCCGGGGTGGCGATGGTCAGCCGCTGGGCCGTTGTCATCCTACGAGAGTCCCTCAGTGCGTCTTTTGGCGGTCTGGCCCTTCTTTTGCGTCGGTCTGCCGCCGTGGCCTGCATCATCCGCCCGCACGGCATGCCAGGCCGGCGACCCGGTCTGCCCGGTCACGGCAGGCCCGACCCCAGCCCAGCCATTATGACCAGTCACTCAAGCCCGATGCTGCCCCATCATTACCCATTCGATCCGAGCTACGGCTACGACCTCGATGGGCTACTGGGGATCGAGCCGCCGCCGGCGCCGGATGGCTTTGCCGAGACCTGGCGCCAGCGCTATCAGGAGGCGCTGGCGGTGGACCCGGCGCCGCAACTCAGTCGTGCCCGCGCACGCCGGCCCGACTTCAGCGTCCTCGATCTGGCCTATACCTCTACCGACGGCTTCCCGATCCGCGGCTGGCTCCTGTTGCCCGAGACCGTGGCCCCGCGCTGCGCCCTGATCTTCGGCCATGGCTACGGCGGCATCGAGCGCCCCGACTTCGCCGTCCCGTTCGCCGATGCGATCTACATGATCCCCTGTTTTCGCGGTCTGTGCCGCAGCGTGCATCCGCCAATCTCCAGCGACCCCTGGTGGCATGTGCTGCACGACATCGACAAGCCGGACCAGTACATTCTGCGCGGCTGCGTGGAGGACATCTGGACCGCCGTCAGCGCGCTGCTCGGCCTCTACCCCTGGCTGACGGGACGCATCGGCTACCTGGGCATCAGCTTCGGCGGCGGGATCGGTGCCCTGGCCCTGCCCTGGGAGCCACGCATCGCCCGCGGCCATCTCAACGTGCCGACCTTCGGTCATCATCCCCTGCGGCTGACCCTGCCCACCACCGGATGCGGGGCCTCGGTGCAGGGATTCGCCAATCAGCATCCCAAGGTTGCCGAGACCCTGCGCGGCTATGATGCCGCCATTGCGGCCCGCCATATCGCCCGGCCGATGCACCTGGCCTTGGCCCGCTTCGATCCGGTGGTGCCACCCCCGGGGCAGTTCGCCATCTACAACGCCCTGGGCGGCGAGAAGCAGCTCTTCGTGTTGCGCGCCGGTCACTTCGATTATCCGGAGCAGGCCGACGAGGAGCAGCGCCTGGCCGAAGAATTGCGGACCTTCTTCAGCCCATTGACCGCGTAAACTCGTCCTGGCCGCCGCGCGTCCGCGGGCTGGGCCGGCGGCCGAGCGGGCTGACGGTCGCACTCGCCGGGCGCGGCCCTGCGTGCCTGTCGCATCTGTCTCCCGCAGTGAACGAGGAACCCTATCGTGCCCCCGTTGTTCCCATGGCGCCGGCTGCTGCCGATGCTCCTGTTGCTGTTTGTCGCCAGCGCCCTGCCGGCAGCCCCGGAAGCGCTCGCGGCGCGCCCGACGATTGGCCTGGCCCTCTCCGGTGGCGGCGCCCGCGGAGCAGCCCATGTCGGCGTGCTGCGGGTGCTGGAGGAGCTGAATATCCCGGTGGACTATGTTGCCGGGACCTCGATGGGCGCCATCATCGGTGGGCTCTATGCGATGGGCATGACGCCGGATGAGATCGAGACCACCATCGAGGAGATCGATTGGGAGGCGATCTTCCAGGACGAGCCGCCGCGGCCGCAGCGGCGCATCCGACGTAAGCGCGACGATCGCACCTTTCTGATCAACGCGCGCGCCGGGGTGCGGGAACGCGACCGGCAGATCGATCTGGTCCCGGCCCTGATCCAGGGCCAGCGGCTGGATCTGGCACTGCGCCGCTACACGATGCCGGCGCACGACATCACCGACTTCGATGCGCTGCCGATCCCGTTTCGCGCCGTTGCGACCGACGTGGTCACCGGCGAGGCGGTGGTGCTCGGCAGCGGCGACCTGGCCACCAGCATCCGCGCCAGCATGGCGGTGCCCGCCGCCTTCGCGCCGGTCGAGGTGGACGACCGCCTGCTGGTCGATGGCGGCCTGGCCATGAACCTGCCGGTGGCCGCGGTGCGCGAGATGGGGGCCGACATCATCATCGCGGTGGACGTGGGCGGCCCGATGCGCGATCGCGAGGAGATCAATAACGTGCTGGAGATGCTCGATCAGGTCCTCGGCCTGGTCACCTGGAGCAACACCCGTGCGCAGATCGAGACCCTCGGCCGGCACGACCTGCTCATTGTGCCGCCGCTCGCCCGCGAGGTCCTGCCTGGGGACTTCCCCAACATGGCCCGGGCGATTCGCATCGGCGAGCAGGGTGCGCGGGCACAGCGAGTCGAACTCGCCGCCTTGGCGCGCCAGCTCCGCGTGCCAGGGTCGATGCCAGAACGGGCGCCAGAGCGGGCACCAGAACGGGCACCGGCACCGCGGCAGCCGTCGCCGCTGATCGCCGGGGTGCGCATCGACAACGATTCGCGCGTCTCCGAAGCACTGATCGCCCGTCGCCTGGCAGTGCCCCTGGGCCAGCCGCTGGATGTGGACGCGCTGGAGGGGCAACTGGAGCGGATCTTCGATCAGGACAACTTCCAGACCGTGACCTGGCGCCTGGATGAGCGCCCAGACGGCACCGCCGACCTGATCATCACCGCCACCGAGAAGCCCTGGGGGACCAGCTCGCTGCAGGGCGGGCTGGAACTGTCATCGGCCGGTGGCGGCAATTCCCTGTTCAATATCGGCGCCGCCTATACCATGGCGCCGGTGAATGCCCTCAACGCGGAATGGCGCACCATCCTCAGCGCCGGCGAGGAGCCCGGTATCCGCACCGAATTCTATCAGCCCCTGGACCCGCTGGAGCGCTGGTATCTGGAGTTCTTCGGCGCCTACGATACCGAGGCCCTGACCCTGTTCAACCCGGATCGTTCGGACCGGCCGACGGCGAAGTACCTGCTGACCCGAGCCGGCGGCGGTCTGGAGTTCGGGCGCAATCTCGGGCAATGGGGGCGGATCGGTCTGCGCTATGCCCGCTATGCCGGCGAGGCGGGCTTGCGCTTTGGCGATCCCGGTTTCCGCGGCTATTCCTTCGATAGTGGCATACTCGGGCTCGGCGTCTACGCCGATACCCTGGACAACGCCAACTTCCCGCGGCAGGGCTGGCTGGCGACGGCCTTCGCCAATACCTCGCGGGCCGCGTTGGGGGCCTCGGATGAATACGATCAGGCCGGCTTCAATGCCCTCTACAGCCATGCCTGGGACCGCAACAGTCTGCTTGCCGGGCTCACCTTTGCCACCACCTTCGGTGGCGACCAGCCACCGCAGGCCCGCTATCGGCTCGGCGGGTTTCTGAACCTGTCCGGGTTCAATCAGATGGAACTCTCCGGCGAGCACATGGGCCTGGCCCGCGCCATCTATCTGCGCGAACTCCAGCGTGGGCTGGTCAATACTTATGCCGGCGCCTCGCTGGAGGTCGGCAATGTCTGGGATGAGCGTTCCGACATCCGGCTCGATCGCCAGCGGGTCGCCGGCAGCCTGTTCGTCGGCGCTGACACCTTCGTCGGCCCGCTGTATCTCGGCTATGGCTATGCCGACGGCGGCTTCGATGCCCTGTACCTGTTCCTCGGCCGTCCCTGGCGCTCGCGTTTCGGCAATTGATCCGGTCGCGGTCGCGCTATCGGCGGCCCTGTTGGGCCCCTTGCCCCGCTGTTGGCGACATCGGCAGCGACTCAGCCGCCGGTGTCCGCCTCCTCCGGCCGCAGGTGCGGAAACAGCAGGACATCGCGGATCGACGGGGCATCGGTGAACAGCATGACCAGCCGGTCGATGCCGATCCCCTCGCCGGCAGTAGGGGGCAGGCCGTATTCAAGTGCGCGGATATAGTCGGCATCATAGTGCATCGCCTCCTGATCGCCGGCATCCTTAGCGGCGACCTGGCGGCGGAAGCGTTCGGCCTGATCCTCGGGGTCGTTCAGTTCCGAGAAGCCATTGGCGATCTCGCGGCCGGCGACGAAGAACTCGAAGCGATCGGTGACGAAGGGGTCGGCATCGTTTTGGCGGGCCAGCGGCGAGACCTCGGTGGGATAGGCAGTGATGAAGGTCGGCTGCAACAGGCGCGGCTCGACGGTCTTTTCGAACAGTTCGATCTGTACCTTGCCGAGCCCGTCGCTTTCCTTGAGCGGCACGCCCAGGCGCGCGGCGACAGCGCGCGCGCGATCCAGTTCGTCGAGATCGGCCGCGCTCAGGTCTGGGTTGAACTGCAGGATCGCCTCACGCACGCTCATGCGCGCGAAGGGCGCGGCCAGGTCATAGGCAGCGCCCTGATAGGTCAGGGTAGTGGTACCGAGCACCGCCACGGCCAGGTCGCGGATCAGCGCCTCGGTCAGGTTCATCAGGTCCTGATAATCCGCATAGCCCTGATAGAGTTCCAACATGGTGAACTCGGGATTATGGCGGGTCGAAAGACCCTCGTTGCGGAAATTGCGATTGATCTCGTAGACCCGCTCGAAGCCACCGACCACCAACCGCTTGAGATAGAGTTCTGGTGCAATGCGCAGATACAGGCGCATATCCAGGGCGTTGTGATGGGTCACGAAGGGACGGGCGAGCGCGCCGCCGGGGATCGCCTGCATCATCGGCGTCTCCACCTCCAGGAACGCCCGTGCATTGAGATAGTCGCGGATGAACTGAATGATGCGGGTACGGGTGTGGAAATTGGCGCGGGTCGCCTCGTTGACGATCAGATCCAGATAGCGCTGACGATAGCGCTGCTCCTGATCGGTCAGCCCGTGGAACTTCTCCGGCAATGGCCGTAGCGACTTGGTCAGCAGCCGCAGCGATTCCACCCGTACCGACAGTTCGCCGGTCTTGGTCTTGAACAACTGCCCGCTGGCACCGCAGATGTCACCGAGGTCCAGTTCGCGCTTGAACTGGTCGTAGGCGTCGGTGCCGAGCACATCGCGCTGCACGAACAACTGAATCCGCCCGCTCATGTCCTGCAGATGGGCGAAGCTGGCTTTGCCCATCACGCGCCGGCTCATCAGGCGCCCAGCGACCTTGGCGCGGACGTTGCTCGACTCCAGTTCGCCCGGGTCCATGGCGCCGTAGTCGGCTAGCAGGTCGGCGGCGACGCTGTTGCGGCGAAAGTCGTTGGGAAAGGCCTGGCCCTGCGCGCGCAAATGCGCCAGCTTCTCGCGGCGCTGGGCGATCAGGCGGTGTTCATCCGCTGGCGGCGTGGCCGCCTGATGCGGAGCGGACTCGGGAGCTGGCTGGCGATCGGGGTCCGGGGCCGGCGGCGACGCCCGGTGGGCGGGGGCTGCGGGATTGGGCATGAGCTGACTTCAAAAGCAGGGAAACAGGGATTGCGACGCCCGCCGGGGGGCGCTGGCGGGGGCACATGGGCGCCGCGGCGGGACAACGGGGTGGACGGGGACAGCCGGGGTCAGTGCCAGGGGGCAGCGCTGGGGCAGCGTTCGCAGGCGCTGCCGGCAGGTCCCGCACTGCTGATCAGGGCGCGGTTACAGCCCGCTCTTCAGACTGGCCTCGATAAAGGGATCGAGATTGCCATCGAGTACCGACTGGGTGTTGGCGATCTCCACGTTGGTGCGCAGGTCCTTGATGCGGGATTGATCGAGCACATAGGACCGGATCTGGCTACCCCAGCCGATCTCGGACTTGCTGTCCTCCACCGCTTGCTGGGCCTCGCGGCGCTTCTGCATCTCCAGCTCGTAGAGCTTGGCCCGCAGTTGCTTCATGGCCTGATCCTTATTGGCATGCTGCGAGCGGCCGTTCTGGCACTGGGTGACGATATTGGTCGGCAGATGGGTGATGCGCACCGCCGACTCGGTGCGGTTGACGTGCTGACCGCCGGCGCCCGAGGCGCGATAGACATCGATGCGCAGGTCGGCCGGATTGATCTCGATCTCGAAGGAGTCGTCGATCTCCGGCGAGACGAACACCGCGGCAAAGGAGGTATGGCGGCGGTTGCCGGAATCGAACGGCGACTTGCGCACCAGGCGGTGCACGCCGGTCTCGGTGCGCAGCCAGCCGAAGGCATGGTCGCCCTGGACCGCGACGGTGGCGGACTTGATGCCGGCCACCTCGCCGGGGGAGGCCTCCATCAGTTCGGCCTTGAAGCCGCGGGTCTCGGCCCAGCGCAGATACATACGCAATAGCATCTCGGCCCAGTCCTGGGCCTCGGTGCCGCCGGAGCCGGCCTGGATGTCCAAAAAGGCGTTGTTGGCATCCATGGGGCCGGCGAACATGCGGCGGAATTCCAGCTCGGCGACTTGCCGCTCGCAGGCCTGCAGGTCGCTCGCGATGGCGGCCAAGGCGTCGGCATCGTCCTCGTCGGCGGCCATGGCCAGCAGATCGTCCGCATCCGCGAGGGCGGCATCGAGCTGCTCCATCCCGGTCACCACCGTCTCCAGCGCAGCGCGTTCCCGGCCCAGCGCCTGCGCCTGGTCCGGATTGCTCCAGACATCGGGCTCCTCGAGTTCGCGCAAGACCTCGGTCAGGCGCTCCTGCTTGCCGGCATAGTCAAAGATACCCCCTCAGGGACTGCAGGCGTCCCTGGAGGTCGGCGATCTGGTTGCGAATCGGATTGGTGTCCTGCATGGTATAGGCCCCGGATAGGAGATCGCCGGTGCTGAACCGGCCGGCGACAGAGCAGGTCATCATACCGCAATCCCGGCTGGGTCCGCGGGCATGGCGTCCTCGCTGCCGGCGCGCTGTGGACAGTGGGCCCCGAATGCGCGACAGCCATTGCAGCGATCCCTCGCAGCCTGCCGCGACCGATCGCTCCAACCGAGCGCGACCGGCGGGTCACCGCCACTGATCGCAAGCACCCGCCGAGGATGCCGGGTTGCGGCAGAGCGCCGACCCTCCCAGCGGGTTTGGACGACCGGGACCGGACGCAATCGGGTACCTGCCATCGGACCGCTGATGGCCTGCCACGACAACTGACTCCACAAGGATTCCGTCTCGCGGTCGTAGAGCAGAAGATTGCTGTTGTAGAGCAGCCCGGAGACGCCAAAGCTCAGCGGCTGTCCGCCTAATCTTCTCCAAGAGACCGGCGTCAACGGCTCCGCACCACCCCGGCGGTGCGTCGCGAGTTGCAAACGGCCGAGGGGTCTCACCAGGCCTTGGCACGGCGCTACAACCTGAGCGCGGCGACAGTGGCGAAGTGGCGCGCTCGCGAGGAGGTCAGCGATGCCTCGCACCGTCCCCATCGGCTGCAGACCACACTGAGTGCGGCGCAGGAGGCCGCGGTGGTGGAGCTGCGCCGGACCACGCAGTTGCCGCTCGATGACCTGCTGGCGGTCGTGCGTGAATTCATCCAGGCGGGCGCCTCGCGCTCGGGCCTGAATCGCTGTCTGCGCCGCCATGGGGTCTCGCGCTTGGCGGGTCTGCTGCCGAAGGAGGACGCGCCCAAGGCGGCGGCGAAAGGCTTCAAGGCCGATGTGCCGGGCTTCGTGCATTGAGATGGGGTCCACCTCACAAACGCCAGCCATCGCGACCTCTGCAACCGATCCCACCAGCTCGACTATCAAGCGGCCCTGGCGCGTGGTTGACCGATCGGTTCGGGCGAAATCGAAAGCGCGCACCGCTACGTCGTGCAGCAACGCCTCAAACGCCCCGGTGCCGGGTGGACGCCGGACACAACGCCGCACGCATGCTCGCGCTGCGACACAACCGCGCCAACAACCGCTGGGACGCCTACTGGGATGACTACATCAAGCAAGCCGCGTGACTGATTGGGCCGGCGCTTCAGTTTCGGACGCACCCGGCTCCACCCGTTACCTTTGCGCCTCGCCTGCGTTCGTGCCTACGCATCCACGCGCCCGTTACCAGTCGCACCGCAAGGCTCAAGACTGGGCTCGTGGCGCACGCTGACCCAG
>REDK01000181.1 GCA_007693535.1 Chromatiaceae bacterium
GGCCGCAGGAGCGGCTGTCGCGAACCGGCGACAATCTGGCCAACGTGATCCAGCATCTGGCAGAGCGTCCCGGCGACCGGCTGGAGCGCATCTTCGAGGTCTTGCGCCAACGGGTGCCGCGCATCGAGCGGGTCTTGGCCGATACCATGCCGGATGGCCGGTTGCTGTTGCAGATCAAGGACGCGCCGTTCAGTCACCCGATCCTAGCCCGTTTTGCTTCGGACGGTACGCTGAAGATGCTGGCCTATCTGGTCTTGCTGTACGATCCCCACCCACCGCCGTTCATCGGCATCGAGGAGCCGGAGAACTTCCTGCACCCGAGGCTGCTGCCAGAGCTGGCCGAAGAATGTCGCGCGGCCACGGCCGCGACGCAGTTGCTTGTCACCACTCATTCGCCGTTTTTTCTCAACGCGCTGCGACCGAAAGAGGTGCGGGTGCTCTGGCGTGACGAGTACGGCTACACCCAGACGCAGCGGGCCGAGGACTTGCCGGGCGTGGGTGAATTCACCGAACAGGGGGCACTGCTCGGTCATCTGTGGATGGAGGGCCAGCTCGGCGTCGGTGATCCACTCGTCAACCAGGGCGCGCCAATCCGGCCGCTGAAAGGCGGACGTTCCGCATGAAGGCTTCGCATCTCGAAGTGCTGGTCGAGGAGCCTTCGATGGAGGCCTTTCTGCGCGCATTGCTGCCACGTCTGTTAACACGGGACAGGACCTTCGAGGTACACGCCTTCCAAGGCAAGAATGACCTGCTGGGAAAGTTGGAGGCGCGGCTGCGCGGCTACGCGGCCTGGCTGCCCGCCGTCTGGCGCATCCTGGTCGTGGTGGATCGTGACGACGAGGATTGCCGGGACCTGAAGCAACGGCTGGAAATCACCGCGCACCAGGCCGGGCTGCGTTCCAGAAGCCTCGCGGGTGGACGGCCTTGGCAGCTCGTGAATCGCATTGCCATCGAAGAACTGGAAGCCTGGTACTTCGGCGATTGGTCAGCCGTCCGTATTGCCTACCCACGTCTGCCCTCGACCGTGACGAATCAGCATCGCTACCGCGACCCGGATGCGATCGCAGGTGGAACCTGGGAGGCATTCGAGCGCATCCTGCAGCGGCGGGGCTACTTCAAGGGCGGCCTGCGCAAGATCGAGGCGGCGCGCACGCTCGGCGGCGTGGTCGAGCCGGGGCGTCATTGCTCACAGAGTTTTTGCCGTTTTCGGGATGCGCTGCTGGAGGCGGTCGCTTGAGCGCGCCGATGAGCAGTTCCCCGACCGCGCTATCTCCCACCGAACAGCTCGTCGAAGATGTCGCCGCAGTCTGCTTCGGTGCGATCAGCCCCGCCACCAAGCGCGGCGTCGAGATCAACGATGCGGGGGAGCGCGGCGGTCCGACCGAGGTCGTGCTGAAAGGCCGCCTCGGCGCGGCGCTGCATCGTCTTAATCCGGATCTGGCGCACGACACCGTTGAGGAAGTGTTGCGCATCCTGTCGCGCCCGCACCATCCGACGCTCGTTCGGAACAACCGCTGGTTTCACAGGCTTCCCACCGATGGCGTCGAGGTCGAGTATCTTGGTGCAAAAAGCCGCGAGACTAGCAGTCTTGCCCGCCTCCGGGCTGCCGAGGCCCGACTTCACCGGGCATCCTGACCATGTTCCCAGTGATCGAAATCCGCTCATCAATGGCCGAGGCAGTGGAGTACCTGGGCACCAAGAGCAAATTCTGGTATCGCGACGGCGAGCGCCAGATGCTGTTCAAGGCCGAGGAACGCGGGACCGGCGAGGACTGGGCAGAGAAGGTTGCCTGCGAGCTTTGTGACCTGCTGGGTTTGCCGCATGTCATTTACGACATGGCGTTCGATCTCGACGAGCAGCGACCGGGGGTGATTTGTGGTTCCATCACGCCGCCGCCGCTGGCGCTCGCACATGGCAATCAGCTTCTGCTGGCCATTGATCCGGATTATCCGGCTGACACTCGCCACCGTTACCGGACGCGCGAGCACACAGTATCTGTGGTATTTGATGTGATGACATTGATTCAACCGCCGTCGGCAGAGTGGTGCGGCAACTTGCCCGCCGGGGTTGCCTCGGCGGCTGGCATTTTTTCTGGCTATCTGATGCTCGACGCCTGGATCGCAAACCAGGATCGTCATCACGAAAACTGGGCGGCGGTTTGGGATGGCGAGACGCTGCATCTCGCCCCAACCTTTGACCACGGCGCGTCGCTAGCACGCAATCTGTCGGACGAGGAGCGCTACGAGCGGCTCGAAACTCGGGATCGCGGTCGCCGGATTCCTCATTTTGCCCGCCGGGCGCGGTCAGCATTTTTTGCGGATCGGGCATCGCGCCGACCATTGTCCACCTTCGACGCCTGGCGAACATTCGCGCGCCTTGTACCGAACGAGACCCATCGCTGGCTGGAACGGCTGGAACAAATCGAGCCAGCAAACGTCCATCATATCCTGGATCAGTTGCCCCCGGATCGGATGTCTTCGATTTGCCGCCGATTCACGCTAGACTTGTTAATTGAAAACCAGCAGCGTCTGCTGGACAGGAGCACACCATGAATAAAATGGTATTCATCGCATGGCGCGGTGATGGGGAAGACGGCAGGCACTGGTCTCCGGTGGCCCGGCTGGAGCATTGTGATGGCGAATACCGCTTTGTTTACACCCGCGGTGCCTGTATGTTGCCCGGTTTTCGGCCGTTTCCCGGCATGCCGGATCTGGAGGAAGTCTACTGCTCCGAGACGCTGTTTCCGCTGCTGGCCAATCGCCTGTTGGCACGCTCGCGCCCCGAGTACCAGGCCTGGTTGCGCTGGAGCGATTTTGATCCGGCCAATCCACCCGATCCACTGGCCATTCTGGGCGTCACCGAGGGCATCCGTCAGACCGACGCGGTTGAAGTCTTTCCATGCCCGGTACCAGACGCTCAGGGACGGTACCGATCCCGGTTTTTCCTGCATGGCTTGCGCCATGCTGCAGATGTGGCCCGGGCGAGAATCGCAGCCATGCGACCCGACGACCGATTGCAAATCGAGGTCGAGGGTGACAACCCATTTGATCCGCGTGCGGTCGCGGTGTTGACCGATGGGCTAGAACGTCTGAAGTTGGGCTATGTGCCTCGATATCTGGCGTGCGATGTGCGTGGGCTGATTGAGACCCAAGGTATTAATGTAATTGCTACCCATGTCGTCCGTGTCAATACTGGCGCGCCGTTGCAAATGCGGCTGTTGTGCAGCCTGACAACGCCATGGCCCGAAAACTTCGAACCATGCTCAGGCGAGGAATTCCTTCCCCTTGCCGACGAGCGGATTCTCGAATTGGCGGCAAACAGTGCATGAACGCAATTTAGAACTCGCCGAGCTGGGCACGTTCCGTGCGCTGGGCTACGATTTGCGTCATGGCCCCGAGCTGGGGCCGGACGCGCCCGGCGCCGAGAGAAGCACTCCACAGGACGTGATCCTGGCCGGTCGGGTTCGCGACACCCTGCGTCGTCTTAACGCCGAACTGCCGCACAATAACTGTGAAGAGGTCGTGCGCGTCCTGTCGCGCCCGCCCCATCCAACGCTCGTCCAGAACAACCGTTGGTTTCACACGCTTCTCACCGATGGCGTTGAGGTCGAGTATCGCGATGCGAAATCCGGCGAGACCCGTGGCGGCCGTGCGCGCCTGATCGACTTCGACCAACCGACAGAGAATGATCTCGTCGCGGTAAGCCAGCTCAGCATCGCCGGAGCCTCTGGCAAAATCATCCGTCCGGATCTGACGGTGTTTCTGAACGGTCTGCCGGTGGCGGTCATCGAGCTGAAGGATCCGACCGAGACGCAAGCCGATCTTGGCGTCGCCATCGACCACGTGTTGGGCCAGGATGACGGCTGGAGGCGTTTCCGGACACTGGTCAAGGAGTTGTCGACTGCCTTCGCGCTAGTCGTGCCACGGCCGGAGACCGAGACGCGCACGCCGCACTTGGCTTTCTTTCAGCGCTGCGCGGCCATGATCCGCAAGCGGCTGGCCGACGAGAGCGACGGCGGCGCGGGGCAGGCGCGTCAGCGCGACATCGACGCGGCCGTTCGCCAGGTGATCGGCGGTGCGGTCTCTGCCGACGAGGTGATCGACCTGTTCGCGGTGGCCGGTCTGGAGGAGGCCAGGCTCGACATCCTGAGCGACGAGTTCCTCGGGCGGGTGGCGGCGCTGGAGCAGAAGAACCTGGCCTTGGAGACGCTACGCAAGTTGCTGAACGACCAGATCCGCATCACCGAGCGGACGAACCTTGTTCAGAGCAAGAGGTTTCGCGAAGCGCTCGAAGACGCCATGCTGCGCTACACGAACAAGGCCATCAGCACCGCAGAGATGATCGCCCGGCTGATCGACCTGGCCAAGCACCTGCGCGAGGCCCAGAAGCATGGCGAGGAACTCGGCCTGAGCCGAGAGGAGACCGCGTTCTACGACGCCTTGGCAGATAACGAGTCGGCCCGGGAGGCACTGCAAAGCGACACCCTGCGGCTGATGGCCCGCGAGCTGACCGAGATGGTGCGCAAGATGCCGAAACTCGATTGGACGCAGCGCGAATCGGTCCGGGCGACGCTGCGGCGTAACGTCCGGCGCCTGCTGGCGCGCTACGGCTACCCGCCAGATCTGGCCGAGGGCGCAACGGCGCTGGTGTTGCGACAAGCCGAGTTATCCACTTCGAACGGGGCGTAAGGACGGTGTGTCAACCAGCCCGTTCGCCTGTTTTGCGTCTTTGGGAGTGCCACAAGGCTGCCACCGGCGATGGCATCGACGCTGTCCGCATGACTGGGCGTTCAGCAGAGTGTGCCAATGATCTCAGGCAGGCATGAGCGGCGAGACATCGAGATGGATGGCGAGCATATCTTCAAGCTGGAACTGGCCATCGGCGGCCGGCCGGTGCGGTTGACCGTGCGCGTCCCGCCGGGTCCGCTCGCGCTGGTGGACCTGCTGCCCCTGGCCCAGGGGCTGACCGATCTGACCGTCCAGATCGCCAGCGAGGCGGTCGGCACGAGCGCACGCCAGATCCGCTGCGGTCCCCGCTGCGGCGCTTGCTGTCGACAACTGGTCCCTATCTCGCCGCCGGAGGCCTTGCGCCTGCGCCAGACCATCGAGGCGCTGGCGCCAGCGCACCGGTCACGGGTGCTGGCGCGCTTTGCGGCCAGCGCCCGCCAGCTCGCGGCCAGCGGTCTGACGGCGCGCCTGCGCGCGACTATGGCCCCGGGCACCCCAAGTGCGGCGGCCCGGCGGGCGCTCGGGCTGGACTATTTCGCCCAGGGCATCGCCTGCCCCTTCCTGGAGGACGAGTCCTGCAGCATCCACGCGGAGCGTCCGCTGGCCTGTCGCGAATACCTGGTGACCTCGGCGCCGCAGCATTGCGCCGATCCCGCCGCCAGCCGCGCCGAGGTGGTCGAACTGCCCCGACGCGTCTCTATCGCCTTCGCCGCGCTGAGCGCCGAGCGATGGCGGGCAGGGATGGCGGCCGCAGCGCCTCCCGGAGCCGACGCCGGAGCAGACGCCGGAGCAGATTCGATAGCAGACGCTGGCGCGCCTGCCGGGGGGCATGCCGCGGCAGCGCAGGTGGCGACCGGCTGGCCGACCTGGCTGGCCCTGATCCAGGCCCTGGACGAGCAACTGCTCGACCCCGCGGCCCTGACCGCCGATGCCGCCGCGACGGTTGGCCTGGGCGGGGCGATCCCGCCCGACGGCGCCGACCTGTTCCAGGACTTGCTGCAGCGTCTGACCGCGGCGCGGCCAGACGCCGACGCGTCCTCGGAACCAGTCGCGGAACCGGACCCCGCGGCGATCCTCCCAGCGGACCCGGGACTGGCCTGAGACGCATCAGCCGACACGAGAGCAACCCGCGCGGTACCCCACCAACACCGCCCGGCGCGATCTCGGGTCGGCGCCACCGTGATCGGACCCTGTCCGCAGTTCCCTCCGCGGCCGATATATACTCTGGGTCTGCTCGTCACCAGCAAGGCCCCGACATGGCGTTCTTCATCAGCGTGGTCAGCAGCCCGGGCGCGGGCGCACCCCCTGGCACCCGAGTGGCAGTGGGACCAACCGGCTGTACCCTCGGTCGCAACCTGGACAACGATCTCGCCCTGCCCGATCAAGAGCGCGTGATCTCCGGCCATCATGCGCGCCTGGATATGCGCGACGGCGCCCTCTGGCTGACCGATCAGAGCACCAACGGCACCTTTCTCAACCATGACAGCGAGCGGCTGCCACCGCAGCAGCCGGTGCGGATCGCGGCTGGCGACCGCATTGGCATCGGTCCCTATGAACTGACCGTGACCAGCGATGGCGCGGGCAGTCAGACCGGGGCGAGCCCATTTGCCGATCCGGCCGGCGGCGGCCTGCCCGGCCTGACCCCGACCGCCACGGGCAGCGACATCCTCGACCTCCTCGGCACCCCGAGCGGCGATCCGGAGCTGCTCGGGGTCGGACCACTGGACCAGCAACCGCGCGCCCCGGAATGCGATCCCCTGGGGTTCAAGCCCGACCTATTGCCCGACGACGCCTTGGCCCTCGACGACCTGCTCACCGGCCCGGCGACCCCGGCCCCGGCGGCACCGCCCGCAACCGCGCCGACCCCGTTCGAGCATGTCCATGTCGCACCGCCGGTACTGGGTGCACCCCACGCCCCAGCAGCGGCCGCGCCGATGACCCCGGCATCCCCCGACCAGCCCCCCACGCCGATGCCGCCGGATTACGACCTGCTCGCCGATGCCTTCGACACCCCGGACTCGGCTGCAGCCGGGGGCGAGCCGCCTTGGGTCGACCCCTTCGGATCCGAGCCCCTGGGCCGGATGGCGACCACCCCGACCGCACCGCAGCCAGACCTGCCGGCTGCAGACGGGCTGGACTGGACAGACTCAGCCGTCCCGGCTGCGGACCCGCCGGCTCCAGCCGCTACCGAAGCAACCGACCAGGGATCGGCCGACCTCGGCCTGGACCTCGACTGGTCGCACTGGGGCGAGCCCGCACCGACAGATCCCGCGACAGCGAATACGGGTGCTGGTTCGGGTGCTGGTGCGGATGCTGGTGCGGATGCTGGTGCGGATGCTGGCACGGGTGCTGGCACGGGTGCTGGGCCGATGCCATCGCCAGCGGTCGCACCGCCTGACCTGGCGCCTATCCCAGCACCGGCAGCGCCCCCGCCGATCACCGCCTCGACGCCCTCCCCCGAGCCGTCAGTCCCCGTTGCCGGCGCCACAGTCAGCGCCAGCACCGGCCACGGGACTGGCGCTGCAACTGGCGCTGCAACTGGCCCTGCGACCACGGCTGGAACCGGCTCCGATCAGGCCCTCTCCGATCAGGCCCTGTTGCAGGCCTTTCTGACCGGCCTCGGCAGCGACCCCGCGACCCCGGTCGCCGATCCGGCCGCGCTGTTGCAGGCCGGTGGCGCCCTGCTGCGGGAACTGACGGCGGGCCTGACCACGACCCTGCAGGCGCGCGCCGTCTTCAAGAATGAGTTGCGCCTGGGCATGACCGTCATGCGCGCCCGGGAGAACAACGCATTCAAGTTCTCGGCCACCGTCGAAGAGGCCATCGAACGCCTGCTGCTGCATCCGCGCCCCGGCTATCTGCCCGCGCTACAGGCCGCCCGTGAGTCCCATGAGGACATCCAGGCCCACGAGATGGCCATGTTGGCCGGCCTGCAGGCGGCCCTGCGGTCCCTGCTCGCCCGTTTCGAGCCGTCCGCTCTGGAGCAACGGTTGGGCGCGCGCTCCGGGCTCGATAAGCTGTTACCGATGGCGCGCCGCTCGCGCTACTGGGAACTCTTTACCGAGACCTACACGCAGGTCGCCGCCGATGCCACCGAGGACTTCATGGACCTGTTCGGCGATGCCTTTACCCGCGCCTACGAAGACCAGATCCAGCGCCTCAAACTGGCACGCCGCCAGGCACCGGACGGCATCCCGAACCCAGCGCGCACAAGCCGGCGGTGACCCAACCGCCGGTCGCCGGCACCCCGAACTCGCCCTCGGGCCGCGGCCAGGTCCCGGCCCGAATCCCAGACCTCACAACACCGGTCCGATCCAGGATCGGTCAGCATTCACAGAGGAGTCACGGCATGCAGCACATTCCCCCGTCTCCACAAGCGGTTGTCGTCCGCCGGCCCGGCCTGTGGGTCTGCCTCGGGCTGTGCGTGCTGCTGGCCGGCAGCGGCGGTTGCGCCAAGTCACCGCCGCCACCGCCACCGCCGGTGCCGGTGCCAACCGTGCCGACGGTGCCGATGGCACAGCCGGAACCGCCGCCGCCTGAACTGCGCGCCGAGGTGGTCGCCGCCCCCAACGCCAACCGCGCCCCGACCGGCCAGGGCCGCTCGTTGGTGGTGCGCCTGTTCGAACTGAGGGGCGACGGGGCCTTTGCCAGCGCCGACTATTTCCGCCTCTACGACGATGAGGCCGCCACCCTCGGGGGTGAGCTGATCGCGCGCGAGGAACTCACCATGCTGCCGGGTCAGCGCCGACTGCTGGCGCGGCGACTGAACCCAGAGGCCAGATACCTGGGGGTGATCGGGGCCTTCACCGACATCGACCGCGCCAACTGGCGGGCGCTGGTGGCACTGACCCCGGGACAGGACAACCGCATCCAGGTGGACGTGGGAGCCAACAGCATCGCCGCCACAACCCGCTGAAGCGCCCGCTGACCTGCCCACCGACATCGGAGCCGCGCCATGGCCTGGGACAATCCGGTGCTCTGGACCGAGGGGCTGTTTCTGCAGCCCCATCATTTCCAGCAGCATGACCGCTATCTCGACCGCCTCGCCCGCGCCCAGGCCGGGCTTGGCTGCCCCTATCCCTGGGGGCTGACCCGCCTGGCCATCGACCAGGGTCTGCTGGCCCAGGGCCGCGTCGCCCTCACCGACTGTGCCGGCCGCCTCCCCGATGGCACCCCGGTGGATGCCCCGGCCAGCGATCCACTGCCAGCACCGCTGATGCTCACCAGCGAGGACGGTGGCCAGACCCTGTATCTGGCGCTGCCGCTGGCCCGGCCCGGTGCCCCCATCAGTGGCGGCCCCGAGGCCGCCGCCAACCTGTTGCGCTACCGTGCCGGCGATCTGACCGTGCGCGACAACAGCCTGGGCGCCGACTCCGAGGTGGTCATGGAGGTTGGCCGGCTCGACTTGCGTCTGGTGCGCGAGCGCGATGCCCGCGCCGGGCTGGCCGCTTGCGGTATCGCCCGGGTGCTGGAGTGCCGCGCCGATGGTCAGGTGACCCTGGACCCGGCCTATATCCCTCCCTGTTTGGATGTACGCGCCAGCGAGCGCCTGAGCGGATTCCTCGAAGAACTCACCGGCCTGCTGCGCCGCCAGGCCGAGGCCCGCGCCGGGCGCGTGCGCGGGGCTGGCCGCGGCGGCGTCTCCGACTGGGCCGATTTCCTGATGCTGCAGTTGATCAACGGCCATGAGCCCGCGCTCACCCATCTGACCCGCATCAGCGGACTGCATCCGCAGCCGCTGTATTGGCATCTGCTGAGCCTGGCCGGGGAACTGGCCACCTATGCCAGCGACAGCAAACGCCCGCCAGACTTCCCTGCCTATCGCCATGACGACCTGGACGCCACCTATACCCCACTGCTCGAGCGGCTACGGGAGTACCTGAGCCGCGAACTCTTGGAGCGGGCGGTCCAGATCCCGATCCAAGCGCGTAAGTTCGGCTTCCACATCGCCCTGATCGGCGATCGCTCGCTGCTCACCGGGGCACGCTTCGTGCTGGCGGTGCAGGCGGCAATGGACTCCCAGGCGCTGCGCAACCGGTTCCCGGCCCAGGCAAAGATCGGGCCGGTGGAGCGCATCCAGGAACTGGTCAAGCTGGCCCTGCCGGGGATCGCTCTGCGCCCGATGGCAACGGCACCGCTGGAGATCCCCTATCACGCCGGTTTCGATTATTTCGAACTCGACCGTTCTAGCGACTTCTGGCAGCAACTCGCCAATGGCGGCGGCTTCGGGTTGCACATCGGCGGCGAGTTCCCCGCTTTGCAGATGTCGCTATGGGCAATCCGGGAGTGACCCGTGCACGAAGATGACCCCTTCGCGGCCTTCGATGATCCGGCCAAGACCATCCTGCGCCCCAATCCGGGTGGCCGCCGCGGTGTCACCGCTACCGGCATCCCACCGGTACCGCGCCCGCCCACGCCCGGCGCCGGCGAGGTCACAGTGCTGCCGACGGCGGCTAGCGATAACCCGCTAGTGGCCTGCGCCGGCGACCTGCTCAGCCTCGCCGGGGCACTGCGTGGCAGCGCCTCGCATCCGGACCCGAGCGGCCTGCGCGAACAACTGGTGCAACAGATTCGCGCCTTCGAGGCCTGCGCCCGTGGTCGCGGGCTGGCCGACACCCAGGTCCTGCCCGCCCGGTACGTGCTCTGCGCCCTGCTCGACGAGGCAGTGCGCGACACCCCTTGGGGCAGCGAGAGCATCTTCACCAACCAGGGCCTGCTGGTCAGCTTCCACCGCGAGGTGTGGGGTGGCGAAAAGTTCTTCGAGGCCCTGAATCGACTGCTCGCCTATCCGGCCGGCAATCTGCATCTGCTGGAACTGATGTACCTGTGCCTGGCGCAGGGCTTCGAGGGCCGCTACCGCGTGCGCGAGGGCGGTCGCGACCAGCTCGATCAGATCCGCGCCCATCTCTACCAGACCATCCGCAGCCAGCGCGGCGAGCCGGAGCCGGCCCTGTCGTCGCGCTGGCAAGGGGTGCGCCCCCAGCGCGACCCGCTGCTTCAGCAGGTGCCGCTGTGGGTGCTGTCGGCGCTGGCGGCATTGCTGTTGCTGGGGCTGTTCACCGCCTTCTCGTTGACGCTCGGGCGCGCCTCGGACCCGGTCTTCCTGGCCCTGGCCAGTCTCGACCGCGGCATCCCCGACCCCCAACCCCGACCCCAACTGCCAACGCCGGTGGCAACCCCGGCACCGACCCCGGCGCCGGTGGACACCGGACCGCCGCCGCTACCGCGCCTGACGCTGCGGCAATTGCTGCGCGAGGACATCGCCGCCGGCCGCGTCGAGGTCAGCGACGAGCCTGAGGGCGAGCGCATCACCATCCGCGGCGACGGGCTGTTCGCCTCGGCCCAGGCCACCCTGACGCCGACCTTTCTGCCCATCGTCAACCGCATCGGCGAGGCCCTGGCTCAGTTACCGGGCGAGGTACTGGTCACCGGGCATACCGATTCGCTGCCCATCCGCACCCTCCGCTTCCCGTCCAATTTCGAGCTGTCGCAGGCGCGCGCCGACGCGGTCACCGCCAAGCTCGCCGAGATCAGCAGCACCCCCGGGCGCTTCCGCGCCGAGGGCCGCGCCGAGAGCGAACCGGCGGTGCCGGACAATCCCCGCGATGCCCGCAACCGGCGGGTGGAGGTCACCCTGTTGCACGACCACGCGGAGTTGCCCGACCAAACGGGCGCCCAGCCATGACCAGCCTGCTCTCCTTACTCACCAGCGGCTCGCTCCTGTCGCTGACCGGAGTCGCCGCCCTCGGTGCCCTGGTCTGGTATCTGGGGCCGCTGCTCGCCATTGCCGGTTACGAACCCCTGGCCTCACCGGCAAACCGGCTATGGCTGATCGGCGGCCTGTTGCTGCTTTGGCTGCTGTGGCAACTGATCAAGTTGCTGCTGGCCCGGCGCCGCAACCGCCGGCTGATGCAGGACCTGGCCGGCGACAGCCCGGCGGCAGACGCAACCGATCAGGCGAAGGCCGAGGAACTCGCCACCCTGCAGGGACGCTTCGGCGAGGCGCTCGCCCTGCTCAAGCGCACCGAGGGTCGCAAGGGGCTGGGCGGCCGCTGGGTCTATGAACTGCCCTGGTACCTGATCATCGGCCCCCCCGGCTGCGGCAAGACCACTGCCCTGAACAACTCCGGGCTGCGCTTCCCGCTGGCCGAACAACTGGGACAGGCGCCGATCCAGGGTGTCGGCGGCACCCGCAATTGCGACTGGTTCTTCACCGACCAGGCGGTGCTGCTGGATACCGCCGGGCGTTACACCACCCAGGACAGCCACAGCGAGGTGGATCGCGCCGCCTGGCAGGGCTTCCTCGCCCTCCTCAAGAAGCATCGCCCACGGCGCCCGGTCAACGGCGTGCTGCTGGCGCTGAGCCTGGCCGACATCCTGCAGTGGAGTGCCGCCGAACGCAGCGCCCACGCCCGCGCCATCGGCCTGCGGCTGCAGGAGATCTACGCTAGCTTCCGCATCCGGGTGCCGGTCTATGTGCTGTTCATGAAGGCCGACCTAGTGGCCGGCTTCATGGAATTCTTCGCCGACCTCAACAAGGAAGGGCGCGCCCAGGTGTGGGGCGTGACCTTTCCGTTCGATGCCGCTGCCAGCGCCACACATCCGGCCGGCGGCACCGCCGAACAGCCCCTGACCCACTTCCCCGCCGAGCATCTGGCCCTGGTGCAGCGGCTGGAACAGCACTGGCTGCGCCGCTTGCAGGAGGAGACCGAGGTCCACCGGCGCCGGCTCCTGTTCGGCTTTCCGCGCCAGTTCGCCAGCCTCGGCGACCCCATCAACCGCTTCCTGCACGATTGCCTGGTCGCCACCCGGTTCGAGCAACGCCCGCTGGTACGCGGGGTCTATTTCACCAGCGCCACCCAGACCGGCACCCCGATCGACCGGGTGCTGGCCAGCATCTCGGCCAACTTCGGGGTCGGTCGCACCGCGATCTCCCCGTTCATCGGTTCGCCAAAGAGCTTCTTCGTCACCCGGTTGCTGCAGGACGTGGTCTTCCCAGAAGCGCCGCTGGCCGGGCTCGACCCGCGCCTGGAACGGCGCCGCCGCTGGCTGCGCCGCGGCGCTTATGCCAGCGTGCTACTGCTGGCCCTGGCCGTCGCCAGCGCCTGGACCCTCAGCTATGGCCGCAACCGCGCCTATGTCGCCGAGGTCTCCAACCGGGTGGAACTGATCCAGGGCGAGATCGACCGCCTGGGGCCGCTCGGCCCCGATGTGCTCGAGGTCTTGCCGCTGCTCAACGCTGCGCGCGACATCCCGCGCGGCTGGGACGAACGCGACCACCCAGCCCCGCTGAGCATGCGCCTGGGTCTCTATCAGGGGCGCAAACTGGGTACCCAGTCCGAGCGCACCTATCGCCGCACCCTATACCGGGCGCTGCTGCCCACCCTGGTCCTGAACCTGGAGGCGCAGGTCCGCGAGGCCCTGCAGCACGACGATCAGGACCAGCTCTACGGCGCCCTGCGCGCCTATCTGATGCTCGACGATGCCCGCCACTACGACCCCGACGAGATCCGCGCCTGGATCGGTGAACGCTGGGCGAGCACGCTGCCGCGGGGCACCACCAGCAAGCAATTACAGGACCTGGCAGGACACCTGGCGGCCCTATTCGAGACCCGCCCCACCCCGCTGCCGCTGGCCCTGGATCAGCCCCTGATCGAGCGTGCCCGCGCCGCCCTGCAGGGGGCGCCCCTGGCCACCCGCGTCTATGAGCGCCTGCAGGCCGAGGGCACCGGCCTGCCGCTGCCGGAGTTCACCATCACCGCCGCCGCCGGCGACCGCGCGGCCCTGGTGCTGGAACGCCGCAGCCGCGTCCCGCTCAATCAGGGCATCCCGGCGCTCTACACCGCGGCCGGCTATACCCAAGGCTTCGATGCCGCCACCGACCGCCTGATCGCCGCGGCAACGGCAGACAGTTGGGTACTGGGGCCGGGGGCCGAACTGACCCCGGACGGCGCCGGCGCGGTGAAGGCCGAGGTCCGCGAGCGCTATCTGCGCGACTATGTGCAGCAATGGAACGGGCTGCTCGGCGACATTGCCGTGGTGGCCGCACGCGACCTGCTGCATGCCGCCACCCTCACCGAGGTCCTCACCGACCCCGCGGCCTCCCCGCTGCGCCGGCTGCTGCTGGCCGCGGCGCAGGAGACCAATCTCCGCCCCGCCACCGTCGACGAGGAGGCCGCGGCAGATGCCGATGGCGGCATCGCCGCCGCCCTGCGCGCCCGCCTGGCCGCGGGTCGCTCCGCTGGGGATCACGGCGCCGCGGATGCCGATCCCGAGGCCTACGTCCGCGAGCGCTTCAAATGGCTGCATGACCTGGTCACGGCTGCCGATGGCCAACCCTCCCGGCTCGATCGGGCGCTGAATACGGTGGCCCAGACCGCGCCTTACCTGCGTGCGGTCAAGGAGGCGATCGATGACAGCCATGGCCCCCTGACGGTCGGGACCGGGGCCGAACTCACCGCCGCGGTCGCCGCCGCGGCCGCGCAGCCGCCGGTACCGGCCGGCATCCTCAGTACTCTGTTGCAGGACAGCGCCAACCTGGTGGCCGCCGATACCCGCGCCCGCCTCAACAACATCTGGACCGCCGAGATCCTGCCCTTCTGCCGCGAGGCGATCGCCGGGCGTTATCCGTTCACGCCCGGTAGCCGGCGTGATAGCACCCTGGCCGACTTCGCCCGGTTGTTCGGCCCGAGCGGGTTGCTCGCCGACTTCTTCCGGGACCATCTGGCGCCCCTGGTGGATACCTCCCGCCCCGAATGGCGCTGGGTCAATCCGGACCTGGGCATCCCCGACAGCATCCTGGCCCAGTTCCAGCGCATTGGCGCCATCCGCGACGCCTTCTTCGGTGCCGGCGGCCCCAACCCCAGCGTCGGCTTCGCCCTCACCCCGACCCAGATGGACGTGCGCGCCACCCAGTTCACCCTGGATCTG
Organism: Chromatiaceae bacterium; assembly: GCA_007693535.1. Classification (GTDB taxonomy): domain Bacteria; phylum Pseudomonadota; class Gammaproteobacteria; order Chromatiales; family Chromatiaceae; genus Lamprobacter. The sequence goes on from REDK01000181.1 coordinate 14,658, forward strand.
GGCGGACAGTTGCTCGACTATCGCCACGGCCCGCCCCGCCCGCAGAACTTCACCTGGCCCGCCAGCGAGGGCGGCGGCCGGGTACGCCTGGCCTTTGTCGGCATCGACGGGCGCACCCCGGCCCAGACCGAGGACGGCGCCTGGGCCTGGTTCCGGGTACTCGATCGCGCCCGCCTGCAGGGCACCGGTCAGCCCGAGCTATTTCGGCTGACCTTCTCCCTGGGCGGGCTCTCGGCCAGCTTCGAGCTGCGCGCGACCAGCGTGCGCAACCCGTTCGCTCTGCGCGGCCTGCACGGCTTCGCCTGTCCGGAGCGGCTATGAACGCGGCAACCCCCGGCCTTTACGGCAAGCTCCCGGCCTTGGGCGACTTCGTCCAGCGCCGCCTGCCAGCGACCCTGGTGGACCCCTGGGACGAATGGCTGCGGGCAGCGCTGGCGGCCAGCCGGGCCGCCCTCGGGGAGACCTGGCTGGAGCGCTATCTGACCTGCCCGCTGTGGCACTTCGTGCTCAGCCCAGGCCTGGCCGGCCCCGGCCTCTGGACCGGCGTGCTGATGCCCAGCGTGGACCGGGTCGGGCGCTATTTCCCCCTCACCATCGCCTGCCCGCTGCCGCCCACGGTGAATCCCATCGCGGTGCCGGCAGCCACGGGCTGGTTTGCGCACGCTGATGCCCTGGTGCTGACGGCACTGGACGAACCGCCGTCCGGGCAACCGTTCTCGCTGGATACCTTCGCCGCGGCGGTCGCCGCGCTGGGGGTGCCGCCGGTGCCTGGACCCGCGCGCGCGACCGCTGCTCAGCCGCCGGGACAGGCCCAGGCCTGGCATCTGCGGGCGCCGCCGGTCAGCCCACTTGCCGACCTGTTCACACCCGCAGCCGCCGACGGGCTGGCCTCAGGACCGGCTGCCGCGGTGCCCGAGCAGCCAGCGGTGTCCCCGCTGCCGGCGGTGCTCGCGCCCCTATTGGTCCCCCTGCTGGAGCAGACCCTGCAGTCGCTGTTCCACACCTACAGCCTGTGGTGGACCCAGGGCTCGGACCAGGTGGAACCGGCCCTGCTGGTCACCCAGGGACTGCCGGCCCCCGATGCCTTTACCGCCCTGCTCAGCGGCGACTGGGGCGCCGCCGGCTGGCACTCGCTCGACCCACCGCCGGCAGCGCACGCACCGGGAGGCTGACATGCAGCAAGCCAACCGCTACCGCTGGACCTCAGGTGGGGCCACCGACCGCGGCCGCCTGCGCGCCCGCAATCAGGACGCCTTTCTCGACCAGCCCGACCGCGGCCTGTGGGCGGTGGCCGATGGCATGGGCGGCCATCAGGACGGCGGCCGCGCCAGCCAGCTACTGGTGCAACGCCTCGGGTCGCTGACCACGGCGGAACTGCAAGCGGACGCCGTGGCAGCGGTCACCCGGGTCCTGCAACAGGCCAACACCGAACTCTGGCAGGCTAGCACCGATGCGGGCGGCGACATCATTGGCAGCACCGTCGTGGTGATGAGCGTGGCGGGTCGCCAAGCCGCCCTGCTCTGGGCCGGCGACAGCCGCGCCTATCGCCTGCGCGAGGGCATCCTGGCGCAACTGACCCGGGATCACAGCCAGGTGCAGACGCTGGTGGATCACGGCCTGCTGAGCGCGGCCGAGGCCGAACGCCATCCCTTCGCCAACGTCCTGGCACGCGCGATCGGCGGCGAGCGCGCGATCCAGATCGACAGCCGCGTGGAACCGATCGAGGCCGGCGACCGCTATCTGCTCTGCAGTGACGGGTTGACCCGGGAGCTGTCCCTGCCCGAGATCACCCGGCTGCTCGCCAGCGACCTGTCCGCCCCAGATCGGATGCAGCAGATCGCCGGTGCGCTGGTGCAGACCGCCTGCGCCGCTGGCGGTCGCGACAACGTCACCGCTGTGGTCATCGATATGGCGGCCGACTGAGCGATCACGCCGGCGATCATCCCAGCCGCGCGCCCGGCGCTGCCCTGCGTGCAATCCCCGCTCAGGCCCCATCGGGGCCGTATTCGCTGGCCCGGCGCGGGTCGCTGCGCACCCGCGCTGCCGGATAGCGCTGTTCGTTGAGCGCGATCTTCTCGTCGGCGGCGGCGAGCAGATCGATCTCCAGCCGGTTCGCCAGGCGCACCAGATAGTTCAGGATATCGGCCAGTTCATGGGCCACGGCCTGGCGTTTGGCCGGGTCCAGCGCGGCGCTCTGGGCCTCGCTCAGCCATTGGAAATGCGCCAGTAGTTCACCGGCCTCGCCGGCCAGGGCCATGGCCAGGTTCTTCGGCGACTGGAACTGCTCCCAGTCGCGCTCACGGGCAAAGCGCAGCAGGCGGGCATCCAGACGGGCCAGGCTGTCAGTCGGCTGGGCCGCGGGCTCACTCATCCGCCAGCCTCCGCGGCCGTCGCCTGCACCTGCGCGAGACGGCGCCTTAATTCTTTGTAGAACAGCCATTTAGAGCTGTATGCAGCGGCTGCCGGCGGGTCCGCCGGGCGGCCGTCGGCGGTCACCGGAGACGCAAAGCCGCGCACGAAGGCCAGCGCCGTCTCCGCCCCCTGCCGGAACAGCAACTCCTTGTCTGCCGCCGGCAGCGCGAAGTCCAAGGCCGGGATCGGCTCGCGGCGCCCGTCCGGATGCACCCGCTCGCAGGGAATCTCGCTGACCAGGTGCCGATAATCCGGATTGCGCCGGATGAACTCATAGTCCAGTTGCCGGGTAGCGGTATCGATCAGCATGCCGCTGAAGGCAGCCAGCCCGGCCAACCCGCGGTCGCCGACGAAGGGGCGGCCGGCATCGACCCGGTGGTCCGCTTGCAGCCGCACGCCAAAGGTAGGCAGCCGCGGCACCCGGTCCGGCGTATGGAAGACATCGATCGGGAAGTTCGACAGCAGCCCACCGTCGGTCAGCATCGCGCGGGTGGGCAGTTGGCGATCGGTGGACTGGGCCGTTACCAGCCCGGCATGCTTGGCCCAGCGGACAGCGGCACCGGGGTCGGCCGGCAGCTCGGTCAGCCGCAGCGGCTCGAAAAAGAACGGAAATGCCATCGAACCGCGCACGTATAGGGCCGGGTTCACCTGCGTCGGGTCCGACCAGTAGAGTTCGGCCATGCGCGGGAACTCCACCCGCGTCTGGCTCCAGAGGTCGGCAGCGACGATCACCAGCCGGCCCCTGGGCAACCCGGCCGTGGTGGCCACCGCAACCCCCGCGCGTAACGCCAGACCGGGCGGCTGGCGCGCCTGCCGGGCCACCAGCTCGGCGGTGGTCGCGATGCCGGCCTGCGCAAGCAGCCCACTCAGCCAGTAGAGGAAGTGCTCGCCCGGATTGAGCCCGTAGCGGGTGCTGAGGCGCTCGCGCACGGCCAGCAGGCGCCAGCCCAGGCGCAGCAGCTTGAAGGTGGTGAGGGGACGCTGATTCAGGGCCAGGTCTAGAAAGTCGCGGACGTCGGCCCCGCCATCGACGAAGCGGTGGAAGTCGACGCCGCCCAGGATCTCCAGCAGGCGCGGACTGACCGCCGTCCCCGGGTCGGCCAGGGCGGCCATCAGCAAGGCGTTGATCGACCCTGCCGAGGTCCCGCCGACCCCGAGCAGGCGCAGGCCCATGCGCTCCAGGGCCCAGGTGTAGCCCACCAGCGCGATCCCGCGCAGCCCGCCGCCCGCCATGACCAGGTCCACGTACTGATGCCCCGCGGCATCGACAACATCGCTGACGGCATGTTCGGGGTCGCGGAGAGACTCGCCGAGTTGGTCCAGCGGATCGGTCAGGCGCGAGTCACGGATCAGAGCGTCGATATTCATCGTGGACCCTCCTGGGACTGAATGAGGACCGGATGGGGGCCGAACCGTGGATCTACCGCGGGCCGCCAGGGAATCCAGCGAGGACCCCGGGACAGATCTAGGGTAGATCCAGGGCAGATCCAGGGCAGATCCGGCGGGGAGTCAGAAACCGCCGAAGACGTCGAAATCACCGCCGCCGTCGAAGCCGCCATCGTCGAAGCCAGCGTCATCAGCCCCGAGGTCGGAATCGGCACCGATCTCGTCGTCGTAGTCGGGTTCGGCCGCCGCCAGCGGCTCGGCAGCAGCATCGTCAAGCCCGGCGGCCTCGGCGTGCTGACCGCCGAACAGGCCGGTCAGGGCATTGGCCAGCATCACCCCGCCAGCCACACCGAGGGCGGTCTGGGCAGCCGAAGCGAGAAACCCGCCGCCGCCACCGCCTGGAGCGGCATTGGACCAGCCGCGCCGACCGCCCTCCGCGGTCGCCGCGCTGGCTGCCGGTCCACTGCCAGCCCCGGCAGCCCCGGCAGCCGGTGCACCCGACCAGCCGGCGCGACCGCTGCCTGCCG
>REDK01000123.1 GCA_007693535.1 Chromatiaceae bacterium
AAGCCCAGGGTCAGATAGAAGAAGATCGCCGCGGCAAAGGCCCAGGCCAGATGGGTGCTCATCCCCAGTTCGATCGCCCGTCGGTAGGTCCGCACCCACCACAGCAGGATCGATGTGGTGAGGAAGAAGCCGGCGATCAGCCACCAGCCACCATCACCCAGGGGTGGGATGCTGAGGCCATAGGCTGGGGGTGGCGGCTCCAGCGCCAGCCAGAAGAAATCCTGCAGGAACAACCGCGGACTCCAGCCCACCGAGGCGGCCATGTTGAAGCCGATGATCGCGATGGCGGTGAAGCCGAAGATGATCGATACCACCCCCAGGAAGCCGAGGTAGATCGGGCCGATCTGCGCATCGCCGATCTTGCCCAGCCAGTAGTTGAAGGCCGGCGTGCCGAGGCGCGGCAGGCTACCGGGCGGCAGGTCGACGCCGGGATAGGCCGGCTCGCGGACCTGGACCCGCGTAAAGATGTTTTGGTATGCAGCCATGATGGTGCCCTCTGGTTACCAAAGCGGAAGCTCGCGCCACCAGTTCCACCATTCCGGCCAGCCCTTGGTCCAGAACGGACCGCTCAGCACGATGCAGACGGCACTCCAGAAGGCGGCGTTGATGGCCAGGAACAGGCCGAGCCGATGGATACCGAGGGCACCGATGGAGTAGCCAATGATGTCGCGGAAGATGGTGTTCTCGTGCTCACCGGTCTTGACCGTCTCACCCTTGCGCGGGTTCGTGACCGAGAGGATCAGCGAGCCATGCATGGACAGGGCCAGGGCATTGGTGAAGAAGAACGTGATCGCCAGCATGTGGGCCGGGTTGTAATGGAAGTGGAGGTACTGGTAACCCACATTGGACACCCAGTCCAGATGACTGAAGATGCCGTACGGGAAGCCATGACCCCAAGCGCCCATCAGGACCGGTCGAATCACCACCAGGGTGACGTAGGCGAGGATCGCGAAGGAGAAGGCGAAGGGGACATGCAGCCCGATGCCTAGCTTGCGCGAGATCTCCACCTGCCGGAGTGCCCAGGAGACGAAGGCACCGATGGCACAGAACGAGATGATCTGCCAGAGGCCGCCCTCCGTCAGCGGCGCCATGTTCAGCCCGTATTTCAGATCGGGCGGTGCGATACTGATCTGCCAGAGATTCCAGGTCGGGCCGATGGCCGCGCCCCAGATGATGAGCAGCGTGCCCAAGGTCGCGAAGAAGACTGTGGTGACTCCGAAGAAGCCGACATAGAACGGCCCCACCCAAAAGTCGAACAGGTCCCCCCCGACCAAGGTACCGCCGCGAACGCGGTATTTTTTCTCGAAACTCAGCATGGCCATTGTTGATTCCTCTGCTGGGGAGGCACGCTGACCAGCTGCCTCCTCGTAGCAAGCTCGGCGGCGGGCAGCGGCGCCGGGGGTCGGCGCCGCGCGGCCGTCATTCTGAATGGCACACTCAGCGTTGCGGGACCACCTGCACCGCCGCGGCCGGCCGGTCGACCGCTGGGATGCCGTCTTCCAGCCAGTTGAAGTCGGTGGTGCCGAGCAGGACCAAGTGGATCAGCAGACCGAGGACGATCAGAAAGGCCATCAGCGCGGTCAGGGCCTTGGCGGGGTCGATCAGCAGCCAGATCTTATACAGTTTCTCGTTCATGCTTGAGGCTCCAATAGTTCGGTCAGGGGATCGGTATCAGCCGCGGCGGGGCCGCTGGCCATGCCGGAAGCGAGTCGGTGACAGTGGTCAGGGCTTACAGCCAGGGACGCCAGACCCAGGCCAGCACATGGGCCAGGACGACGATGCCGAAGAAGCCGGTCATGCTCGACATGAAGATGCCGTGGAATTCCTGCGCCTCTTCTTCGGTCAGTCCGGTCAAGCTCTTGTTGTCTGCCATGGGGTTACCCTCCGGTTGAGTGACATGGCCCGAAGGCCGTCAGCGCGTCTGAGACGCACCACCAATTAGCGTCAGGGCGCAACACACCCGGACACCGCATGCGACCGGTCGTACCGGACGCGCTCTTGGCTTCGGCGGTGCTCGCATGAAACTCGTACACCGTTGAAGCCTGAAATCGGCAGGGTCAATTTGGACCCTGATTGCATTTGCTCTTCGATCTGCGCCGCATGGTCGATCATCGTCGGACGGCCTGCGTCAGGCGGCCTGGCCACGATTGAATTCGGCCTGGGTCTGCTCGATACGCGCGAGCGTGACCCGTTCCTCGCCGGCGGCGCGCGCCGCGCGCTCGGCCGCATCGCGCAGGCGCTTGGCCATGGAGATGCGCACCAGCACCGGGGCCGCCTCGACCATCTGTTCCAGGGCCTGTTGCGCGGCATCGTCCCAGGGCAATTCCCGATGCAACCGCGCCGGCGTCGCCTCGACCTGATCAAGATCCTTGCCCAGGGGCAAGATGTTGAACAGGACATCGAACAGGGCGTTGCAGACCTCTTGGATCAGATAGGTGGCCCCGGCATAGCCCATGAACGGGGTACCGGTATGCCGCCGGATCAGGGTCCCGGGCAACGAGGCCGGGATATAGGCCGCGCGCCCGCCAATCTCGGCCAGATACATCCGCTCGTTATAGCCACCGAACAGCACCAACGGGGTCTGCTCATGCACTGCCTTGCGCACCGCGTCGTTGTCGGTCTTGTTGCCGGGACGGCGGGCGAAGGCGAAATTGCAGGGCATGCCCAGTTCGTCTTCAAGGAAATGCCGCACCCCCCGCGCATAGGTCTCGGTGGCAGCGATGCCGAAGCTGGCGGTGCCGAAGAAGTCTTGGGTCACCGAGCGCCAGAGGTCCCAGATCGGCTTGATGGTCGTGTGCTTCTCGCGGGCAATGAAAGGTTCCGGATCGAGCCCGAGCAGTTCGCCCAGTGCCCGCAGGAAACTGGTGGTGCTGTGCAGGCCGATGGGCGCCTGCAGATAGGGCCGTTCCAGGACCTCGCATAGCTTGCGGCCATATTCGCGATACATGCAGACATTGACCTGGGCCGCGGCCAGTTGCGGGATCTCGTTCAGGTGCGCCCCGAGCGGGAAGGTCAGATTGACCTCGGCGCCGATGCCTTCGATCAGTCGACGCACCTCGGCGAGATCCGACCAGGTATTGAAGGTGCCGTAGATCGGGCCGATGATGTTGACCAACGGCCGCGACGTTGCCGCCGGCTGCTGTCTGCCAGTCGGGTTCGACCTGGCCTCGTTCGTCTTGCTCTTGGCCGCCTGCTTGCCGGGCCCGTACTGGTTCCACAGCCAGACCATGGCGCGGTCCGCACTCTGCCATTGGTCCTCGTCGATGGTGCGCGGCAGGAAGCGCTGGATGTTGGTGCCAGCCGGGGTCACGCCGCCGCCGATCATCTCGGCAATGGAGCCGGTGACCACCACGGCCGGGCGCTTCGGGTCGAGCGTCGCGAAGGCGCGGCGCATCGCCTGCTCGGTCCCGTCCTGTCCCAGCTCCTGCTCGCCAAGCCCAGTCACCACCACCGGCAATTCATGTGGCGGCAGGGCATCGGTGTAATGCAGCACCGCGGTCACCGGCAGGTTCTCACAGCCCACTGGTCCATCGATGATGACCTGCATGCCCTTGACCGCCGTGAAGACATACACGGAGCCCCAATAGCCGCCGGCGCGATCAAGGTCTTTGACCAGCATCAGCCCTGCCCTCCCGAGCCCTCACGACCGGCACTGCCGTCGCGATCACCGGCGCTGTCATGGTCAGGCGTGCGGGCGGCCGGCGGCGGGCGGTCCCAGATGCCAGCACTGTCGCCGGTGCCGACCTCGGCGAAGAACGCCGTCATCCGGTCGAAACGGGCCTTGTTGGCCAGCGCGGCATTGATGACCTGGGCCAGTGAACCGGCACCGGCCGCACCCATCAGCGGGCGAGCCGAGATCAGATTGGTGAAGTAGAGCGCCGGAATGGATTGCTCCTTGGCATGCTGTACCACCGGCGTGGTCCCGATGGCGAGATCTGGCTTGACCGCATCCACCGCCGCCTTGTCCTGTTCCAGCGCGGCACGGAACTGTACGTGCACACCGCGCGCCTCGAGCCATTCACGATCCGGGTCGGACCAGCGTGTGCGCGGGGCGGCGGTCCCGACGTAAGGGACCTCGGCACCGCTCTCGATCAGCACCCGCGCCACCAGCAGCTCGGAGCCTTCGTAGCCGGACAGCGTGATGGTGCCGCGAATGGGCTGAGCCGCTAGGGCCTTGGCAATCGCCGGCAGGAAGGCCTGCTTGGCGGCCGCAATGCGGTCCGCCGCGACATTGCAGGCCTGACCGATGGCCTCCAGCCAGGCCGCAGTGCCGTCATGCCCGACGGGCGCGGAGCCGACCACTGGCCGTCCGGCCTGAGCGAATTCGCGGATGGAAGCGGTGTAATAGGGATGAATAGCGGCCACCGCGGCGCAATCGAGCGCGGCATAGAGTTCGCGCCATTCACGGGTCGGCACCACCGGGCCAGCGGCAAGACCGAGGGGTTCGAGCAGCCGGGCGATACCGACCGGGTCAGCCGGGAACATCTCGCCGAGCAGGGTGACCGTGGGCAGTTCGCTGCGACCGCCGCGGGGTGCCTGCACCGGACCGCGCTCGGCCTCGTTGCGGGCATAGTTGAGCATGGCGCCGGCGAGCACGTCCTTGGCCTCGGCATGGGTCGGCACACCGAACCCGGGCACATCGATACCGATGATGCGCACGCCGTTGATTTGCTTCGGCAGCAGCCGCAGCGGGACGCCGGAGGCGGTGGGCACGCAGAGATTGATCACCACGATGGCATCGGACTGTTCTGGATCGGCCAGACCGCTGACGGCCTCGCGCACATCCTCGAACACCTTGCCGGTGACCAGGGTCTCGGAATCGAAGGGCACATAGCCGACCGTGCGCCGGGCACCATAGAAGTGCGAGGTGAAGGTCAGACCATAGACACAGCAGGCCGAGCCGCAGAGGACAGTGGCGGTGCGTCGCATGCGCAACCCCACCCGCAGTGAACCGAAGGCCGGACACATGGTTTGGGGCTGATCATGGGGACCGGCGGGATAGTCGGTCGCCAGGCGTGCAAGCAACTCGCTCTTACCCGCTGACTCTGCGGCTCGGCGCAATTCATCGGCGCCGGCGTGACAACCGTCATGCGCTTGAGAAGCCAGGGCGCTGGGTTGGGTCTCGGAGATGGTCTGCTGGTCGGCCTGCCCGGCAACCGGGGACCGCGACAGGGCGCGCTCTCCAGCATCCTCACCCGACCCCTGACCGGCTGCCGCCATCGCATGCATCGGCAACACGTTGCTGCGCGCAGCCCCGACAGCCCCTAGGGGCGCGCGCCCGGTGGCGTCGTACACCACTTCGCGTGCGGCCCGGCGGGCAGTATTGTCGAATGGCCTGGTCATATCGATGGGGATGATGTCGATCCGGTCGCCGTGCATCAGGCGTCGTCGTAGATGACTTCGAGGGAGGGCCGGGCCTGGCCGGCCGTGGCGCACATATCCTCCGGGGTAGCCGGCTCCAGGACCACGTTGCGCCCGACGGCGTCACTCGCGAACAGCCCGAGCAGTTCATCGGCCGACAGCGGGCGCGTGCGCAGCGGTGCGGCCGCAGCGGCATTGACGCCCAACTCCTCGAACAGCGGTGCCCATTGCCCACCTGGGCGTCCGACGATCTGATAGGCAGCGCTCTTGCGGCGGATGTCATCATCGGCCGGGATCGATGCCAGGACCGGAATGCCGGCCTGCGCGGCCCAGGCCTGGGCCTCGCCAGTGCCATCATCTTTATTGACGACAATGCCAGCCACGCCGACATTGCCACCGAGCCCGCGGAAGTATTCGACCGCGGCGCAGACGTTGTTGGCCACGTACAGGGACTGCAGGTCGTTGGAGCCGACCACGATCACCTTCTGACACATGTCGCGGGCAATGGGCAGGCCGAAACCGCCGCAGACCACGTCACCGAGGAAGTCGAGCAGGACGAAATCGAAATCCCATTCGTGAAAGCCCAGGCCTTCGAGCAATTCGAACCCATGAATGATGCCGCGCCCACCGCAGCCGCGCCCAACCTCTGGACCACCCAATTCCATTGCGAAGACGCCATCGCGCTTGAAACAGACGTCGCCGATCTGAACTGCCTCGCCGGACGCCTTCTTGCGCGCCGAGGTCTCGATGATGGTCGGGCAGGCCTTGCCGCCGAACAGCAGCGTCGTGGTGTCGCTTTTGGGATCACAGCCGATGAGCAGGACCTTTTTGCCCTGCTGGGCCATCATGTAAGAGAGGTTGGCGAGGGTGAAGCTCTTGCCGATGCCGCCCTTACCATAGATGGCGATGATCTGGGTCTTGCCGGCCGCAAGCGGCGGCGCCACTGGCTGTCCGACTGCCGGCTGCGTGCTCGCAGCCGCGGTCGGACTGACCGACAGATCGGTGGCGATCTTGGTGGCAGGATTAGGCATGCGTGCCGCTCCAATCGAGAATCAGTTTCAGGCAGGTCGGATCACCGAAGGCGGTGCCATAGGCATCGGCAGCAGCGGCGGCCGGATAGCGATGGGTGATCAGACCGTCCAGGGACAATTGCCCGGCATCGATCAATGCCACCACCGCGGCCAGGTCCGACTCGCGAAATTCAGCGGCCACGCGCAGCCGTAGCTCGCGCATGAAGGCCGGTGGGAAGTTGAAGCTGAGCGGGGCCTCGTAAAAACCGGCCAGGCAGATCTCGCCGCCTGGGGCCAGATGCGCGATCAGCGTATCCAGCAGACCCGCATCACCGCTCACGTCATAGATGGCACGGTAGTCGCGCCGTTGATCCTGGGCCGGATCGAGCACGTCGTAACCCAGCGCACCGGCCGCCCGCTGCGGATTGGTCTCCCAGACCACTGGCGGTTCAGCCTGAGAACCCTCCGGTGAACCGGCCGAGGTCGCGATGGCGACGCGGGCAAGCAGGCGCCCGAGCACGCCGTGACCGACGATCAGGTCCGGCGCGCGCTGATTGGCCAGGGCATGGTAGGCAGTCGCGGCGAGGGCCAGCAGGACGCCCTGGGCGCTGCCCGGCGCGGTGGTATCGGCATCCGTGGCCGCTGTCCGGGTCAGGTGTGCCGGCAGTGGTACCAGCCGCGCACCGGGGGCCACGACCCGCGCTGCGGCGCCGCCGAACAGACCCGCCACCTCGCTGTAACAACGCGCGCCGGGCACGAAGACCAGCTCGCCGACCAGGCGACCACTCTCGGCACCGGCGCTGACAACCTCGCCGACCGACTCGTAGCCAGGCACCAGCGGATAACCCAGCCCGGGGAAGGGCGGCATGCGACCGGTCCAGAGCAGACGCTCGGTACCGGTGCTGATCCCACTGAAGGCGATGTCCACGACGCAATCCGCCGGCCCAGCCGCCGACAGCGCCAGGCGCTTGAGGGCAAGCTGCTGCGGCTGCTCGAAAACAACCGCTAGCGTGGACAGTTCGGAGGAGGTCATGGGGAATGCTCGCGGGGCTCGCTGGCGGTCTCTGAAGTTAGTGTCAGTCTAGCCTTACCGAACCGTATGTCAAGAAAAATTTACACCTCGACTGTCAATGCACGTTGGCACTTCCAGTTGCCGGTGTCAGGCGGACAAGACAGTGTGTGAGAGGGGCTGGCTCGTGCGGCCGAGCCAATGCCGAGTGCAGGAACCCCGCGCCAGCGGTGGGACACCCGGCGCTCTTTTGAACCACGCAACCGGGGGGACCCGGCTTGGGCGCAGTGCGCCCGACGGCGTCAGGTCCCGGTGGCCCGTGCCACCAGCAGGCGGGTCTGCATGGGCCGGCGCGTGCGCACCAGGCGAATGCGCTCGAAACCGGCCTCGCGCAGCATCGCCTTCAATTCGCGCGGCGGGCGCGGGCGCCCACTGCCCATCGCCAGCAGATACATGCCGAAGTAGGCATCGCCGACCGGCTCGGCGCCCGGGGTCTCCGCCATGGGTTCGGCCAGCAGCAGGGTGCCACCGGCCGGCAGGGCGGCATGCACCGCGCGCAGGATGGTGCGCGCGTCGGCGTCGTCGTGGTCGTGGATCACTCGCACCAGGGAAATCAGGTCGGCGCCGGTGGGCAAGATGGTCTCGTGCAGGTCGCCGCCGAAGGTCTCGGCCCGCTCCGCCAGCCCGAGCTTGCGAAAACGCAGATTGGCCCGCGCCGCCACCGCCGGCAGATCGAACAGGCGCAGGCGCAGGTGCGGCCAGCGGTCGGCAGCAGCGATGAGGAAGTTGCCCTCACCGCCGCCGACATCCATCAGGCAGCGGTAGCGGCGCAGCGACCAGGCATCGAGCACATCGCCGGCGACGAAGGCATTGGAGACCGACATCAGCGCGCTGTATTCGGACACCGCGGCATCCTGCGAGCGCGCTGGCTGCGCGTTGCCAGCATAGGCCCAGTAGCGGCCCAGTTCGGTCTGCGCGAGTTCGCCGCGCAGCAGGGCGAGCGGATCGGTTAGGTCCTGATACAGCATGCGATGATGGCGGACCATGGCCGCGATGCCGGGATTGCCCAACAGGGCCGCGCCATGGCGACCGAGCCCGAAGCGCGGCACCCCAGAGCGTTCCAGGCCACGCCGCTGCAGCAGGTGCAGCGCCACGGCCGCACGCAACAGGCGGTCGGCAGCGGCGCGCGGCATCTGCATGCGGGCGGCGAGGTCGTCCAGGTTCAGCGGCCCGGCGGCCAGGGTCTGGAACAGGTCTAGTTCCACGCAGGCATAGAGCACCTGCGAATAGACGAAGCCAGCGGTGATATCGAACAGCGCGCGGGCGCGCTGCTGCGCCACCGCGCGGGTGAACGGGAAGTCGGCGGCGAAGCGCTGGAACCCGGGGCTGGCGAGGATACGATCGCGCAGCCCGAGCAGCGCGTCCGACAGGGCAGCAGAGAATGGCACCGCCATGCTGGCGACTCAGGAGCCGGGGGTGGCGAGCTGGTCTTGGAACCGCGCCGCCAGGTCCGCCGGCAGCAGGCGTGCGGTCTCGGCGATCACCAACTGCCCCAGCTTGCAGGTCCCGGGGCAATCTGGGATCGATTGCACCGCCGCCTGCACCAACTCCACCAGCCGCGTCAGCGCCCCGTCGAGGCCTAGTTCGGCAGCGGCGCTGGGACGGCCATGGGCGGCATCCTGTCCCACCGGCTTGCCGATCTCCGCGCTGCGCCCCGCCACATCGCGGATGTCGTCGGCGATCTGGTAGGCCTCGCCGAGATTCGCCCCCAACTGTCGCCACTGGGACGGGTCCTGCCCGGCCGCGGCAGCGCCGGCCTCGGTGGCAGCGGCAAACAGGGCGCCGGTCTTCTCGCGGTGATAGGCCGAGAGTTCCACTGCCGGCTCGCACTCCCAGGCCTGACCAGCCACAATACCGTCCTGCATGCCGACCGCGCGGCCGATGATCATCAGCAGCGGGGCCAGGCGGTCAGGATGGCGCAGGGTATGCCAGGCGAGGTTTTCGAACGCGAGCACGATGAGCCCGTCGCCGGCCAACACCGCCAAACGCTCACCATAAGCACGATGCACCGTCGGCTGGCCGCGGCGCAGTTCAGCATCGTCGAAACAGGGCAGATCGTCATGCACCAGCGAGGCACAATGGAGCAGTTCGATGGATGCTGCGGCGGCATCGCTCACGACCGGGGCATCGTCGTCGCAAGCCGCGGCCACCGCCAGGCAGAGCCGCGGGCGCACCCGCGAACCCGGGGTGAATACCGCATGGCGCACCGCCGCCGCCAGCAGCGGCGGGGTGCCCTCACCGCTGCCCTTGGCAATCGCTGCCGCCAGCGCCTGTTCGATCCGGGTCAAGGCATCCATCGATTGATCACCCCCGCCAGGGCGGGAAACCGCCCGCAAGTGTCAGGTTGCGTTGTCACGCCCAAGTGTCATGTAAGATAGACACTGGCCGGGTTTCAGTCAATGCGCCAGCGCAAGCCTGCGGCGGGCACCGCGGCTGGCCATCGCCAGACCCGAATCTAGACCCGGAGGAAACGCCGGAACCGGCCCCGCCCCGGCGCCATCGGTCGGCGCGGGTGGCACCCGCGAGCAACGCCGCAGACTGGGTCGGGCGACCGCGGGGTCTCGATGCCGACATCAGCCCAAGGGCAGCAACGATGCGCCGGCCCTCGCGCCGGCGCTGATAGCAACAGGCGAATATCATGCAGACAGAGCGCGTCGTCATCGTCGGCGCCGGCATCGGCGGCCTGGCCGCCGCGGTGGAATTGGCCGCCCGCGGGCTTGCGGTGACGGTGCTGGAACGGGCAGCGGCACCGGGGGGCAAGATGCGCCAGGTGCCGGTGGGCGGGGCGCCAATCGACGCTGGCCCCACCGTCTTCACCATGCGCTGGGTGTTCGAGGCGATCTGCGACGCCGCCGGCACCTCGCTGGAGGCCGAGATCGGCCTGCGTTCCCTAGACCTCCTCGCCCGCCACGCCTGGAGCGAGACCGAACGGCTGGACCTGCACGCCGATCTGGCTGCCGCGGCCGATGCCATCGCCGCCTTCGCCGGCCCCGCTGAAGGCCGCCGCTTCCTCGCCTTCAGCGAGGACGCCCGCGCCATCTATCGGACCCTCAAGGATCCGTTCATCAGCGCCACTCGCCCCAGCCCGGCCGGGCTGGTGCGGCGGGTCGGCCCCAGCGGGCTCGGCGGGCTGATCAACATCAAGCCGTTCTCGACCATGTGGAAGGCGCTGGGCCAGCACTTCCAGGACCCGCGCCTGCGCCAACTCTTCGGCCGCTATGCCACCTATTGCGGCTCCTCGCCGTTCCTCGCCCCGGCCACGCTGATGCTGGTGGCCCACGTGGAGCAGGACGGGGTTTGGGTGGTGGACGGCGGCATGCACCGATTGGCCCGCATGTTCGCCGGCCTGGCCGAGCGCCAGGGGGCGACCTTCCGCTACGGCAGCGAGGTCAAGCAGATCCTGGTCCGACATGGACGTGCCGCCGGGGTCCGCCTAGCCAGCGGCGAGGAGGTCGCGGCCGATGCGGTGATCGTCAACGGCGACTGCGCCGCGGTCGCTGGTGGCCTATTCGGCGACGCTGCCGCGCGCGTGGTGCCGCCCACCCCGCGCGCCGAGCGCTCGCTGTCGGCAGTCACCTGGAAACTATTCGCCGCCACCAGCGGCTTCCCGCTCATCCATCACAGCGTCTTTTTTAGCCAGGATTATCCAGCCGAATTCGAGGACATCTTTCGCCATGGCCGGCTGCCGCGGGCGCCCACCGTGTACATCTGCGCCCAGGACCGCGACGACCGCACCGACCAGGCCCCCAGCGGCCCCGAACGCCTGCTGGTCCTGGTCAATGCCCCGCCCACCGGCGATATCCATCCCTTCGATGCAGTGGAGATCGAACAATGCGCCACCCAGACCTTCTCGCTCCTGGAACGCTGCGGCCTGCACATCCAGCGCGACCCGGAGCGGACGGTGGTGACCACGCCGGCGGGCTTCGAGCAACTATTCCCGGCCACCGGCGGCGCCCTGTACGGGCGGGCGTCCCACGGCTGGATGGCCTCATTCTCGCGGCCGGGGGCGCGCACTCGGCTGCCGGGGCTGTATCTGGCGGGGGGCAGCGTGCATCCGGGACCGGGGGTGCCGATGGCGGCCCTGTCGGGACGGATCGCGGCCGCCAGTCTGACCGCGGACCGCGTTTCGACCTGACCATCCCCACCGACGGCTATCACTGGTGGTACATCGATGCCCTGAGCGAGGACGGGCGCCGCGGGCTGACCATCATCGCCATGCTCGGCAACGTCTTCTCGCCCTATTACGCCTGGGCGCGCCGCCATGACCGCGGTGATCCCGAGCACTACTGTGCGCTGAACATCGCCCTCTACGGCCCCGACCGCACCGCCTGGGCGATGACCGAGCGCGGGCGCAAACGGCTACAGCGCAGCGCCGACGAACTGGTCATCGGCCCCAGCGGGCTGGCCTGGGAGGGCGACCATCTGAACATCTATATCCAGGAGTACGGCGCCCCGCTGCCACGCCCGGTGCGCGGCGTGGTTCGGGTCTATCCCGAGGCCCTGCCCGGCCAAGAGATCGCACTCGACCCCGCCGGCCGTCACCGCTGGTGGCCGATCGCCCCGCTGGCCCGCGTCGAGGTGGAAATGGACCGCCCCGACCTGAACTGGAGCGGTCCGGGCTATCTCGATAGCAATGGCGGCGACGAGCCCCTGGAGGCCGCCTTCCGCTATTGGGACTGGTCGCGCACCCGCCTTGGTGCCGACGCCGCCGTGCTCTACGACGTTACCCGCCGCGACGACAGCCAACTCCGTCTGGGCCTGCGCTTCGACCCCAGCGGGCGCATGACCCCATTCGAGCCGCCGCCGCGGGTCGCCCTGCCGCGCACCTTCTGGTGGCGCATCGCGCGCGGCATCCAGAGCGAGGACCCGACCCAGACACGCATCCAGGAGACCCTAGAAGACACCCCCTTCTACGCCCGCTCCACGATTGCCGCACGCCTGTGCGGCGAGCCCGTCACCGCCTTTCACGAAAGCCTGTCGCTGGAGCGCTTCGACACCCGCTGGGTACAGCTGCTGCTGCCGTTCCGGATGCCGCGGTTGAGTGGGTGACACTCGAAGCCGAATACGGCGCGCCGCCGTGCGGCCGGGAGGGAGAGACGCCGAGGACCGCGCACGCCGCATCCGCAGGCGCATTGCTCGCGGCGCAAATGGTCGGCCCGATTGGCAACCCGATTGGCAACCCGATTGGCTCAGGGCCCCGGACCGGGCCCCAGGCCGGCCGTCCCGTTTGCGGCGTTCTGCGCCCGCGCCAGTTGGCGCACGCGTCGCAGCAGCGCGTCGAGACCGGTGCGCCGGGTCAGGCTGAGCTGGCGGTCGAGGCCAATGCGGGCGAAGAAACCAGCGGCATCGAAGGCGAGGATCGCGGCCGCCTCCTGGCCCGAGAACAGTTGTTGCAATAAGGCGATCAGGCCTCGCACCAGGCCAGCGTCGCTGTCGGCCCGGAATTCGATGATGTCGCTGCTACCGGGACGGACCCGCAGCACCAGATGGACCTGGCTCTGGCAGCCGGAGACGGCATGCGCCGGGGTCTTCAGGGCCGCCGGCAACGGCACCATGGCATCGCCGAGTTCAATCAACTGCTGATAGCGCATCGGCCAATCCGGCAGGGCCTCGAACAAGTCGGCGATCGCCTCCGCCGCCGCCGCCGGCGAGGCGGCACTGGCTGGCGGATAGGCGAGCGTCTGCGCGTTCGGCGCGGGCGCCAGCGGGGTCGGTGGTCGGTTCACGCTCGCATTGGCCTCCGGATCAGCCACCGAACCACCCGGCGCAGCCGCGGAGACAGCAACCGGCGCTGAACCCGCCACCGGATGAACCGCCGCCGTCGGCTCCAGTGGCCGAGCCGGCTGGCTGACCGGTGCCGCCGCGGCTGCCAATGACCGCCGCCGCGCCCGTTGCAGAATCTGCTCAAGGGCAGCAGCCAGGCGCTCGACCTCGGCGTCGTCGTTGTACGGGGCAAAGGAGGCGCGCGCGGTGCCGGCCAGCCCCAGCCGCTCCATCAGCGGCTGACAGCAATGATGGCCGGTGCGGATACAGATGCCTTCCAGGTCCAGTTGCAGCCCCAGGTCCAGCGTCGCCACCGGCGGATCGACTGCGATCCAGGACAGCACCGCGGCCTGGTAGCGGGGGGCGCCCTGCAAGGCCAGACCGGGGATCGCGGCCAGGCGCTTGGTCGCCAGGGCCAGCAGCCGCTGTTCCTGGGCAGCGATCGCCTCGAAGCCGATCTCAAGCACCCAATCGATGGCCGCAGCAAGACCGATGGCACCGGCGATGTGCGGGGTACCGGCCTCGAAGCGATTGGGCAACCCGGCATAGGTGGTACCGTCGAAGCTCACCCGCTCGATCATGTCCCCACCGCCCTGCCAGGGCGGCATCGCCTCGAGCAGTTCGCGCTTGCCGTAGAGCACACCGATCCCGGTCGGGCCATAGAGCTTGTGCCCGGAGAAGGCATAGAAGTCGGCATCCAGCGCTTGCACGTCGGTCGCCCCATGGGCAACCCATTGGGCGCCGTCGATCAGGACCAGCGCCCCGGCCGCATGCGCGGCGGCGATGATCTCCGCGACGGGGTTGATGGTGCCGAGGGCATTGGAGACCTGGGTCACCGCCACCAGGCGGGTACGCGACGACAATAGCCGCTGATAGGCCTGCAGTTGAAGCTCACCGCGGTCGTCGATGGGGATGACCCGGATGCAGGCGCCGGTGCGCTCGGCCAGCATCTGCCAGGGGACGATGTTGGCATGATGCTCCAGTTCCGTGAGGATGATCTCGTCGCCGGGCTGCAGATTGGCCCCGCCCCAGGCCTGGGCGACCAGATTGATCGCCTCGGTGGTCCCGCGGGTAAAGATGCATTCCGCCGGATCGGCGGCATGCAGAAACTCGGCCACGCGCGCGCGTGCGGCCTCGTAGTGCGCGGTCGCATCCTGCGACAACTGATAGGCGCCGCGGTGAATATTGGCGTGCTGATGCCGGTAATAGTCGGCCACCGCAGCGATCACCGCATGCGGCTTCTGGGTGCTGGCGGCATTGTCCAGATAGGCGATCGGCCGGCCGTGCAACCGCTGTTGCAGGATCGGGAACTGGGCGCGCAGGCGATGCGGCAGCTCCAGCCCCGTCGGAGCCGTGGTCTGAGGGTTTGCTGTTGAGGTCACGATGGGTCGGTCCGCTGCTGTCGGGAACGGACGCGGCGGTGCCGCGCCCTGTCTTTCAATCAGCATGGGCACCCGGCCCCGCGACTGCAAGCCCGACTGCAAGCCTTCAGGCGCCGATCGCCACGCGCAGGTCGGCGCGCGGATCGGGGCTGGTCAGGCGAAGGTCGTAGCGCTGTTGCAGGATCGAGAAGACCTTCGGCGAGACGAAGGCGGGCGGATTGGGCCCCAGGGTGATGCCCTTGACGCCCAGATGGAGCAGAGTCAGTAGCACCGCGACCGCCTTTTGCTCGAACCAGCTCACCACCAGCGTCAGCGGCAGATCGTTGACGCTGCAGTCGAAGGCCTTCGCCAAGGCGATCGCTACCGCGATGGCACCATAGGCATCGTTGCACTGACCCATGTCCAGCAACCGCGGCAGTCCCAGGTGCTCACCGAACTCCAGGTTGCGGATGCGGTATTTGCCGCAGCCCAGGGTCAGGATGAAGGAGTCGGGCGGGGTCGCCTCGGCATAATCGGTGAAGTAATTGCGACCCTTCTCGGCGCCGTCGCAGCCGCCAATGACGAAGAAATGACTGATCTTCCCGGCCTTGATCGCATCGACGATGACGTCCGCCTGTTCCAGCAGCACGCTGCGATGGAAGCCCAGCATGGATTCCCGCACCGGCTGGTCGACGCAGGGTGGCAGCGCGCGGGCGGCGGCGATCACTGGGGCGAAATCGCCATCGACGAGATGCTGGCCACCCGGTACCGCCACGGCGTTGGTGGTGAACAGCCGGCCGCGATAGGTCTCGGGCGGGATCAGCACGCAGTTGGTGGTCCCCACGACCGGGCCGGGAAAGTCAGCGAATTCTCGCTTCTGATCCTGCCAGGCCCCGCCATAATGGCCGGCCAGGTTGGGATGCTGCTGGAAGCGCGCGTACATGTGTGCCGGCAGCATCTCGCCATGGGTATAGACATTGATATCGGTGCCGGCGACCTGTTCCAGCAGGTGCCAGAGGTCGAGCAGATCATGCCCGGTGATCAGGATGCCGGGGCCGGCACGGGTGCCCTCGCGGACCTTGGTCGGTTGCGGCTTGCCGAAGGTCTCGACATGGCCGGCATCGAGCAACTCCATCACCCGCAGGTTCATCTCGCCGCATTTGAGGCAGTAGCCCAGCAGGGTATCGAGGTCGAAGTTGACGTTGGTCATGGTCGCGAATAGGGCCTCCTCGATGAAGGCCGAGACGCGCTCGTCGGACTTGCCCAGGCGGCGGGCATGCGCAGCATAGGCGGCCATGCCCTTGAGGCCATAGAGCAGGGTCTCCTGCAGCGACTGCACATCAGCGTCCTTGCCGCAGACGCCGGGCGAATTCACGCAGCCGCTCTGACGGAAGGTCTGCTCGCATTGATTACAGAACATGAGATCCCCGATTGAATTTGGTTGCAGGTTGGAAGCGAATGGCGCGAGGCGCCAGCGGATTGCCGCGCGCAGGGTGCGACACGGCAACGATGGGGCCAGTCTGCGCCCGGCGTTCGGTCCCGGGCCTTGACTCGCATCAAGCCGAGCCGGGCGCCTTTCCGACCGGCCGCGCTCGCGGCCCCGTTCCAACCTGTGCTTTCATCTGGCCGTGCCGATCGCCTGCGCGATCGCCTGCCTGCCCCCCGCCAGCGAGCTAGCACCGATGACCAGACTGCCCGCCGAATGGGAACCCCAGGCCGGGGTGATGCTGACCTGGCCCCACCCCGCCACCGACTGGGTCGACGACCTAACCGCGGTCGAGGCCCTGTATCTGCGCCTGACCGCCCTGATCACCGCCCGCGAGGCGGTGCTGATCTGCTGCCACGACGGCAGCGAGGCGGCGCGGGTGGCGAGCACGCTGGCCGCTGCCGGCATCACTCCGGGGCGGGTGCATCTGGCGGTGGCGGCCAGCAACGATACCTGGGCGCGCGATCACGGCCCGCTCACCGTCCTCGCCGACGATGGCAGCCCACGGCTGGTCGATTTCCGCTTCAATGGTTGGGGGGGGAAATATCCGGCCGACCTGGACGATCGCATTGCCGCCCGGCTGCATGCCGGCGGCCTGTTCGGCGCCGCTGGCCTGACCAGCAGCCGGCTGGTGGCCGAGGGCGGCGCGCTGGAGTGCGACGGTGCCGGCAGCCTGCTGCTGGTGCGGCGCACACTGCTGGACCCGGCCCGCAACCCGGGTTGGGATGAGGCCGCCATCACCGCCGAACTGCAGCGCCTGCTCGGCTGCGATCGCCTGCTCTGGCTGGATCGGGGCCAGCTCAGCGGCGACGACACCGATGGCCACATCGACACCCTGGCCCGCTTCTGCGCGCCGGACTGTATCTGCCACGCGGTGAGTGACGACGCCGACGATCCCGACCACGCCGCCCTCGCCGCGCTGGCCGCCGAGCTGGCCGCGCTGCGCCAGCGCGACGGCCGCCGGTACCGGCTGCTCCCGCTGCCCCAGCCGGCCCCGATCCATGCTGCCGATGGCCGCCGCCTGCCGGCCGGCTATGCGAATTTCCTGATCATCAATGGCGCCGTGCTGCTGCCGGTCTATGGTGACCCCAACGACGCGATCGCCGCCCGCCAGCTGGCCACCGCCTTCCCGGACCGGCAGATCGAACCGCTGGATTGCCGACCGCTGATTCGCCAGGGCGGCAGCCTGCACTGCATCAGCATGCAGTTACCGGCAGCGCTGACCCTCGGCGACAGCGGCTGAAGTGGCGCACCGCGCGGCGACGACATCAAGACCAGTACATCACGACCGACACAGCCATGAGCACGCCCCCGTACCCCCTCCATGTGCGTCGCGGTCACTGGCTGACCGGCTGGCTGGCGGCCTTTCGCACCGACCGCCTCGGGCTGTTGATGGCGCACGCGCGCCACGGACCGATCGTGCGCTTCCGGCTCGGCTTCAAGACCCTGTACTTCCTGTCCGACCCGGACCTGGTGCAAGAGATGCTGGTGACCCAGCATCGCCACCTTGGGCGCGAACCTATGTTGCGCGCGGTGCTGGCGCGGACCATGGGCAATGGTCTGTTGACCAGCGATGGCGCCTATTGGCAGCGTCAGCGGCGCATGCTCGCGCCCGCCTTTCACCGCTCGCGGGTCCAACGCGCCGCCGACCTCATGGTGGCCCACGCCGCGGCCCTAACCGCGCATTGGCAGGACGGCGAGGAGCGCGATCTGGAACGGGAGATGGACCGCCTGACGCTCTCCATTGTGACCGCCGCGCTGTTTCGCATCGACAGCGCCGCGCAGGCCGACACCGTGGCCAGGGTCATCACCGCCCTGCAGGCGATCGGTAACCGGGAACTCGGGCGGCTGATCCGGCTACCGAATTGGATCCCGACCCCGGATCACCGGACCCAGCGACGCCTGTCACGCCAGCTGCGCGACATCGTCATGGCCGGCATCGACGCCCGGCGGCGCAGCGGCGACGCCGGCGACGACCTCCTCTCCATCCTGCTGGACAGCGTCGATGCCGAGACCGGCGCACGCATGACCGATGCCCAGATCTGCGACGAGGTCATCACCCTGTATCTCGCCGGCTACGACACCACCGCGTTGACCCTGAGTTTCTGCTGGTACGAACTGGCCCGCAACCCCGCGATCGCCGCGCGCCTGCACGCCGAACTCGACGCGGTGCTCCCCGCGCGCCGGCCAACGCTGGCCGACCTCGACCGCCTCCCCTACACCCGCATGCTCTTCAACGAGGCGCTGCGGCTCTATCCGCCGGCCTACTTTCTGATCCGCCAAGTGGTCCGTCCGGTGCAGATCGGCGGGCACCCGATCCGGCCCGGCGCGATCCTGATCACCAGTCCCTACGTCATGCACCGTCATCCGGCGTACTGGGACGAGCCCGAGCGCTTCCACCCAGAGCGCTTCGCCGACCACGCCGAACGCGGCTGGCATCGCTACCGCTACTTCCCGTTCGGTGGTGGCCCGCGCGTCTGCATCGGCAACCAATTCGCGCTGCTCGAAGGCCCGCTGATCCTCGCGACCATCGCCCGCAGCTACCGGTTCGAACTGCGCGAGCCTGGCTGGCAGGTGCAACTGGAGCCGCAGATCACCCTGGGGCCGCAGGGCGGCATGCCACTGCGCCTGCGCCGCCGCACCGCGACCGTCTGACACCCGCCGGCAGCGGACGAGAAGCCATCCGTGCGCTCCCCGCCGGCACGAGTCGAGCACCGGCGTTCAGCCGGTATTGCGCATCCCCGCGGCAATCGCGTTGATGGAGCGCAGCAGCGGGTCCAGCCATTGCTCGTGCTGTTCCTGGGATTGGTCACTGCGATAGCGTTCCAGCAGCGCGATCTGAATATGATTGAGCGGGTCGAGGTAGGCGTTGCGGCGCAGCAGTGAGACCTGTAAATCAGGGGTCTCCTCCATCAGCTGATGCAGGCCGGCAATATTGAGTACCTGGGTCAGGGTGCGCTGATATTCATCGCTGATGATTCCGAAGATGACCTGGGCGCGCTGCTGATCGCGAGCCAGACGCAGATACTGGCGTGCAATGTGCATTTCGGCCTTGAACAGCGACATCTGCGTATTGCTGAGCAGGGCACGGAAGAAGGGCCATTCCTGATACATGCGCTGCAGCTTGGCCAGGCGTTCGAGATCGCCACCACGCCAGCGCTCGATGGCGGTGCCGATGCCGTACCAGGCCGGCAGGGTATGGCGCGCCTGCCCCCAGCCGAACACCCAGGGGATGGCGCGGATGGAGGCGAGCGAGCGGTCTGCCTGCTTGCGATAGGAGGGCCGCGAGCCGATGTTCAACTGGGCGATAGCATCGACCGGGGTGACCTCGTAGAAATAGTCCAGGAACCCCTCGGTGTCGCTGATCAATTCGCGATAGGCCTGCTCGCCGTGGCTGGCCAGCTCGGCCATGATCCCGAGATAGTCCTTGCGCGGTCGCGTGGGTGTTTCGATCAGGCAGCGGCTGGCCTTGATCAGGCCGCTGATGCCCATGGTGAGTTCGTAGAGGGCGGTCTCAGGATTGGCATAGCGATAGGAGAGCACCTCGCCCTGCTCGGTGAACTTGATGCGCCCGTGCACGGTGGCATCGGGCTGCGACAGGATCGCCTCGTGGGTGGGGCCACCGCCACGGCCGATGGTGCCGCCGCGGCCATGAAACAACAGGCATTGCACCCCGCGCACCGCACACAAGGCGACGATGCGCTCCTGCGCCTCGTAGAGATTCCAGGCCGCGGACAGGATGCCGCCGTCCTTGCAGGAATCCGAATAGCCAAGCATCACTTCCTGGAGGTTGCCCGCGGCCGCGAGCAGGGCGGCATAGGTGGCATTATCGAACAGCGCAGTCATCACCTGTTCGATATGGCTGAGATCTTCGATGGTCTCGAACAGGGGGGCGATGCGCAATTGACAAAACCAGCCCTGTGGGGTTCGCCCGGCCAGCCCGGCCAGGCGCGCCAACAGCATCACCTCCATCACATGGCTGGCACGATGGGTCATCGAGATCACGTAGGCACCGAAGGCCTGCTCGCTGATCTCGGCACGCATCCGTGCCATCACCTCGAACACCTCCAGGGTCTCGCGGGTCTCCGGGGTCAGGGTGCCCTTGTCGATATGAAAGGGATGGGGATGCGCGATCGCCTCGGCCAGAGCAACCAGTTTCTGCTCCTCGGTAAAGGCCTGATAGAGCGGCGCCCCGGGCTGGCGGGCAAAGAGTTCGATCACCGCCAGGGTATGGCGACTGGACTCCTGGCGGATATCCAGTTGTACCAGGTGCAGACCGAAGCTCTCGACCAGGCGGATGAGGTCCTTGAGGGCGCCGTCGGCGGCCTTCGCGTCGCCGTGGCTGATCAGTGAGTCGCGGATCAAATAGAGGTCTTCGAGCAGTTCGCGCACATCGACATAGCCCTTGGTCATGTCCACCGCGCTGTCGTCGCCGGCGATCCGCTGCTGTACCCGCGCGAGATTGGCCTCCAGCCGGTGCCGCACGATGCCGAGCTTGCGCCGGTAGGGCTCGTGCAGGTAGCGGCGCAGGGTCTGGCCCATGGTATCGAGCCAATAGTCCTCATCGGCATCCAGGCTTTCCAGAAACTGCGGCGAGGCCTGGCAGAGGCTGTCGGAATGGCTGAGGATGCGG
Source organism: Chromatiaceae bacterium (assembly GCA_007693535.1). Taxonomy (GTDB): domain Bacteria; phylum Pseudomonadota; class Gammaproteobacteria; order Chromatiales; family Chromatiaceae; genus Lamprobacter. The sequence goes on from REDK01000123.1 coordinate 20,684, forward strand.
GTCAGCCGCTTAACCCGGTCCAGGTACTCCTCCAGCAGCAATTCCGCGTGCATGCGCAGGGCCAGTTCAGTGGTCTCCGGCTTCACATAGGGGTTGCCGTCGCGATCGCCGCCGATCCAGGAGCCGAAGCGCACGAAGCTCGGCACATTGATGCCAGCGGCGATGCCATACACTCGGCGCACGGCCCGCTCTAGATTGCGATAGACCTGGGGTAGGGTCGCAAACAGCGATTCGCGGAAGAAATACAGCCCCTGGCGCACCTCATCGGTGACCTGCGGCTTGTGCACCCGCACCTCGTTGGTCTTCCAGAGGATCTGGATCTCGCCCAGGATCTCGCCCAGGCGATCCTGCTGCTCTTCCTGATTCAGCCGCTGGCGATGCAACTCCAGGGTCAGCAGGAAGATGCGGCGTTGGGTCTCCAGCGTGGTGCGGCGCTTGGCCTCGGTGGGATGGGCAGTGAAGACTGGCACATAGGCAAGCCGATCCAGCAGGCGCTGCAGCTGCTGCGGGCCGATGTCGTCGGCGGCGAAACGGCGCAAGGTGTGATCGAACGAGCCACGCCACAGGCGGCCGCCGGCACTGACCAACTGGCGCCGCTGCAGGAATGCATGCACCTCCTCGGCGATATGGGCAAGACTGAAATAGATGCTGTAGGCACGGATCACCTCGGCCAGGGTCTGCGGGTCCAGCCCGTCGATGCGCTTCATCAGCTTGGCGCGCAGCTTGGGGTTGTCCTCGGCCCGCAGGCTCAGGAAGCCCTCGCGCAACCGCTCCACCACCACTAGCACGCGTTTGCGGCTGTGTTCGCGCAGCACCTCGCCGAGCAGCGATGCAAACAGGGTGATATCCCGCTCCGGACCATTGGGTGCCAAGCCGGGTTGCATCGGATTAGGGGTTGGTGGCGTGGATGCCGCTGCTGGCGCGGGTGCGGTCGAGAGGGCGGCCGGTGTGGCGGTCGGGGACGCGGCGACCGGGGCGGACGCGGCCGCTGGCGGCTCGCTGGCAGGAGCGACGGCAGCCGCCGTGGTCGCTGGCGAGGTGGGCGATACCTCTGGCAGCGCGGGCGGGGGCGCTGCTGGAGTCGTCGCGGGTTCCAATGCCGGAGACTGCTCCGGGACCGACAGCGAGGGCTGCGCCGGGGGGAAGACCGGTGGGGTATCTGTCATCGTGCTGCTAGCGAGATTGCTGCTGCCGGCGCGGCCGGAACGACCGCCGGCGCGTGGGCGGCGGGATAAGGCGGAGCGGACAGGGGCGGGGCGATCGACGCGCTGGCGGAATCGGGGCCGGCATCGCCGGCGGATCAGTCCGGCAGTCTAACCCGCACCCGACGGCAGGGAAAGGCCGGGCCGGGGCCTGCCAGCAACGACCATGCCGGCTGGGTGGTGCGCGCCCGCGGGTGACCGCGGCGCGCGCTGGCGAGCATCGGCTCAGGACTGTCGGGGCGCCTCCCCGGCCGCCGCCACCGGCCCGGCGACGCTGAACCCGGCCGTCTCCACCGCCTGCACCAGGGCCGGGCCATCCACCCCGGTGCCGCGCACCTGCACCAGGCCACTCGTCAGGTCCGGTTCAGCGCTCTCCACCTGGGCCACCCCTTCCAGCGCCCGCTTCACGCTGGCGACGCAATGCTGACAGCTCATGCCCTTGACCTGCAGCGTGACTAGATCGCCGCGCGTTTCATCGGCCGCGACCGGGCCGTTGATCGCTGGCCGGGCCAGCAGACGCTGCCACACCAGCCAGCCCAGCAGCGCCACCAGCACCAGCGCCGAGGACACCGCGATCCAGTCCACCCCATGGACATGCGGGGCAGCCGTGGCAGTCGGGCTGGCCAGTAGCCGATCGAACAGCAGGCCGAAGAGTAGGCTCATCAGCACGACGGTACCCAGATAGATCGCAAGCACGCGCCCGCCCAAGGCACGGTAAACGGCGCCAATGGTCGCGACATTGGTGGATGGCCCCGCCATCAGAAATACCAGGGCCGAGCCAGCCGGCATGCCAGCGGCGATCAGCGAGGCGGCGATCGGCACCGAGGCGGTGGTGCAGACATAGAGCGGCAGCGAAATCGCCAGCACCACCAACATGCCTAGCAACCCCTGCGCCCAGACCTGCCCGGCGAAGAAGTCCGGCGGGGTCAGGGTGGTGACCAAGGCGGCCACCAACACGCCGCCGATCAGCCAGAGGTCGATCACCGCGAGGAGGTCGAAGATGGCATAGCGCACCGCGCCGAGCAACCCTGCGGCGCGATGGTCGCCCCTGTCGAGGACATGCGTGCGGTCAGCCTCCAGATCACTCGTGCCCGGTACCCAGCGGTTGACCAGACCGCCGCCGACCAGGCCAGTGACGAAGGCGGCCAACACCTTGAACAGGGCGAAGGGCCAGCCCAGGAAGGCGGCGCTGACCAGGATCGAATCGACCCCAGTCTGCGGCGTGCTGATCATGAAGGCGGTGGTCGCCCCCGGCGAGGCACCATCGCGGCGCAGCCCGAGGGCGGTGGGGATGACGCCGCAGGAGCACAGCGGCAGCGGCACCCCGAGCACCGAGGCCTGGGCAACGCTCGCCATGGTCGGGCGGTTGAGATGGCTGCGGATGAGGCCGAGCGGCAGATACACGTGCATCAGACCGGCGATGAACAGCCCGAGTAACAGCGATGGGGCGAGATCGAGCAGAATTTGCCAAAGGTGGAGGGGATACTGCGCAAGCATGGCCATCTCCAAAGGGCTGGTCGACAGGAAAATGGGTATCGATCGACGCACCAGCTTGGCATCGGTGGCCTGGCGGCACGATAGGGTCAGTGTCCGCTGCACGGTCCGCTGCATTGGGCGGCAACGGCAGCACCGCGACGAGCGCGGCGTTTAGGGTGTTGAAGACGGGAAGCGACAACGGGGCGGGGGCGGAACAGGCCAGAACTGGACCAGAAACTGGTCGATACTGGTCCAGGAGGGGCGCGGAGCGGCCAGCGCGACGCACGGCCGTGCAGGAAATTCAGATCACGCGTCCACTGCGCAGGGCAGTGATCCGGGCAGGGCGGTGTCCGGCCGCGGGGTTATGACTGGGCAGCGCGGCCAGCGCGGGGCCCGCGCCGCCCGCACCAGCCGGGAGGCGTCGTCGCTGCCCTCAAAAACCAGCGCGCTGCTGCTGCCGATACAGGTTCTGGTCGCGCTGGGCGCGGAAGCGCTCCATATCCTCCTGGCGCTCCTGTTCCTTCTCGTGCTGATCGTAGGCGAAGGCACCCAGGGCACCAACGCCGGCACCGATCAGGGCGCCGCGGCCGGCGTTGGCGGATAGCGAACCGATCGCCGCGCCGGTGGCCGCGCCAGCGGCTGCGCCGGTCGTCGTCCGCGAGGCGGTCGTCGTGCCGCAACCGGTCAGGGCCGCGGCCAGCAAAGCCACCATAGTCAGGGTTGTCGCTTTCATCTCTGTTCTCCACGTCGAGGGCGTCCCTGCACGCTGATCTGGACCGCGGGCACTCCGTACCGCGGCGTTGATTTGGATGACCGATGCCACCGGCCGGCCCGACGGCAGAGATGGCGGTGCAGCGATCGCTGGTATCAGTCTGGTAGCGTCTGGCTGAATGGCGGCTGAATCAATGGTCTCAGCCGATGAGACCGCTGCTGTCGCCGCCGGCTGGTGCCTGGTCAGTCGATATTGCCCTTTTGATGTTGATCGAAGAGGAAGCCGCCCAGGGCACCAGCACCGGCGCCGATGAGCGCGCCGCGCCCAGCGTTGGCCGACAGGGAGCCGATCGCAGCACCGGTGGCGGCCCCCATTAGGGCGCCGGAACCGGCCCGCTGTGTGGTTGTCGTGCCACAGCCGGACAGGGCCAGCATGCAGCCCATAATCATCGTGACAGCAAGGATTTTCATCAGTTCGCTCCGCGCGTCTCGGAAAGTTAGTGTTGCAGACATGTCGCCAATGTCACGTCTCTACCCTGACTCTAGCCGCTGGCGGTGGCGACCGCTACTGGGGGCAGGGGTAGCGGGCGGCGAGGGCCCGCACCAGGCCGATAACCGGCTTTTCCTGCATGTAATCAGCGTTGTCGGCCTGGGTCCGCGCCCAGGCCAGCAGCGCCGCGCGCCCGTCATCGAGGGTGGTGCCCTCCGGATAGCAGATCAGCGGCTTGAGCTGGCGGCGATTGGCGACCGCATCGTGATATTGCACGGTAGCCTGGATGAAGGCGCGGCAGGCCAGCATGGCCGGCACGTATTCACGCGCTCCCGCCGCGACGGAGCAGACCTTGATCAGGTCGCTGGTGGTGTCGAAGGCCAGATGGTCCTCCTCGATCGCTGCCACGGCCGGGGCGGCACGGGCGAGGGCAATGAGAACAGCGACCGCAGTCTGGGGCAACGGGCGGGGCATTCGGGGCTCCTGAATGATGACTGGTGGGGTGCCTGGCCAAGTGACCGATGGGGTGGCCAGGCGGGCTGACGCGTCCAGTACGAACGGCCTGGGATAGCGGGTCCGGGCGATCGCTGGTCAGGGCGACTGGTTCTTGCCTGGGTCAGCGCCGGCTGACGCGGGCCGGTCACAGTGGCGGCGATTCTAGCAATGCGAACCGGACAGCGACAGCGAACGCTGCGCGTGCCCTGTCGGCATTCGACCCGGCAGCGAGGCGCCGACAGACGCACCACCGGCAGCCGGGCCGGGCCGCGCCGAGATCGCTCACCCGGCCGCGGCAGCCCCAACGGCCGGTGGGAAGCAGTCGGCCAGGCCGTCGGCCAGGGTCGGATAACGCAGCTTGACCCCCAGTTCTTCCACCAGGCGGCGATTGCTCAGACGGCGCGACTCCTGCAGATAAGACAGCATGCCGGCCGAGACCTGCCCGGCGGCGGACTCCAGCGGAATGGTGGGCGGTCGCGGCAGGCCGGCCGCATCGGCCACCTGAAAGAAATAATCGGTCATCGTGCTCGGATGGCCATCGGCAACGTTGTACACCGCCCCGGTATGGGCCCGCTCCATCGCCGCCTCGCAGACCTGCACCAAGTCGTCGGCGTGGATGCGATTGGACCAGGGGGCCTGATCCGGGGTCACCACCGGCTGGGCGCTACGAATCCGCGCCAGCGGCAGGCGGTCGCAGGCGTAAATGCCGGCCACCCGCAGAATAACCAGTTCGCCGCCGGTTCCGGACCAGGCCTGTAGCTGCCGTTCCGCATCCAAGCGACGGTGGGAGCGTTCCGCCGCTGGGCGCAGCGGCCAATCCTCGTCCACCCAGGCGCCACCGCAGTCGCCATAGACCCCGGTGGTCCCCACGTACAGGATGCGCCGCGGTGGTCCAGCGACGGCAAAGGCCGCTAGCAGGTTGGCGGTGAGCGGATCGGTGGCGCCGGTCGACGGCGGTGGGGCCAGGTGAAAGACCCTCGTGCCGGCGCTGTCGAGGCGCGCCAGGGTCGCCTCGGCAAGCGGCGCGGTCAGGTCGAGCTGGAGCGGCTCGGCGCCGGTCGCGGCAACCGCCGCCGTACTGGCCGCCGAGCGCACCACCCCGACCACCCGCTCGCCCCGCGCAACATAGGCACGGGCCAAGGCCTGACCAATGTAACCGCACCCGATGATCAACATACCGCTTCCCCGTGCTTGGATTGCTGCGGGCCCGACTGCCGGCTAGCCGCCGCGCGTGGCCGCGGGGATGTCCCCGCCGCCCCTGAATGCCACAATGGGGCCGATCGGCAGCGCGCGCGACCGCCAGCACCCGCCCGGTCGATCGCCCGGCCAATGACCCGGCGAGACGCGCGATGCGCTTTTCGCCCGGGCATCAGTAAGGCCGACCGCGGCCCCAGCGCGACCCCGTCACTGCCTTCGCGAGCGATCAGGATTTCATCTCATGTCCTTTACCGTCCAGACCCAGCCCGCCGACAGCCGCTTTCGCGTTGCCTCGGAGCAGACCATCCTCGCGGCTGCCCTCGCCCAGCACGTGCGCCTGCCCTATGGCTGCCGCAACGGCACCTGCGGCAGTTGCACCGCCGAGCTGCTGGAGGGCGAAGTCAGCTATCCCAGCGGCAAGACCCAGGCCCTGGCCGGGCAGCGCGCCGGCGCCTGCCTGACCTGTCAGGCCCATCCGGCAACGGACCTAGTGCTGCGGGTAGCCGAACTGGAGACCGGCAACCTGCCGGTGCGCATCCTGCCCTGTCGGGTCGCCGAGAAGACCATGCTCAATCACGACGTGGTCCGGCTGCGCCTGAAGCTACCGGACAACCAGCGACTGCAGTTCCTGGCCGGACAATATCTCGACTTCATCCTGCGCGATGGCCGTCGGCGCGCCTTCTCGATCGCCAGCGCCCCGCACGACGACGAACTGATCGAACTGCATATCCGCCGGGTCCCGGGCGGCACCTTCACCGATCAGGTCTTCGCTGAACTGGAAGAGCGTGCGATCCTGCGCATCCAGGCCCCGCTCGGCACCTTCGTACTGCGGGAGCACTCCGACCGCCCGCTGCTGTTCGTCGGCGGCGGCACCGGCTTCGCCCCGCTGAAGGCGATGATCGAGCATGCCCTACACACCGGTATCCAGCGCCCGATGCACCTGTACTGGGGGGTCCGTGCGCGCCGCGACCTCTATCTGCCCGACCTGCCCGCGCAATGGGCGGCGGCACATCCTCATGTCCATTATGTGCCGGTGCTCTCGCAACCGGATGCCGACTGGGATGGACGCACTGGCTATGTCCACGAGGTAGTGGCTGCCGACCATCCCGACCTGGCCGACTACGATGTCTACCTCAGCGGGCCGCCGGCCATGGTCGAGGCCGGGCGCAGCCGCTTCGAGGCCATTGGCCTGAGCCTGGACCACATGTTCTCGGACGCCTTTGAGTTCGCCGCCGACAGCACCGTCGCGCGCGGCCAATAGCCAGCGGCCACCAGATGAATCCCTGCACACGCCACGCGCTCCGCAATCAAATGCCCCTACCAGCCGACACCAGCCCCACGCCACCGGCGCAACCGGTGCCGCTCATCGATCTCAGTCAGCACGTCAACTTGGCGCGCGGCCTGATCACCCGCCTACTGACCGGCCTGCTCGGACCGGTGACCCTGGAGCAGGACTTCTACCGCGAATGGAACGGCTGCTGGAAGGCCCGCGTGACCCTGAGCGGGACGGTCAGCGGCCGCCTGGAATTCACCCTGCTCGCTACCCCCGGCGGCGGCCTGCTGGCCCTGCCGCGCCCGCTGCCGGAGCGTTGGCGCACCGAGATCGGCATCGAGGCCAGCGACGGCACCTGCTGGACGCTCGACGACGCCGGCCACCTGACTCCATTCCCACCGCCAGCGACTGGACCGACCAACGGATGAGTTGCACCCGCGCCCATCCCATGCCCTTCGGCGCCGAGGTCCAACCAGCCGGCGGCGGCGTGCGCTTCCGGCTATGGGCGCCGGCAGCGGCGCGCATCGACCTGCTGCTCGACCAGGGCCGCGGCGAAGAGGCGCTGGCGATGTCGGCCGGGGCCGATGGCTGGTTCGAGCTGACTGTCCCCGCCGCCGGCCCCGGTCAGCATTATCGCTACCGCATCGACGGTGGGCTAGCGGTGCCGGACCCGGCCAGCCGCTTTCAGCCCGACGATGTGCACGGCCCCAGCGAGATCATCGACCCGCGCACCTTCTGCTGGGCGGACGACGACTGGCGCGGCCGGCCCTGGGCCGAGGCGGTGATCTACGAGCTGCATGTCGGCAGCTTCAGCCCGAGCGGCGACTATGGCGGCATCGAGCGCCGACTGGATCATCTAGTGAACCTGGGCATCACCGCCCTTGAGCTGATGCCCATCGCCGACTTTCCGGGCCGGCGCAACTGGGGCTACGACGGCGCCCTGCTGTTCGCCCCGGAGGCCGGCTATGGCCGCCCGGAGAACCTCAAGCACCTGGTTCAGGCCGCCCACCGGCGCGGTCTGATGGTCCTGCTGGACGTGGTCTACAACCACTTCGGACCAGAAGGCAATTACCTGCACTGCTACGCGCCCCAGTTCTTTCATCCCGACCGCCATACCCCCTGGGGCGCCGCCATCGCTTTCGACGGCCCCCGATCCCGTTGGGTACGTGAATTCTTCATCCACAACGCCTGCTACTGGCTGCAGGAGTATCACCTCGACGGTCTGCGCCTGGATGCGGTGGACCGGATCATCGATACCCGTCAGCCCGATCTGTTGGATGAACTGGCCACGCGCGTGCGGCAGACCCTGGGCCAGGACGCGCAACCGGCGCGATTGATCCATCTGATCCTGGAGAACGACCACAATCAGGCCCGCCGCTACCAGCGCGATGCCGAGGGCCGTCCGCGCCACTACACCGCGCAATGGAACGACGACTGGCATCATGCCTGCCATGCCCTGCTCACTGGCGAGGATGACGGCCCCTACCAGGACTTCGCCGCCGCGCCGCTGACCTGGCTAGCGCGGGCCAGCGCCGAGGGCTGCGCCTATCAGGGCGAACGCTCAGCCTTCCGCGACGGGCGCCCGCGCGGGGAACCCAGTGCCACCCTGCCGCCGCTGGCCTGGGTGAACTTCCTGCAGAATCACGATCAGGCCGGCAACCGCGCCTTCGGCGAGCGCCTGCATCAATTGATCGAGCCCGCCGCGATGGATGCTGCGCTGGCCCTGCTGCTCCTCGCACCCGCCCCACCGCTGCTGTTCATGGGCCAGGAGTTCGACGCCCCCGGCCCCTTCCTGTTCTTCTGCGACTTCGGCCCTGACCTGGCCGCTGCGGTGTGCGACGGGCGCCGCCGCGAATTCGCCCGCACCGCCCGCTTTGCCGACCCGGCCAGCCGCGCGCGCATCCCCGACCCCAATGCCGAGGAGAGCTTCCGGCGCTCCTGCCTGGACTGGGATGCCATGGACCGTCCCGCCGGCCGCCACCGGCTGGCCTGGCATCGCCAACTGCTGGCCCTGCGCCGGCGCCACCTCCAGCCCCTGCTCGCCCAGATCCGACATGGTGGGCGCTATCGCAACATCGGCGACCGGGGGCTTCTGGTGGACTGGACATTGGACGACGAACGCCGGCTGCAGGTGCGCGCCAATCTTGGCCCCGCCCCCTTACCGCTGCCGGCCGACGTCCCGCCGCTCAGACAGGATCAGGTCCTGTTCGCCCATCCGGCTGCTGTCAGTGCGCTGACGCACCTGCCCCCCTGGAGCGTCTGCTGGGCGCTCGGAGCGGACTGAACCTCGCGACCATTGGCCGCGTCTCGCGAATGAAGCGCCGCCTCGTGAAACGCCTGCGACACCTCGGCCAGACGCCATTGCGACGACCGCTCCTGGGCGCGGGCGCAGCTCGCCGAGTTTCGCGAGCTTGCGCGCCGCCTCGGACGGCGCAGATCTGCGGTGCAGTTTGGCGACGCGGTTGCGGCCTATGCCCGGATGTGGTTGTAGATATCGATGTAGTGCTGGCCAGGATGGTTCCATGAGTTGTCCTGGCGCATGCCATTGCTGCGCAGTTGCCGAAAGTATTCCGGAAAGCGGTACCAGAGGCCGATGGCGCGACTGAGGGCGGATTCCAGGCCGTCGTAGGTGAGATCGTCGAAGACATAGCCGTTGCGCTGCTCGAACGGCCGTTCGCTGTAGTTGGCGTCGAAGACGGTATCGGCCAGCCCGCCAACCCGCCGCGCTACTGGGACGCAGCCGTATTTCATCGCGATCATCTGGGTCAGACCGCAGGGCTCGTAGACGCTGGGGATCACGATGATGTCGGAGCCGGCGTAGATGAGATGCGCCAATTCCTCGTTGTAGCCCAGTTCCAGATGACAGTCGGGGCTGCCTTCCATCTCGTGTTTGATGCGCCAGAATTCGGCGTTGACCGCCGGGTCGGGGGCGCTGCCGAGCAGGACAAACTGACAGCCCTGGGCCAGGCTGTAGTAGATGGCGTGGCGGATCAGTTCTACCCCCTTCTGCTTGTCCAGGCGGCTGACCACCGCTACCAGCGGCTTGAAAACGTCGGTGAGGCCGACCCGCTGGCGCAACGCGACCTTATTGAGGGCCTTCGTGGGTAGACTGTCGACCGTGTAATTGGCGGGGATCAGCGGGTCGATCTCGGGGTTCCAGGTGCTGTAGTCGATGCCGTTGAGCACGCCGCCGAACTTGCGATCATGGGTCTGCAGCACCCCCTGCAGGCCCATGCCCTGATCGGTGTGCTGGATCTCCCAGGCGTAGCGCGGCGAGACCGTGGTGACGAAATTGGAGAACACGATGCCGCCCTTCATCAGGTTGACCTCGTGCGGATTGCTTGGGCTGAGCATCCGCTCCGGGGTCATGAGCCGACCCACGTCGAGACGGTTCATGTGCAGAATGTGGGGGCCGGTCCAGCCCTGATGGCCGACATTGTGCAACGAATAGCAGACGCGCGAATGCCCCATGCCGAGGCCGGTATAGACCTCGAACAGCAGCACCGGGATCAGTCCGGTTTGCCAGTCATTGCAATGGATCAGGTCCGGCCGTTTGCCGGATTTCAGCAGGAACTCCATGACCGCCCGCGAAAAAAATGCGAAGCGATCGTTGTCATCGGCGTCGCCGTAGATCGTACCGCGATTGAAGAAGCCGTGCTGGGAATGGGGATCGATGAAGAAGCACTTCAGGCCGTCGGCCTCGCCGTATTCCACGTTGCAGCGGATGGCGATATCGTAGAAGGGCACCCACAGGTCGCGGTAGACGGTATGCATGCCCCAGATCCGATCGTAGCGCAGGCAGTCGTATTTCGGCAGGATGATCTCCACCGAATTGCCCCGGATGGCCAGCTCCCGCGACAGCCCCTGGACGAAGTCCCCGAGGCCACCGGCCTTTGCGATCGGGGCGCATTCGGAACTGACCATGACGATGTGCATGCGGTGGCTTCCTCGTTGGAGCCGGCCGCGCGGCGGCCGGCGATGCAGAATTCAGGGCCGAATCAGCTCGACACTGGCTGAGGCCGATCCTGACAGAAACCGGAGCGGAGCGGCACTGCCGGCAGCGATGGGGCCGGGATGATGGCGATCTGCCGCCGGCGCGGCCAGCCCCGGTCGCCCGACGGACCGCCGTTCGGATGCATCGGGGTCGGCCGCAGGCGCTGCTGCTCGGGGAACTACCCGAAGTCGGGCAGGGCCGCCGGGATTATACGCGCAGAGCCAGTCGGCGTAGGCTTGGGGTCTCCGGTCGTGCGGCCGGCCGGGCCAGCGCGCCCGCGCAGCGAGACTTCCAGCTTCACCACCAGAGGGCCCCCGAATGGCTGCCGACGATCTTGCCCGCCGTTATGCCGATGCCGCCCGCCTATGGGAAGACGCCTTGGGCGCGGCCGGTGCGGTGCTGACCCGCGCCGCGCATCGCGCCGGGCTGGAAACCCGCGACCTCTGGTACCACGCTGAGATGACCGATGGTGCACTGGCCGCGCGGGTCGGCGACCTGGCCCGCTCGCAGGCCTCGTTGTGGGCGACCGCCTCGCTCTCGGCGCTGGAATTGCTCGGGCGCGCCCATCCGCTGGGCGGACTGGCGGCGATGACTGCGGCCTTCGCCCCGTTGCCCCAGGGGCCCTCCTCGGTGGCACCGGCGGCGCGCGCCGGGGTGCTCGGGGTGGTGGCCTCAGAACTCTGGCTGGGGTATGCGGTACTGCGAGAGCGCGCGCGCTGGGCGCCTGGGCTGGTGCAACCGGCAGACTGGGCACTGCAGCACCGGCGCGGGGCCGGGCGCGTGCTGGATGCCGCCAACAGCCTGGGCGGCAGTCTGATCAAGGCCGCTCAGTTCGCCTCAACCCGCCCGGACCTGTTGCCGCCGGCCTATACCGAGGCCCTGGCCAGCCTGCAAGACCGAGTGCCGCCGCAACCCTGGCCGGTGATCGAACAGGTGTTGACGCGGGAATTGGGACGACCGCCGCTGGAGGTATTCGCCGAGATCGACCCCGAGCCGCTGGCGGCGGCCTCGATCGCCCAGGTCCATCGGGCACGCCTGAACAGCGGGCGCTGGGTGGCGCTGAAGATCCAGTACCCAGGCATCGGCGCCCTGATCGAGACCGATCTGGCGGCATTGGAGGCGATCATCGAGATGATCGGACGGCTGGAGCCGGCAGTGCAGCTTCGCCCGATCCTCGACTATCTGCGTTGGACCCTGCCGCTGGAGCTGGATTTTCGCCGCGAAGCGGCCGCCGCGGCCGCACTGCGCGAGACCGTCGGCCAGCACGACTGGGTGCTCATCCCGGAGGTGATCGCTGGCCTCAGCAGCGAACGGCTGCTGGTCAGCGAACTGGTGGAGGGCATCAAGATCAGCGATCGCGCCGGACTGATCGCTGCCGGCATCGACCCGGCCGCGGTGGCACGGCGGCTGGTACAGGCCTATGCGGAGCAACTGTTTCAGCATCGCGTGTTCCATGCCGATCCGCACCCGGGCAACCTGTTTGTTCAACCAGGGGTCACCGGACCCGATGCTGGGCCGGTACTAGTGCTGCTCGATCATGGCCTCACCACCCGGTTGGCCGACGACCTGGTGGACGCGCTGGGCCAGGCCACCGCCGCCCTGCTGCAGGGGGACCTGCCGGCCCTGGCCGATACCCTGCGCGGGCTGGGGCTGACGCTGGATGCAGCACTGGATCTCGACACCCTGCGCTGGCTGCTGGGGCTGTTGCTGGGGGGGCAGCACCTGGCGGCCCTGGGAGGCACCGGCGACGCCGCGGCGGCACCCGATGCAGCTCGACTCGGGCTGCAACTGGGCACCCGCATTGGCGAGTTGCGCGCGGATCTCCTGCTGGTCGGGCGCGGGATCGGCCTGATCGACGGCCTGGTGCGACAACTCGCCCCCGAACTCGACAGCCTGGAGATCATCGCCGACAGCGCTCTGGCTGCCGCTGGCGATTGACCTGAATGCGGATCGAAGGACAGCGCGGCAGTGCGCTCAGCGGCCGCGGGAGGCAGCCAGATGCGCCCGTTTCTCGAGGTACATGGCCGCATCGGCACAAGCGAGCAGGTCTTCCGGGGGCTCGTCGCCGGCGCGCCCGAACGCCAGCCCGATGCTGGCCCCCACCCGCAGGTGCAGGCCCTTGAGCCGCAGCGGGGCCTGCAGCCGGGCCTTGATCTGGCGCCGGGCCTGGTACGCCGGGGCCGCCGTGGGCAGGTCCCGCAGGACCAGCACGAACTCATCGCCACCCAGCCGGGCGACGGTGTCGGTGCTGCGCACGCTGCGCTCCAGCCGCCGGGCAACGATTCGCAACACGCTGTCGCCGACGGCATGCCCGTGCTGGTCGTTGATGGGTTTGAACCCATCCAGGTCGATCATCAGCACCGCCACCAGATGACCGCGCGCGGCGGCATTGGTCAGGGCCGCGTGCAAACGGTCGAACAGCAGCACCCGGTTGGGCAGGCCGGTGAGGGCATCGTGCTCCGCCATAAAGCGCGCCTGCTGCAGGGCGGCGAGTTGCTGGCCGATGTCGTTGTAGACGGCGACGCCGAGATCCTCGCCGCTGCTATCGCGCAGAGTATGCAATGGCCGCTCGGCATCGGCCAGGGTGCGGGGCATCGCGGCATGCTTGCGGAGCAGATCGCGCTGGAGGTCGGTGATCTTCTGGGCGGTGCCAGTCCGTTCCCGTTGCAGACCCTGCAGTTCGGCGATGTCGAATTCGGCCACGATCAGCAGTTCCCCCCCGCGGCGGAAGACCTGGGCACGCAGGGAGCGCGTGTCACGATCGCTGTCGCCGACACTGAGGCAACCGCTGAAGACGAGCCCGTCGCCAGCGCTGCTGCTGAGCCGGGCCAGACCCGGGTTGACCAGATAGTCGCCGCGGGGACGGTCGGGCTGCTCGCCGCCGAGCAGGGCATGCATGCCGCGGTTGAGCCAGAGCACCTCGCCGGTCAAGCGGAAGCGACCCACGGCCAGGGCCAGGCTATTGCTGAGCAGGGACAGGAGGTCGTCCTGCCAGGGGCCAGGGTCGCCAGCGGCGGTCCAGGGGCCGGGAGCCGCAGGCAGGTCGTTGTTGTTCATGGTGGATCATGGTTCCGGCGTCCGACACCGCTCAGCTGCTGTGCGTCGTGATTGTCCTGTCGGGTCCGTTCCCTGCCGGAAGGCCTGGCACCGTGGGGCGGATTGGTGCCACGGCGACTGTGCGTTGGGTGCGACGGCGCACGGCCGCTTCGATGAAGACGGACTGGTTCGAACCCGACCAGACCGGCACCGCGTTGCACGCACCGCCCCAGGCGGCCCACCGAGGAGAGCGGCGAGAAACTCCTGGTCGAGGGCCTTCAGGCTAGCCAGGGCCGGGCTGGCTGACAGCCGACTGGCGACGTCGGGGATCGGTTCAGGGACGGGATCGGGGCCGAATCGGCGCCGGCGCGGTGCGATGCTCAGTCGGAGGGCCCTGCCTTGCTGGCCATGGGGTCGGAGCCAGGGCGGACAGGCATGCTCAGGCGGCATCGCCGTCAGACCAGGCGCAGCGTCGGCGCCGCGCGCAGGCGCTTGGCGGCAGCGTATTCCTCGTCGCTCATGCGACTGCCGACGATGTTGCGCAACAGGTCGGCATCGCGGTCGCCCTGCTCGATGGCCAGGGACAACCAATAATGCGCCTGCGCCAGATCGACCGGAACCCCGCGACCCTCAGCATAGATTAGGCCCATCGCGTAGAGGGCATCGACCTCGCCGCGCTCGGCGGCGGCGCGCACCGCGGGCACCTTGCTCGGGTCGTTGCGCAGCAGGACCAGGTGTTTGAGATAGCTGTTGTCAGACATAACCGGGCTCGCGGCAATGCGGGCGGCAGCTCCGCCGTCCGCAACGAATGGACATAGATTAGCTGATGGCGCGCCGCTGGCAATGGCAGGCACGCCCAGGGCACTACGCCACGGCCGCCGGCCGGGCGGGGTTCGAAATCAGGGGTCCGGGGTGCTGGTGACGGCCTGACTCCCGGTGCCGCTGCCAGCCGGCGGATCGGCGAAGCGCGCGAGCAGGTCGTCGTAAGCATCAAAGCCGACCAGCCGGCGCAGTTCGGCAAAGTCGAGCTGGGCCGCCGGGGTGCGGCCGGCAGCCAGGTCGGCCAAGGCCCTCTGCATCGCATGCACGGCACAGGCCAACAGGGTCAACGGGTAGGCGGCGAGGCGATAGCCCAGCGCCGCCAGTTCCGCCGGCGCCAGTACTGGGGTCAGCCCACCCTCCAGCATGTTGACCATGCGCAGTCCCGGGACCTCGGCGGCACATCGGGCCATCTCGGCGGTGTCGGCCGGGGCCTCCAGGAATAGCACCTCGGCGCCAAGATCGGCGCAGGCGCGCAGGCGCCAGATCGCCTCCGCCAGCGCCCGTCGCGGACCGAGCCGGCCGGCCAGGGCGCTGCGGGCATCGGTGCGGGCGACGATGACCAGATCGGCACCGTCCGCGCGGGCGGCCACCGCGGCGCGGATGCGGCGCAGCGCCTCGGCGCGCTCGACCACCTCCTTCACGCCAGTGTGGCCGCAGCGCTTGGGAGCCACCTGGTCCTCGAGCATGATGCCGGCGAAGCCGGCGCGGGCATAGTCCTGCACCGTGCGCTGCACATTGGCCGGATTACCATGGCCGGTGTCGCCATCGCCGATCACCGGGATGGACACGGCGGCACAGATGGCACGCCCCTGATCGAGCATCTCGGTCACGCTGAGCAGACCGGTATCGGGCAAGGCGGCACGGGCCGCAGCCACCGCGAAGCCGCTCATGAAGCTGAGTGGGAATCCGGCCTGCTCGATCAGGCGGGCTGACATGGCATCGAAACAGCAGGGCATGACCAGGCAGTCATCGCCCTGGGTCAGCAACGCGCGCAGTCGCGCCGCGGGGCTATGGTGGCTCTGCATGCTGGTTCGCC
Source organism: Chromatiaceae bacterium (assembly GCA_007693535.1). Lineage (GTDB taxonomy): Bacteria > Pseudomonadota > Gammaproteobacteria > Chromatiales > Chromatiaceae > Lamprobacter. The sequence goes on from REDK01000123.1 coordinate 36,416, forward strand.
TCCGAACCTGGGGGGCCGCAGGCCGGGTGCGCGAACACCGGCGCCTAACCCAGGAGATGCTGATGTTTGGCCATCCCGGCCAAAATCCGCACGACCCGGAATACGGGTCTGCGGGGCTGCTATTTTCGAAGACTCGTCGACGCCAAAGAGGCCGGGGCATCCAGCCCCGGGGAGCCGCTCAAATCCTCGGCGGTTGCCGAAGGAGGCCCCGAAAGGGGCAAAAAAAAGGCGGGTTTGGCCCGCCTTGGTCGCGAACGGACCAGCGCGATCCGGCGCCGCTCAGGACTTGACCCAGTTCCCAAAGTTCTCGGTGGTCTTCTCTTCGCCGTCGGCATAGCCGGCCTCATAGGCCTCGGTCAGGCGCTGCTCCTCGCGCTTGGGGTTCTTCAGAAACCCGCATTGCCACCCCTGAATATACTCGTCGTCGACACCGAGCTGCTCCATCTTGGTCACGGCATCGTAGTAGAACTGGTTCATCGTCCGCTCTCCGTCTCTTACTCTAGTGGGTTGCGCTGATGGCTGCCGCAGAACGTCGCCGTCCGGGGCGCCGTTTAGGGGAAGGCCCGCGCCCGCTTGCCTAGCAAGCACGCCTGCCAGGGTCACGGCCAAGAACCTTGGGCTAGTGCCAGGGCCCTGACCAGACAGGGCCGCCGGGGATGATCAGGCCGGGTTGGACCTGGCCCATAAGAATACCGATTGTTTCTAATGAAGACCAGCCACAAAACCAGGGAGGTTGCTCGGGTACTGCCCGGAGCAGGTGGTACCCGGAACGGCTCGGGGCGGCACCAACTCCGGGTCCGGAGCCAGCGGGCACAGCCGCTGCCGCCGGTCTTGCTTGCCCCTGACAGCGGCTGCCCGCTCCGGCGACGGTCGCCGAGCGGTCTGGTGGGCGCCGGATGCGCCCCGCGGCCGGCGCTCAGCCGGCGTCGGTCTGATCAGCACCCGCGGTGCTGTCCGCACGGCGTGCCGCCGGGTCGGCCCGGCGGAATGCCAGGCCGCCGCAGTCGGCGCAGGGCGGGATGCGGCCGGCACGGACAAAATGGGTCTCGGCGCCGCAGCGGTCGCACACTAGGGTGCCAGGGCCGGTAATCTGGCCGGCCTGATAGAGGACGGCGCGACGCGCCCGCTCGGCCCACTGGCCGAGTTCCAGGCTGGTCTGGTCGGCGACGCTGGTGAAGCTCTCCAGCAGGCGCTGTTCGATGAGTTCCAGGTCGAAACGCCACCACTGGCGCAGATCCTCGCCGGTCTCAGCCAGATAGATCGCTGCATCCTCGATGTCGCGCTGGACATAGTCGGAGATCCGGTGCGCCTCCTCGCGGGTCAGTTCACCGAGTTCGACCATGCCGTCGCGCACGCGCTCGAGCAGTTCGCGCAGCCGTGGCGCGGCCTCGCGGGCCTCATGGATGCCAGTGCGGGTGCGCTCCAACATGTCTTCATAGGCCTGCACCAGATGCGCCTCGGGACGAGGCTGGGACTGCTGGTCAGTGGGCTTGTTCATGGCGGGTCTCCGGGGGCTACGCGGACGGTGCAGCAGCGTGGCGGGCTGGTCTCTGGGGGCCTGATCCTGATGGGACCGGTTCGGGGGTTGGCCGCGGCGGCCACTACCCCGGTGGCAAAAAGCGCCGCCCCGCCCTTAGAAGTCTGCGTGATCGGCGCAAAAGTGCAAGGGCAGCGCGCGTCGTCGAGCCGGCGGCCTAGCCGCTGACCAGGCGGCTCCGCCGCCGCCCCGCACACCCCGACAGCAACCGCCGGCAGCGCCCATTCCCTTGTGAAACCGCAAACGCGGCGTACATTACCCCACGGGCGCGGCGGGCAATGGTCCCCGCCAGGCCCGGTCGCACCACGCTTACCGTTGCTGCCCGCCGAGGAGTCTGTCCCATCATGCGTCCCGCCCAATTGCTGCGCGTGCTCGAGCGCGAATTCATCAGTGCCGCCGAGGGCCACCACACGCCAGTCATGCTGTGGGGACCGCCCGGCGTCGGCAAATCGCAGATGGTGGCCCATATCGCCGCACGTCATCAGGTGCCGGTGATCGATATCCGCCTGTCACAAATGGAGCCGAGCGACCTGCGCGGTATCCCGTTCCGAGTCGGGGAACTGGTGCAATGGGCGGTGCCGGGGATGCTGCCGGATGCCGAGCGGCACGGGTCGGCTGGGGTGCTGTTTCTGGATGAAATCACCTCCGCCCCGCCGGCGGTCTCGGCCGCCGCTTATCAGTTGATCCTCGACCGGCGCCTGGGTGAGTACCAGGTGCCGGAGCATTGGGCGATCTTCGCCGCCGGGAATCGTCAGGGCGATCGCGGCGTGACCTATAGCATGCCGGCACCGTTGGCCAACCGTTTCTCCCACTTCGAGGTGGAGACCAACCTGGACGACTGGGTCGCCTGGGCCTATGGCAGCGGGATCGACGAGCGCATCATCGCCTTCTTGCGCTTTCGCCCGGAACTGCTGTTTGATTTCGACCCGGCCCACAACCCGGTCGCCTTCCCCTCGCCGCGCTCCTGGGAGTTCGCCCATCGCGCCCTGCAGAAGTTTCAGAACGAGCCAGGACTGTTGCAGGGCACCCTACAGGCCTGCGTGGGGCCGGCCGCCGGGGTCGAATTGACCGCCTTCGTCAACAGCCTGGAGCAGATGCCGGACCTCGATGCCATCTGCGCTGGGGAGGCAGCCGTCGTGCCCCGGGAGATCGATCTGCAGTATGCCGTCGCCGCAGCCCTGGTGGGCAAGGCGATCCGCGCCCGCGACAGCGACCACAGCGCGCAGGTCATTGGGCACATCCTCGGCTATGCGACGCGCTTTCCCCAACGCGAGATGGGCGTGATGCTGGTCTCGGACCTGCACCGGGCGATCGGCAACCGCCTGTTCGAGGTACCGGCCTTCGCCGATTGGGCCACTGCGGTGGCGGATGTGATGCTGTACGAATAGCCGCTCGTTATCGTTGCGCTGTGGCAACCGCCGCACCGACCGCCGCAGACAACCCGCGCCCCTGACCCCGATCCGCACGCCCGATGTCCAAGCCCGCTAGCGATCCCCGCGCCATCGAGACCAAACTGGCCTCGGCACGCACCCGGCTGATCCTCGACAAGCCCTTCCTGGGCGCCCTGGTGCTGCGCCTGCCGCTGCAGCCCGCCAGCCCGCACTGGTGCCGGACCACCGCCACCGACGCCCGCACCTTCTACTACAACCCCGAGTACATCGCCGCGCTATCGCTGGAGGAGACCCAGTTCATGCTGGCCCACGAGGCACTGCACTGCGCGCTGTCCCACTTCGCCCGCCGCCAGCACCGGGTCAAACATCGCTGGGACCTGGCCTGCGACTACGCGATTAACCCCCTGCTAATCGACGACGGTCTCACGGCCCCGCCCAATGCCCTGGTGATGCCCCTGTACCGGGGACTCACGGCCGAGGAGATCTATCCACTAATCGACGACAACGATCGCTCCGAGACCCTCGATACCCATGCCTATGACCGCGACGATCAGGGCCAGGGGCAGGGGCGTGGCCAGAGGCACGGCGGCATGGACGAGCGCGACCTGCAGCAGCGCCAGCAGGCTGAACGCGGGGACCGGCCCGCACCAGAGTCGCAGACCGCGCAGGCGTCCGACCGCGGCCAGGGTGGGCAACCGGACCCAGCGCCGCCGTCCGACGCCGGCCCCGGTGACCAGCCACAGGCCCCACCGGATACCGGACCGACGAACGACGCCGGCATGCCTCCCGCGTCCGCAACCGACCCACTGGTCGCACAACCACCACCGCCGCTGACCCCCGGCGAGCAGGAGACCCTGGCAGTCCTATGGAAGCAACGCCTGGCCGGGGCCGCTCAGCAGGCGCTGCAGGCCGGCAAACTGGGTGGCGGGCTCAAGCGCATCATCGATCACCTGCTACAACCGCAACTACCCTGGCGCATGCTGCTGGCACGCTATCTGTCGGCGGTCGCCCGCGAGGACTACAGTTGGACGCGGCCGTCCCGGCGCGAGGGCGACTATCTGATGCCGAGCCTGCGCAGCCAGCAACTCGATGTCATCGTCGCCCTGGATACCTCGGGCTCGATCCGCGACGAGGAGATGCAGGCCTTCATCGACGAGGTCGACGCCCTCAAGGGCCAAGTGCGCGCGCGTCTAACCCTGCTGCCCTGCGATGCCAGCCTCTGTCCCGGCGCCCCGTTCCGGTTCGAGCCCTGGGAGCAGTTCTGCCGCCCGCGTCAGCTCAGCGGTGGTGGCGGAACCAGTTTCCAACCGGTCTTCCAGTGGGTCGCTGCGCAGGGCCAGCGCCCGGACCTGCTGATCTACTTCACCGATGCCAACGGCAGCTTCCCCAACCACGAACCCGACTATCCGGTGGTCTGGCTGGTGAAGGGCAGTTCGCCGGTGCCCTGGGGGCAGCGGATACAATTGAACTGATCCCGTTGCGGCCGATTCGGCGCCGATGTGGGACTGCTTCGAGCGTCGATCGAAAGGCGCTGGCCCCGCTGCCACCCGAACCAACTGCCAGCGCCCGGGGCGCCGCCGCTAGCTGCTCGCATCAGCGATCGGTGCCGGGAACTCCGGCCGCGGGCAGTCACTCTCACCAACCATGCTCAAACTGCGCCTTCATCCCCGCCTCCCCGCGCCGCCGCGGTTGCTGGCCACGCTGCTCGCGCTCTGGCTGCTGCTGGTGGCACCGCTGACACCGCTACAGCCGGCCGGTGCCCGTGCCGACCCCTTCGCGCTGCCGGACTTCGGCAGTTCCGCCGACCGTATCATGAGTCGCACCGAGCAGCGCCAGCTCGGCCAGGAATTCATGAAGTGGGTGCGCAAATCTCTGTCCATCACCCCCGATCCGGTGCTGACCGATTACATCGAGACCCTGGGGCGGGAGCTGACCACCGCCGCTGGGATCACGGGGCAGTACCAGTTCTTCCTGATCGACAACCCGGCGATCAATGCCTTTGCCGGCCCGGACGGGCACATCGGGGTCTTCTCGGGACTCGTGCTGGCGGCCCAAACCGAGGGCGAACTGGCGGCGGTGCTGGCCCACGAGATCGCCCATGTGAGCCAGAACCATCTGCTGCGCGCCTTCGAGGCGCGCCGGCAGATGGCGCTACCGACGCTTGCGATGATGCTGGCCGCGGCCGTCCTCGGCGCCACCGTCGACTCCCAGGTCGGCGCCGCCGCCATGGTTGGGGCCCAGGGGGCGGCACTGCAGGCACAGATCAATTTCACCCGCGCCAACGAGCAGGAGGCCGATCGCATCGGCATCGAGACCCTAGCCCGTGCCGGCCATGACCCATTCGCGATGCCTGGCTTCTTCCAGCGCATGGCCACTGCGAGCCGCGGCCTCGACAGCGGCGCCCCGGAGTTCCTGCGCACCCATCCGGTGACCACCAACCGCATCGCCGACGCCATGGCCAGGGCCGAGCGCTACGGCCATCGGCAACGCCCGGACCGCCTGCGCTTTCATCTGGCGCGGGCCAATCTGCGCCAGCGCAGCTACCACCGGGCCGAGACCGCGGTGGATCATTTCCAAGAGACGCTCGACCGCCGGCGCTTCCGCAACGAGACAGCCGAACGCTACGGCCATGCCCTGGCCCTGACCCGGGCCGGGCGTCTGCCGGCAGCCTTGGAGCAGGCCGAGCGGCTGCTGACCCAACACCCGGCGCAGATCGAGTTCATCGTCCTCAAGGCCGAGATCGATCGCCGGGCCGGTCGCGCCGAACGCGCGGTGGCAGACCTGCGCGGTGCCGTCGGTCTAGACCCGGCAAACTGGCCACTCAACCAGGCCTATGCCGAGGCCCTGCTGGCGGCCGGCCGCCCGGCCGACGCACTCGGCGCCCTGGAGCGCTTCGTCGTTCATCGGGCCGACCTGCCCGGCATTTACGAGTTAATGGCCGATGCCGCCCACCAGTCTGGCCAGGCCGCCCAGACCCACCGCTACCGCGCCGAATACCTGGCACGCACCGGCGACCTAGAACCGGCCATCCGCCAACTCGAACTGGCCCTGCGCGTCCCAGACATCGACTATTTCCTCGCCTCCCGCATCGAGGTACGCCTGGAACAGTTGCGCGCCGAGGAACGCCAGCAGAAGGAGCGTGGCTGAACCGCGCAAATAACCGACGGGACAAATGCGGTTTGCAGGCCCAGGCGGATCGGCTAAGCTAAATTAGCCGTCGGGATTTGCCGGCCACCACAACGCCCCGACGCCATAACGACGATGGAGGAGCGACTTGACCAGCCTGCCTGTCGCCAAATGGCGATTTTGTCGGTATCGAATCCGATACCCGGCCCGGTCTCAGACCCCACACCAGACCCGGCGCGACACCCGCCAAGGCCTACCGTGGCCATCGCCACCATCGGTCATTGCCGGCGGCTGACCGGCAGCCGTCGTGCCCGTGCTGCTGCTAGCGACCGGCACCGCATCAGCAACCCGCCAATGGGATATCGCCAGTGGGTGGTCGATGAACCAAACCTGTGCGTGTGCGGGGTAATGACCAGGCATCGGTCACGGCCGCCGGTTCCCACCGGCGCTATCCCCTGACCGCTCCGGCCAGCCGGCTAGCTGGCCAGCGGCCTGTCCTCAGCGGCCCGACCACGGGTCCAACCCACCAAACCCGATCCCCTAACCCAATCAAGCTGGAGAATCCCGATGATCGATTCCAAGCGCAGAATGCTGCTCCAGAGTTCCCTCGGCGTCGGCGCCCTCGGCGTCGCCGTCAGTGCCGGGCTACTGGCGCCCCGCGCCGTGCTCGCCAGTTGGCCCGAGGAGGCCTTCCATGCCACTGACAAGGCCACTGCGCTCAGTAGCCTGCTTGGCAGCGATGCCACCGAAGCCAGCGATGCGGTCAAGATCAAGGCCCCGGACATCGCCGAGAACGGCGCCGTGGTGCCGGTCACGGTCGAGACCGAGACTGCCGGGGTGAAGTCCATCGCCATCATCTCCGCCGGCAACAACACCCCGCTGATCGCCTCCTTCGACCTCGGCGAGTCCGCAGTGCCCTTCGTCACCACCCGCATCAAGATGGCCCAGACCTCCGACGTCATCGCTGTGGTGCAGACCCCGGACGGCTTGCTCAGCGCTGCCAAGGAAGTGAAGGTCACCATCGGCGGCTGCGGCGGCTGATCCAGTCCGGTTCCATCCAACTGAGGTACTACAATGTCCAGCATCAAGATTCGCGCCAACGTCGATGACGGGGTCACCACCGTCCGCTGTTTGATGTCGCATGAGATGGAGACCGGCCTGCGCAAGGATAAGAAGACCGGCGAGCCGATCCCGGCCCATTTCATCCAGAACGTCACGGCCAAATGGAACGACCAGGTGGTGATGACCGCCCTGTGGAGCGGCGGCGTCTCCAAAAACCCTTATCTGTCGTTCAAGTTCAACGGCGGCGCACCCGGCGACCAGGTCGAGATATCCTGGGTCGATAACATGGGCGAGACCGAGACCGGCACCGCCGATATCTCCTGATCCGCCGACCCGGACACGCCCCAGGTTCGGACCTGCCCGGCTGCCCACGACCCGACGACCATCGGAGACTCGATGAGCGCGGATCAGCGCGGCGACGGGTACGTGGGCCGAACCCCGGCCGGATTCTCGGCGGTAACCAGCGGCAACACTGGCAACCGGTCCGAGGAAATCGTTCTGACCGAGCGTGAAAACCCGCCACCAGGCGGGTTTTCTTTTGCCAACGAGACGTGGGCGCCGCTGCTCAGCCGGCTGACACCTCAGCGGAAATGCCGCACATAGCGCAGATTGATGCGCTGTCCCTCCGGGCGATTCTCGGCATTGGACTCCCAATAGGCATTCACAAACAGGTGATCCTGACCGGTGATATGCCAGACCAGCCCCGGCCCCAGCCCCAGTACCTGCTCCTTGCTGTTGGGCACGCGCCGCCCGTTGATGCGGCTGTCGGTCAATTGGCTGAGGAAATAGCCGTTGATGCCAAGCCGCAGGCGTTGCGGGATGACCTCGTAGGCGCTGGCAAAGTTGGCATGCACGGCCTGCCCGGCTTGGCTATCGTTGGCCAACAACGGCCGGAACGGATCATTGTTTTTGGCGTTCCACAGGTAGTGCAGGCGCCAGGATGCCGTCCATTGCGGAGTGAGCCAGGCGGTGGCCGCCCAGTAGGGATTGAACGAGAAGAAGTTACTCCCTGGATTCAAGGCACGGCTAGAATCATAGGCCCCGGTGGGGAGCAGGAGTTGCAATTCCACCCGTTGCACGAAGCGTGGCCCGTCGTGACCCATGATCGGGTCCCATTGCAGGAACGGCCCCAGCAGCAGGTCACCGAGGATCGACCCATTGGCGCGCACGGCCAGGTTGTCGCGTGGGTTGACTGTCAACTCAGCCAGCGGCAGCATCAGATTGACGCCCCATTTGCCGCCAAGCAGGATCGGCTGATCGGACTGAAACACCAGTTGCGTCAAGCCGACGTTGGCCTCGGCATCGGCGCGGGCGGGTCCGCCCGGGGTCGGTAGCAGCAGGTCGCGGCCGCTGCCGTCCTTGAGCCGACCGTTGCGATAGAACTGCAGATACTGCTGAAAATACCAGCCAGGACCGGACGGTGGAGCACCGTCCAGGAAACTGGTAAAGCCCAAGTTGACGGCCGGCAGGTCGTAGGCCGAGACCGGCCCTGCGGCCTGACTCAGCAGGACCAGCCCGGTCAGGCTGGCGGCGAGTTGCTTCATAGCGGTCACCCCTGTGGTCGAAAGAGACAGAACGGCACCGAGTGTGGCCCCGACGGCCCAGACCCGGCCTGCACAAGGGTAGAAGAAGCGTCGCGTGCTGGCAAAAGCCGCACTATTTACAACAATTGGCCGACACCAACCGCCCGGCGCAGCGGTTTGCCGGCGCCGCCTGGCTCATTGCACACGCACTGGCGACATGACATTGACAAAGCGCAAAAACCCCGTAGTATACGTGACAAAAAAATAGCGTCGACTTTTTGCGACAGCCTGGCACGTTAGTCCCTGCTGATCAGGAACACAGGCAGCGCGCTCCGGCTGCCCTCGCGCCAGCAGCCAAGTCCGCAATTAGACCTAATCAACGGCCGCCGCCCTGCCGGCATCGCCCATCACCCGAGGAAAGGCCCCGGAGTCCCCATGCGTCGTATCCAGCACTCCCTGTCCGCGGCGCTTGCCTGCGCCGCGGTCCTGCCCGCCCAGGCTTGGGCCACCAATGGCTACTTTTCCCATGGCTGGGGCACCGCCTCCAAGGCCATGGCCGGGGTCGCCACCGCCCTACCCCAGGATAGCCTGGTAGCTGCCACCAATCCCGCCGGCATGGCCTTCGTCGGTACCCGCTTCGACCTCGCCCTCGCCTTCTTCAGCCCCGATCCCCGCGGCTATCGTGCCCGCAACGATTTCGCTACCCAGACCGTCCCGGCCACCGACGGCAATACCGATTTCAATGTCACCCTGCCAGCCAGCGGCTTCATCAGCCCCGGGCGCTTCGATAGCAAGGGCGACTGGTATACCATCCCCAGCCTCGGCTTCAACTATCAGTTGAACGAAGCCAATACCATCGGCGTGGTCCTCATCGCCAATGGTGGCATGCAGACCGATTATCGCAACGCGGTGTGGGAGAACTTCGCGCCCGCCCCGGATCAACGGGTCGTCGGCGAGCAGCCGGTGTTCGCCACCCTGCCTGCCGGCACCCCGTTCGAACAGGGCGGGCGACTGCTGATCCGCGACGGTCAGCCGGTGCCAGTGACCGATCCATTCCCTGGCAGCGAGAACGCTAACCCTGGTGGTGTCCTCAGTGCCAACGGTTCCACCGGGGTCAATCTGGAACAACTCTTCGTCAAGGTGCCGTGGAGCTACCGGTTCGGCGACGGCCGCCAGGCCGTCGGTATTACACCGATCTTGGCCATGCAGCGCTTCGAGGCCAAGGGCCTGCAACCCTTTCGTGCCGCCTCAGTCCATCCGGACCGGGTCACCAACAACGGCAAGGATACTTCCTATGGGGCCGGCGTCCAGTTCGGCTGGTACGGCGAGGTCAGCGATCGTCTAGCACTCGGCCTGTCCTACCAGACCAAGATCTGGATGTCCAAGTTCGATGATTACAAGGGGCTCTTCGCCAATGGCGGCGAATTCGACATCCCGGCCATGTTCAATGCCGGGCTGGCCTACCGCGTGCGCCCGGACCTGACCATCGGCATCGATTATCAGCGCATCTTCTACGACGAGATCAGCGCCATCTCCAATTCGAACGATCTCGACCTCACCCCCTGTTTTGGCGTCCAGCCCAAGCCCTCGTTCTGCCTCGGCGGCAATGCCGGCCTCGGCTTCGGCTGGCAGGGACAGGATGTGGTCAAACTCGGCGCCCGCTGGGAGCAGAGCGAACGTTGGACCTTCTTCGGCGGCGTCAGCTACAACAGCGAATTGCTCAAGAGCCGCCAGCAGGCGCTGTTCAATGTGCTGACCCCGGCGACCATCCGCTGGCACATCACCGCCGGAGCCAGCGTAGCCGCCACCCCGCGCGACCGCATCAATCTGTCCCTGGCCTATATGCCGATGGAACGTATCGACGGCAGCAGCCCGTCGATCACCCAGACCCAGACCGGCAGCCTCTACATGGAGCAAAAGGAGATCGAGATCAGTTGGAGCCGGCGGTTTTAAGGCCAACGGGGAGCGGCGGAATACAGCCGGCCGCACTGCAAGCGACAGCGCACTTGGAGATAAGCTTGTAGATAAAGCTAGGCAGATAAAGCCAGCGCCGCGACCGCGCTGGCATCGATCCAGCCGGGCCGGATGACCGAGAGGTGGGGACTCGCCCGCGAGCCCCCAGGCTCAGCAATCCATCATGCTCGCTCACATGACCGCAGCCGCGGTCAGAACTCACGCTGCCCGGGCATTGATTGTCTTGCTCCGCAATGCGGCCATAGAGGTCGCGGTCGACAGGACCTCCGGCCATCAGACTGGCCCTACTCAGGCTGGCCCTACACTCGCAACAACAGGCGCGCTGGCTCTTCGAGGGCGTCTTTGATACCGACTAGAAACTGCACTGCCTCGCGGCCGTCGATGATGCGGTGATCGTAGGATAGGGCAAGGTACATGACCGGACGGATGCGGATCTCCCCGTCCACCACCAGCGGACGCTCCTGGATCCGATGCATCCCAAGCACGGCACTCTGGGGCGGGTTGAGGATGGGCGTGGAGAGCAGCGAACCGAAAACACCGCCATTGGTGATCGAGAAGGTGCCGCCGGTGAGTTCCTCGAAGCTCAGCGTGCCCTCGTGGGCCTTGGCGGCGAAGTCGGCGACCCCGCGCTCGATATCGGCCATGCTGAGTTGGTCGCAGTTGCGCAGGATGGGCACCACCAGTCCGCGCGAGGTGCTGACGGCGATGCCGATATCGTAATAGCCGTGATAGATGATGTCCTGCTCGTCCACCGACGCATTGACCACCGGAAAGCGCTGCAGGGCTTCCACCGCCGCCTTGACGAAGAATGACATCAGCCCGAGCCGCACGCCGTGGGTCGCCTCGAAGCGGTCCTTGTAGCGGGTGCGTAGGGTCATCACGGCGTGCATGTCCACCTCATTGAAGGTGGTCAGGATGGCTGCGTTGCGCTGCGCCTCCACCAGGCGCTCGGCGATACGCACCCGCAGCCGAGTCATCGGCACCCGCTGTTCGGGCCGGCCGGCCTCGCCGCCGAGGCCCGGCATCACCGGCTCCGGGGCCGGCTCCTCGTCGGCCGGTGCCCGGGCGCTGGTCTCCGGGTCCACCGGCGGCTGGCTGCGCTCATGGCGGTCGAGCCAGTTCATCACGTCGGCCTTGCTGACACGCCCACCCTTGCCGCTGCCGGGAATGGCCGCGGGGTCCAGGTCCAGCTCCCGCACCAGTCGCCGCGCCGCCGGCGCCAGCACCGGTTCGGCGGCCGCTGCTGGCGCTGGCTCCTCGCGGTGGCTGATGGAGGCCGCGGCCGGGCTGCGGTCGCGTGCCGGCTCCCGGGGCGCGGTGGACGCGGGCACCTGATCGGCAGCAGCGGTTGCGGCCGGCACATCACCGGCAGCCGGCGCGGCGCCCTCCTCGATCAGCGCCAGCACCGCATCGGCGCCGACCACCTCACCCTCCTGGGCCTTGATCTCGCCAAGCACCCCCGCGGCCGGGGCCGGTACCTCCAGGACGACCTTGTCGGTCTCCAGATCGACCAGGTTTTCGTCCTTGCCGACGGCATCGCCGGGCTGTTTATGCCAGGTCAGAACGGTGGCATCGGCAACGGATTCGGGAAGGCTGGGGACGCGGACTTCGCGGGTCATCGGCGGCGGCTCGTGCGACAGAAGTGGACTTGCTCGAATTCATATCGGCCGTGACCCGCCAGCCCGGGAAGGAGCGGAGGCGGTATCCCTGCGATGACCTGCTGCGGGCCAGGTGATGGTCGGGGGGCGTCGAACGGCTGACGTCGAACCACGGGTGCCAGGATGCTGCGCCGATATCCGAACGCGGGAACGGCATTGCACCAGGACCCGCGCCGGCCGACACTGTATAGCATATGCGCGACGGGCTTGTGGTGTTACCGCCGCCGCCCCGCACCACCGACCCCCGTGGGACTGTCCCGATCATTTTGCCCAAGGCCCTCCCGACCCTCGCCCTAGTGCTGCTCACCAGCGCCTGCGCCAGCCCGCCGGATGCCAGTCGGCCGGGCCACGGATCAGTGGTCGGCGGAGCGCCGTTGGCGGCACCCATGACCACTGCCGACAGCCCGCCAACGACGACTGAAGCCGGCGGCCTGCGGGTCAGTCTGCTAGGGGTGTCCACGCCTAACGCGCGCGACATCGATCGCGGCTGGCGGAGCTATCAGCTGCTGCTGGAAAACCGCAGCACAGGCATCCTGCGGATCAGCAGCGTCCGCCTGCAGACCGCCGCCGGCCTGCTGATGGCACCAGCGGCCGCCCATGCCGAGTTGCAGGCCCCGCCCGCGGCCGCCCCGAGCCGCACGCAGGATCTGGGCGAGCAGGTCGCGGCCCGCGCTGCGGGGATCGCCGCCGGACAGGTGATCCCCTATGGCGGCCTGCTGGTGCAGGCACTCACCGGCGTCGGCAGCGCCGCCGCGGCTGAGACGCGTGACCGCGCCGAGCGGACCTTCCGGCAGCAGCGTGCCGAGGGACTGGAACTCGCCCCCGGCGGTCGCGCCAAGGGCGAATCCTGGTTCCCCGCCGAGGTCGCACCGGTCGCGCTGGTACTGGTCGTCACCGAGGGCGCCGACTGGCGTCATCTGAGCCTGCCGCTCGCACCCCCTGCACCTGCTCGATTGCACCCTTGAGCGCGCCCGTCAATCGCCTCCCGCCGGCCAGCACGCCTTCCCACCGGCACTGCCCATCCCGGTCCAAGCTGGTCCAAGCTGGTCCAAGCTGGTCCAAGCTGGTCCAAGCTGGTCCATTTGCAATCAATAATCATTCTCGATAGCATCTATCTCGCAAGCTCCCGTGGCCGCTGATCCCCCTTGCCCCAAGGGCGACCAGGCCGCGGCCGCCAGCCGGTCGTTATCCCCCATCCGTCTCAGGAGACCACCGGCCATGCCTGCCTGTCCGCCATTGGCGACCGCCCAGCGGCCTGCCCCCCATTGCGCCCTCACCGCCATCCCGCCTGCGCGCAGCGCGGCACCGATTCCACGGGCGCTCAGCCTGCCACGCAACACCCGTGGCGGTTACTGCCAGCAAGGGACGGCATGCAGATGACCCAGATCGGGCTCTTCTTCTCAACAGTGACCGGTAACACGCTGGAGATCGCCGAGGCGATCCAGGCGCGCCACTTTCCTCCCGGGACGGTGGAGGTGCATGAGTTCGAGGATGCGAACGCCGAATCCATCGACCGCTATCCGGCCCTGATCCTCGGCACTCCCACGGTGGGAGATGGCGAGTACCCCGACGGCCTGGCGGACTTCCTGCCAGAGCTGGACCTGGTGGACTTCAGCACCAAGACCATCGCCCTGTTCGGGCTCGGCGATCAGTTCGGCTATCCAGCGGAGTTCGTCGATGCCCTCGGCATGCTCTACGAGGAGTTGACCGCCCGCGGAGCACGCATCGTCGGGGCCTGGCCTACCGACGGCTATCAGTACGAGGCCTCACGTGCCGATCAGGGCGACGGCCAGTTCTGCGGGCTGGTGCTCGACCAGGACAATCAACCGCATCTGACCGACCGGCGCCTGACCAATTGGATCGCCAGCATCAAGCCTGCCCTGCTAGCGGCCGGCTGACCCTGCCGGTGCGGCCGCCGCAGCGCGTCCATCCCCAGACCGGCCTGGCCCGGTCCCCTGCCCGTGCTTTGACATGCTTCGAGGACTCCCAATGCCGGCCGATGCCCTCCCGTTCCCGCCGCGTGGTCGTTTCGCCCTGAACCCGCCACTCCCGACCCATCCCCGCGACCATCCCCGCGACCATCCCCAGCCGTCAGGGCCAGAACGGGTGGCCGCACCGGCCAACGAGCCGGCCGCGCTGGTCCACCGCTCCGGGGACTGGTGCGAGGGCTGGCAAGCGTTGCTGTGGGATCTGGGGGCACTGGGGGAGGTCTGGGTGGAAACCGCATCGGCGGCGCTCACCCTGAGCCATCGCACCGCGCTGACCGGCCTACTGGTGCATGCCGACCTGGGTCATCTGCAGGGCGAGGACCACGCCCTGCGGCTACTGCTGGAACGCGCCCGCGCCCTGCGCGGGACCGGGCTCGGCGCGGTCTGGCAGGGCGCCGCCCTGAGCATCGAGGGACGCGACCGCCAACCGGTGCTGACCCTGCGGCCGGCTGGCGGCGCGGACCCCACCCTTTTCGTCCTGCGCGCGCTGCTCGCTGCCCATGGCGGTGTCAACCGCAGCATCCAGCCGGCGCGTCACCTGGTGCGCACCCCGGCCGGGCCGCGCCCACGTCGCGCCACCCCGCGCCCCGCCCCGCAAGTGGTTGCGCTCGGCCCGGCCGGGACACATCCAGCGGCACGGCTCGGCGAGCGCTGCGCCGGCCTCGACGACGCCCTCGACCTGGCCGACATGGCCGAGCTGTGTGGGCTGCTGCGGCTGGACCCGAACCGTCTGCGCCAACGCGGGCAAGTACAGCGAGTGGACCCGGTCCTGATCCCAGTGCTGCTGGAGACCCTGTGCGAACAGCTCGTGTCGCTGCGCCTGATTACCGGCAACGATGCCCTGATCCGGCGCGTCGATATCGTCCCCTATGCCAGCACCGGCGGGATTGGCGGGTTCTATCTTCGTGGCGAGCGGGTTAGCCTGCGCCTGGACCCCGCAGCCATTGCCACCGCGCTGGTGGTGCGCCGCACTGATACCCCGCTGCCGCGCCGGGAGGTGCGGCTATATGACGAGACGGGCCGTGCGCTGCTGATCCTCGGTGCCGCCGATGACGCTGTCTCCGAGCCCCCGGTATGGCGGGCTTTGGTGGACGCCCTCACGCCTTGAGCGCAGGCCCGCGGGCGCTGCCGGTCGTCATGGCGACCCGGTGAGCCGAACCGATCGCGGATGCAAGAACGATATCAGCGCGGACTGCTCGCCGATCGCGTGGCCTGGGCGAGTTGGCGCGGATGCGAGCGCGTGCTAACGTGTGGCGCCGACCTGGACCTGAAGCCGGAACGGTTGCCGCACCGGCAGCCCGGCCTGTCACCGGTCCCGTATCGGCCTCGTATCGGCCCCGTATGGGCCCCGGTTCGTCCGCGCTCGCCTGCCTCGCACTCATCGCGTCGATGACCTCATTCCACACCGTCGGCATCATCGGCAAACAGCGCGATGAACCCCAGTTCGGCGCGGTATTGCAACGCCTGATGGCGCATCTGCACCGGCGCGACGTCGCCGTGCTGGTGGATGCCTGTAGCGCGTCTCAGGCCCGGGCAGCGGGCCTGGACTGCGACCAGCCTTGGGCACTGGCGGCCCTGGGACAGACCTGCGATCTGATCATCGTAGTCGGCGGCGATGGCACCCTGCTCCAGGCAGCACGCGACCTGGCCAATCACGCTGTGCCACTGGTCGGCATCAACCTCGGGCGGCTCGGCTTTCTGGTGGACATCTCGCCCTGCCATATCGAGGACCGGCTCGATCAGATCCTGCGCGGCGAGTACGAAAGCGACCGCCGGGCCCTCATCGAGACCCGGATGGACGGCGGGGCCGAAATCGGCTGTGCCCTCAATGATGTGGTCCTGCACAAATGGAACTCGATGCGCATGATCGAGTTCGAGACCTATATCGACGGTTGCTTCGTCAACGCCCAGCGCTCCGACGGACTGATCGTCGCCACCCCCACCGGCTCCACCGCCTATGCCCTGTCCGGCGGCGGGCCGCTGATTCATCCCGGGCTGGATGCCCTGCTGCTGGTGCCGATCTGCCCCCATACCCTCAGCAACCGGCCGCTGGTAGTGCCCGGCGCAAGCTGCATCGAGATCCGCATCTGCCAGTTCGAGCCCGAGCATGTGCGCCTGACCTGCGACGGCCAGTTCGACCTGCCGCTGGCCGCGGACACCCCTATCCGCATCACCCGCGGCGACCAACAGGTGACCCTGCTGCATCCCCCCGGTCATGACCATTACGGCATCCTGCGCGCCAAGCTGGGCTGGAGCGGCCATCCCCAGTCCGGCCAGCCCTGCTGAGGCGCCGACCGCTCCCCTGCCCACAACCACCCTGGCGTCCGCCGCGACCCTATCGCTGCGGCCCGCGGTCTCGGCCCCGACGTTGCCGCCATGCTGACCCATATCGCCATCCAGGATCTGGTCATCGTCAGCCGCCTGGAGCTGGACCTGGGGGCCGGTATGACCGCGCTGACCGGCGAGACCGGGGCCGGTAAATCGATCCTCATCGACGCCCTCGGGCTCACCCTCGGCGACAAGGCCGATGCCGCGCTCATCCGCAGCGGCCGAGAACGCGCCGAGGTCAGCGCCGCCTTCGATGTCAGCGCCAACCTCGCCGCCCGCGCCTGGCTTGCCGAACAGGCCCTGGACGACGGCGACGACTGCCTGCTGCGCCGGGTGCTGACCCGCGGCGGTCGCGCCCGCGCCTACATCAACGGGCGTGTTGTCAGCACCGCCCAGCTGCGCGACCTCGGCGATCTGCTGGTAGACATCCACGGCCAGCATGCCCACCAGTCGCTGCTGCGCCCGGCTGCCCAGCGCACCCTGCTGGACGCCTATGGCGGACTCGGCGAAGCGACCACTGCGGTGGTCGAGCATTACCGCCGCTATCGCGCCCTGGATACCCGCTGGCGCGAGCTGACCGCGGCCCAGGCACAGCGCGCAGCACGCATGGACCTGCTGCGCTTCGTGGTCGATGAACTCGCGGCCCTAGCGCTCGCCCCGGGGGAACTGGACGCGCTCGATGCCGAGCAGCGCCGCCTGGCCAACCTGGGTCAGTTGCAGGGCACCACCGCCGCCCTGCTGGACCTGCTCTACGAAGGCGAGCCGGCCGTCCGTGATCAGCTCGGCCATGCCGCCGCCGAACTGGGCGGCCTGGCCGCCATCGACGAGCGCCTGCAGGAGACCCGCGACCTGATCGACGGCGCCCTGGTGCAGGTCGGCGAGGCGGCCAGCAACCTGCGCCAATATCTCGACAGCCTGGAACTGGACCCCGGCCGCCTCGCCGAGGTGGAACAACGGCTGGTGCGCATCCACGACCTGGCGCGCAAATACCGGCTGGCGCCGGCAGACCTGGACCAGCACCTGCAGGCGGCGTGGGCCGAACTGGCAACCCTCGAGGCTGCCGACCTGTCGCTCGGCAACCTGGGCGCTGAACGCGACGCCGAGTACACCGGGCTGCTGGAGCGGGCGCGGGCGCTCAGTCGCGCCCGCCGCACTGCCGCCGACCACCTCGGCGACACCGTCACCGCAGCGATGCAGGAACTCGGCATGGCCGGCGGCCACTTTGCCATTGCCCTGCTCACCGCTGCCGACGACGACATCGGCAGCAGCGGCTTGGACAGCGTCGAGTTCCAGGTCAGTGCCAATCCGGGCCAGCCTCTGCAGCCCCTCGCCCGGGTCGCCTCCGGCGGTGAACTCTCGCGCATCAGCCTCGCCATCCAGGTCGCCACCGCCAGTGTCGGCGGCATCCCAACCCTGGTCTTCGACGAGGTCGACGTCGGCATCGGCGGTGGCGTCGCCGAGATCGTCGGCCGCCTGTTGCGGCGCCTCGGCGCCGCCCGTCAGGTCCTGTGCGTGACCCATCTACCCCAGGTTGCGGCGCAGGCGCACCGGCAGTTGCGGGTCAGTAAGCGCAGCAGCAGCGAGGAGACCTTCACCCAGATCGACCCCCTGGACGCAGACGCACGCATCGACGAGATCGCCCGCATGCTAGGCGGCACCGCGATCACCGCCACCACCCGCGCCCATGCCGAGGAGATGCTGACCCAGGCCCACACCGCCGCGGACGGAGCGGCGACCTGACCGCCGCACCTGGCAGCGGCTGCTCTCCCGGCCTAACCGCCCCGACCATCACACCGGCCAGGCCTCAGCGCCCGCGCCGCGGAGTTCCATCATGCTCGACGACAACGACTGGTTCACCGAGGTCCATCAGGATGCCGGCAGCGCCTTCTCGCTGCGCATCCGCCGCAAGGTGCACGAGGAGCAGAGCCCGTTTCAGACCATCAGCATCTACGAGACCACCGACTTCGGTCATCTGATGGTCATCGACGGCTGCACCATGCTCAGCAGCCGGGAGAACTTCCTCTATCACGAGATGCTCGCGCATCCGGTGCTCTTCACCCATCCCGACCCGCGGCGGGTCTGCATCATCGGCGGCGGTGACTGCGGCACCCTGCGCGAGGTACTGCGCCATCCCGAGGTCGCCAGTGCCGTGCAGATCGACATCGACGAGCGCGTGACCCGCTTGGCCGAACGCTTCTTCCCGGAACTGACCGCCGCCAACGACGACCCGCGTACCACCCTGCTGTTCGACGATGGCATCCGCTGGATGCGCGAGGCGGCGACGGCCAGCCTGGAGGTCATCATCATCGACAGCACCGATCCGGTCGGCCCCGCCGCCGGGCTCTTCACCGACGCCTTCTACCGCGACTGCCTGCGCGTACTCGCCCCTGGTGGACTGCTGGTGCAGCAGAGCGAATCGCCGCTCTACCATCTGGACATCCTGCGCGGCATCCACCGCGACTTGCGCAGCGCCGGCTTCAGCGACCTGCAGACCCTGTTCTTCCCGCAGACCATCTATCCCTCCGGCTGGTGGAGCGCCACCATGGCCACCCGCGATAGCACCATCCCCGCCTTCCGCGCCGCTGCCGCCAACTCCGCCTTCGAGACCCGCTACTACAGCGCCGACATCCACCGCGCCGCGCTGGCACAGCCGCCCTTTGTCACCCGCGCCCTCCGCGGCAGCGGGGACTGATGCGCGAGCGGTACGGCGACGCGCATCGCCTGCCGGAACCGACTGGACGCCGAGACCGCGCTCGGCATGGCCGCTCGACCGCCGCCGGCCCAACCGCGGTCGCGCTGCGGTCGGTCGGGCGGGCGGGCGGGCGGGCGGATGCAGCAGCGCACCAGGTGATGGTCTATATACCTCGTGGTGGATGCGTGAATTTCCGATCTCTGCCACGAGGATCCGCAGATGCCGCACCGCACCTCGGACAGCAACCCGCGCGACGCGAACCCCGGAAATCCCACCGGCGGCGTCGACGCGGTTGATCACGCTCGACCCAATCCGGCTGCGCACCGACCTTGGCTAACCAGACACAAGCGGGCGGTTCTTTATTTCATCCTGGCGATCGGCGTGCTGTTTGTGCTGTTGATCGCCGCACCAGCCTTGGTCCCTGCGGGCACGCCCAGCATACCCGGTTGGATCTGGCTCACCATCCTGGGCCTCCTCGGCCTACCAGTGCTGGTCTGGTTCGTCGTGCTATTCAGCAAGCCGATCCCCAGCGGAACGACCGGTCCAAATCTTGAATTGGAGACACTCAAACGCGATTGGATGATCTTCGCTTATGGCTTCATGCTGTTCGCGATGCTGAGTGCGATCATTCCGTTCCTGCTACCACATCCAAACTCCGCAGACGCCGCGAAGAAGGCCGAGTGTCGACCGATCTGGATCTTGCAGGGCTGTGTCGATGACTCCAACAGCAACAGTGTGACCACTTGTGGGGCACCAAAACGGCAAGGCACAGCACAAGCAGACACCAATACGCTACCCCGCCAAATGTGGCTGATCAACATTGGCGGACATGTGAAGCCATGCCAATCATCCGCCGTCGATGGGAGCAATACGGGCGCCCAAGGCAACGCATCGTCGACTACGCCCGCTGAGCCAGGAGCGGACACACCGGCTGAGGCTAGGGAGGCAAACTCAGCCCCTTCAGGGTCGAGCGGAGATGCAACGACGTCAGCTGGTGGACCAGCCAACAATCAACGCTCAGCGAATTCCAGAACGCCTGATTCAACTGCAGGTGATCACTCTTCCGCCGAGACTAACTCAAGGGTCAAGATCACGGGGGGTCTCGTGGTTCCACTGTACCTGGTGATCGTGGCCCTGATCGGCGGCGCGATCAGTCTGACCCGACGCATCCCCGAGTATCAGAAACAATCGGAAGAAGGCTATGTGGCACAACCCGGTAAGCCGTTTCTCACTCCGTCCCTGCTGCGCGAATATCTGGTGTTTCAAATCGTCCAGTTCATGTCGGCACCGTTTCTCGCAACGGTCGCATTCTTTTTGATCAAGCCGCCGGACGTGGCGACGACGGTCCTACTCGCCTTTGGTGCCGGGTTTGCCTCGGAACCGATCTTGCTGTGGGTGCGGGCCGCGATCGAGAAGCTGGAGCCGTCGCCGTCGCTACTGGGCGGGAGCGGCTCGGTGTTCGGACAGGTGATTCGCGGCGAGCAAGAACCGGTCAAGGAGGCCCGGGTCAGGGTGGTCGGTCGCACCGAGGAGGCCATCACCGATCCGGACGGATGGTTCGTCATCAACGGGCTGCCACCGGGGTATTTCGCCCTCGAAGTGGTCCCGCAGCCGCCTGATACAGCGACATCAATGGCGGGCGTCAGGGTCGAAGCGCGGCAAGCCAACCGGGTCACGACGCTGATGCTGCCGGATCAGACACCGGTTTCCACGGATGCGCCCGGTGGCCCGAGCGAAGGAGGGGCAGCATCGGAAACGGTTTCTGGCCCCAATAGATCGGACTGAACCCGCGAGCAGCGCACTCAGTCCTTGCGCTGAACCGCCTCCTGCAGTGCCTCCAAGTGCTCCCAGCGGGCATAGCAGGCGGCCAGTTCCGCGCCCAGTGCGGCTAGGCGCGACTGCAGGGCGGTGATCTCCGCGCCGGCGCTGCCGCCCTGATACAGGGCCGGATCGGCCAGCCGCGTCTGAACTGCGGCCTGCTCGGTCTCCAGGGCCTCGATCTGCCCGGGCAGAGCGGCCAGGGCGCGCTGGTCCTTGTAGCCGAGCTTAGTCGGTGGGGCCGGCGAAGGCCGAGAGGGGAGCGCACTGGATCGGGTCGCTGCCGCGTTCCCCGCGCCGGTCCCAGCACCAGCACCAGCACCGGAACTGGGCGCAACCGGGCGCTGCCGTAGCCAGTCGGAGTAGCCGCCGACGTAGTCGCCGACGCGGCCGGCGCCTTCCAGCACCAAGGTCGAGGTCACCACCCGGTCGAGTAGGTCGCGGTCGTGGCTGACCAGGAGCAGGGTGCCGTCGAAGTCGGCCAGCAGTTCCTCCAGCAGCTCCAGGGTCTCGACGTCCAGGTCGTTGGTCGGCTCATCGAGGACCAGCAGGTTGGCGGGTTGGGTGAACAACCGCGCCAACAGCAACCGGTTGCGCTCGCCGCCCGAGAGGGCGGCCACCGGTTGCTGAGCACGCTCAGGGCTGAACAGAAAATCGCGCAGATAGGACAGGACATGCCGGCTGCGCCCGCCGATCTCGATCTGATCGCTGCCGCCAGCGACGTTGTCGCGCACGCTGCGGGTGGGGTCGAGCTGCGCCCGCAGTTGATCGAAGTAGGCGACCTGCAGGCCGGTGCCGCGGCGGATGTGGCCCTGGTCCGGGGCGAGATCGCCGAGCAGCAGCCGCAGCAGGGTGGACTTGCCGGCGCCGTTGGGGCCGATGATGCCGACCCGGTCACCGCGCAGGATCAGGGTGTCGAGCCCGACGATGACCGGCCGCGGCGGCGCCCCGGCGGCGGCCGGCCAACTGAAGCCGACCCCTTCGGCCTCCAGCACCAGGCGCCCACCGCGCTCGCCGCGGTCGAGACGCAGGCGCGCCTGCCCCGGCCCGGTGCGCCGCTCGCGTCGTGCCTCGCGCAGCGCCTCCAACGCCCGCACCCGGCCCTCGTTGCGGGTGCGCCGGGCCTTGATGCCCTGGCGGATCCAGACCTCTTCGTCGGCCAGGCGCTTGTCGAA